>DGYN01000060.1:0-438 GCA_002398405.1 Caulobacteraceae bacterium UBA5005
GGCGCCCTTCCCGACCGCCAGGCCGCGGGGGCCGCCGCCTATCAGGCCTGCGTCGCCGCCCTTGGCCCGCAGATGCGCGGCTACGAATGCACAAGCATCCTCAGCGGCGGCGCCCCGCCCGCCGGGTTCGCCATGCCCGGCGCCCCGGCCCAGACCCAGGCCCTCAACCCGCCGGCCCCGGGCTTCCCGGGCGCGCCGCCGCCCGCCCCGGCCTTCGATCCCCTGGCCCAGCCCAACAAACCCTTCGATCCGCTGGGCCTGTAGCAAGCCGGGAGTCAGACCCCGAGCGGTGCAGCGCGCCTTGATCCCAAAACCAAACGGCCGTCCCGGGTTCTCCGGAACGGCCGTAAGGTTATCGGTGGGTAGAGACTAGAAAGACTAGGCGGCGACCGATTGGACGCCTTCCGCCGGATCCCGCAGCACATAGCCGCGGCCCCA
>DGYN01000060.1:751-7167 GCA_002398405.1 Caulobacteraceae bacterium UBA5005
TTGAGGAACATCTCCTTGGTCAGCGTCGTCCCCTTACGCAGCGAGAGCAGCTCCAGCATCTGGTATTCCTTGCCGGTCAGGTGAACGCGGATGCCGTTCACTTCGACGGTCTTGGCGTCGAGGTTGACCGTGATGTCGCCGGTCTTGATGACCGATTGGGCGTGGCCCTTGCTGCGGCGGACCACCGCGTGGATGCGGGCGACCAGTTCGTCCTTATGGAAGGGCTTGGTCATATAGTCGTCGCCGCCGGCCCCGAAGGTCTTCACCTTGGTGTCGATCTCGCTGGTGCCGGAGAGGATCATCACCGGGGTGTTGATCTTGCCGACGCGAAGCGTGCGCAGCACGTCCATGCCGCTCATGTCGGGCAGGTTCAGGTCCAGCAGGATGAGGTCGTAATCATAGATCTTGCCGAGGTCGACGCCCTCTTCCCCCAGATCGGTCGTATAGACGTTGAAGCCTTCCGACTTCAGCATGAGTTCGATGCTCTGCGCTGTGGCGCTGTCATCTTCGATCAACAGTACGCGCATCCTGGTCCCCTTTGCGCACGAAGCGCTTAACAGCCCGCGGATTACCGGAATCCGCCTCCAACCCCGTTAGGCAATCTTGCCAGCGAGTTAATTTACCTTCGTTAATAGTGAAAAACCGGTATCCGAATCGTTAACGCGGTTTGCGAATCGGCGGCAAGAGTCGAACCGCGGCGTCGGGTCGCAGAGGCGATGACTCTTTCGTGAATCCGCGAAAGCCCCTTCATTCATCAAGCCCTTTCACCGGTGGTTAACCGCGATGGGCGGACACTTGGCCCTCATCCGGCGAGGCCCCAACCGTTGCGCAATCTAATCGCCGCCGTAGACCGAATTGATCCCCTGACGATCTCCGGAAGGGTTGCGGCCGTTAACGGCCTGCTGGTCGAAGCCAGAGGCGGCCTGACGCGCCTGGCCATCGGGGCGCGGGCGGAGATCGAGCGGCTCAACGCCACCCCCCTCGCCGCTGAAGTCGTCGGCTTTCGCGACACGCGAGCGCTCCTCATGCCTTTCGGTCCGGTAGAGGGAGTCGCCCCCGGCGCGGACATCCGCATCATGCCGCAGGGTGCGGCCGTTCGACCCACCCTGGCCTGGAAGGGCCGGGTCATCGACGCCTTTGGCCAGCCGATCGATGGTAAGGGGCCCCTGCCCCAGGGCCCCGCCCCCTATTCACTGAGAGCCCCGCCGCCGCCCGCCCACGCCCGGGGCCGAGTAGGCGAGCGCATCGATCTGGGCGTCCGCGCCATGGATGTCTTCACCACCACCTGCCGCGGCCAGCGCCTGGGCATCTTCGCCGGCTCCGGCGTCGGCAAGTCGGTGCTGCTCTCCATGCTCGCCAAGGGCGCCGATTGCGACACCGTCGTCGTCGGCCTGATCGGCGAACGGGGCCGGGAGGTGCGCGAATTCATCGAGGAGACGCTTGGCGAAGAGGGCCTCAAGCGCGCCATCGTCGTTGTCGCCACCTCCGACGAGCCGGCCCTGAAGCGCCGCCAGGCCGCCTATATGACGCTGGCCATCGCCGAATACTTCCGCGACCAGGACCAGGATGTCCTGTGCCTCATGGACAGCGTCACCCGTTTCGCCATGGCCCAGCGGGAAATCGGCCTGGCCGCCGGCGAGCCGCCGACCACCAAGGGCTACACCCCCACCGTCTTCACCGAACTGCCCAAGCTCCTGGAGCGGGCCGGTCCCGGACCCATCCGCCCCGACGGCACCACCGCCGGACCCATCACAGGCCTTTTCACCATCCTGGTGGACGGCGACGACCACAACGAGCCGATCGCCGATGCGACGCGCGGCATCCTCGACGGCCACATCGTCATGGAGCGGGCCATCGCCGAGCGCGGCCGCTTCCCGGCGATCAACGTCCTGAAGTCCATCAGCCGGACCATGCCCGGCAACCAAGCTCCCTTCGAGCGGGAGATCGCCACCTCCGCCCGCCAGTCGCTCTCCGCCTACGCCAACATGGAGGAACTGATCCGCATCGGCGCCTACCGGCTGGGGTCCGATCCCGCCATCGACCGGGCGATCGCCCTCAATCCCTCGCTCGAACAGTTCCTGTCCCAGGACAAGGACGACTTCACCAGCCTCGATGACTCCTTTGCCCGTCTCGAGCAGATCGTCAGGACCGCCGCATGACCAAATGGGCGGCATCCCTGGTGAAGATCTCGACCCACGAGGTCGAGACCCTGCAAAAGCGCCTGTCGGAAATCGTCGCCCGCCGATGGGCCATCGAGGTGCAGATCGAGGCGATCGACGCCGAGGTCCAGGCCGAGACCAACAACAAGCAGCCCTTCGAGGAGGCCGGCTTCTACCTCGCCGGCTACCGCGATGGCGCCAAGCTTCGCCGCGAGGCCCTGGAGCGGCGGTTCGCTGAAGTTGCGGTCGAGGAAGAAGGGGCTCGCGACGCTCTCTCCGAGGCCTTCGAAACCCTAAAAAAATACGAGCATGTCGTCGACGCCGCCAAGGCCGCCGCCGCCAAGGAAGCGCTTCGCTTAGAGACCGCCGCCCTGGACGAACTGGGCCTGCGCAGAGCCTCCAGATGAGCCTCTCGCGCCGGGCGGTCCTGGCCGCGCCGCTCGCCCTCGCCGCCTGCGAAAAGGCCAACGGCCAGGCCCCCAGGGTCGCCGCTGGCGCCTTGAAGGATATCGCCCCCTTCCACATCGGCTGCTCGGTGATGACGGGCCAGCTCAAGGACCCCGCCTTCACCGGCCTGCTCACCCGCCAGATCTCCCAGCTCACGCCCGAGTGGGAGATGAAGATGGAATACATGCTTGCGGAGGATGGCGGCCTGCGCTTCGACGCCCCTGACCAGATCGCCGCCTTCGCCAGGGCCAACGGCCTTCAGCTCTTTGGCCACACCCTGATCTGGTACGCCCAGGACGGCGCCCACTTCCAGCGCCTGGCCGGCGACAAGCCCGCCTTCGCCAAGGCCTACCGCGACTACATCGCCGCCGTCGCCGGACGCTATCGCGGCCGCACCCGCGGCTGGGACGTGGTCAATGAGCCGGTCGCCGACGACGGCTCGGCCCTGCGCTCCAGCCTGTGGAGCCGGACCCTGGGCGAGACCGACCACATCGTCCGGGCCTTCGACCACGCCGCTGAGGCCGACCCCGGCGCGGTTCTCTTCCTCAACGACTACAATCTGGAACGGGGCACGGCCAAACGGACCCGCTTCATGCGCCTGGTCGAAACCCTGCTCAAACAGGGCTGCAAGCTCGGCGGCCTGGGCACCCAGACCCACATCGACATCGACCTGCCCAAGGGGGCCGTCGCCGCGGCCATCAAGGACCTGGGAAGCTTCGGCCTGCCGGTCCACCTCTCCGAACTCGATATCGCCACCCATATGAAGCGCGTCGACATTCGCTCCTCGACCGAGCGGCTGCGCCTGCAGGCGGTCCAGGCCGAAGCGGCCGCTCAGGCCTTCATGGACCTTCCCGCCAAACAGCGGTTCGCCTTCACCCTCTGGGGGCTGCGCGACAGGGATAGCTGGCTTAGAGGTCCGGCGGGCACAGGCCCAGCCGACATGCCGGCGGCCTTCAACGATCAGGGCGCGTCGAAGCCTTCGCTGGCCGCGCTGGCGGAAGCTTTTAGGGGTTAGGCGGGAAGTACCTGGAGACGGGGGGCGCGGCTTGCTGCGGCGGCTGATAGCCCTGGTTGGTCCGTGCGGCGCCCTCGTTCTGGATGCGGATAGCGCGAAGGTCCTCGCTGATCCGGAACACCACCAGATAGAATTCGCAGAACCCCCGCCACAGCGCCACCAGGATGACGACGCCCAAAAGCCCGAAGGCCAGGGTCGGCAGGGAGATCAGCCAGTCCATCGGCCCGCCGCGAATGGCCAGGCCCACCGAGGCTCCAACAATCCCAAAGGCGATCAGGACGATGATCCCCAGGCCCGCCCAATACATCAGATTGACGATCGGCCCGGTGATCAGCTTGTCGAGGACCAGCCAGTCGGACAGAGAACCCTTCGATTGCGCCATGAGCTGGTACCCCACCTGAAGAGCGGTTTGCAGCCGCCCCCGTTTTCCCTTGGCTATCAGGGGCGGGGCTGGATCGCAACGCCTCGCGTCAAGCGCGGCCGCGCCACTTTGCCGCCTTCCCGCGGGTTCAGTTACAGGCGAAGCTTAGGGCGATTGTGGAGCGCGCGATGACAGAGACCCATGTGAAGAGCCTCTCGCCGCTGCAGGCCGCCCGGCGGGGCGCCCTGGCCGGGGCGGTCCTGCTGGCGCTTGTCCTCTTCGCCTTCGTCGGGTCCTGGCGATCGCGGCCTCTCGCCCATGAGGCCATTGAACTCCTTGGCCTCATCGCCATCCTCGCCTGCATCGCCGGCCGCTGCTGGTGCACCCTTTATATCGGCGGCAAGAAGGGCCGGATGCTGGTCGACGTCGGCCCCTATTCCTTGACCCGCAACCCGCTCTATTTCTTCTCCATCCTCGGCGCGGCGGGCTTCGGCGCCCAGACCGGCAGCCTGACCATCGGTCTTGGTTGCGCCGTGGTGACCTGGGCGGTTTTCCGCTTCGTCGTCGCCCGCGAAGAACGGTTCCTGAGCGGCGCGCTTGGTGCTCCTTACGCCGAAT
Source organism: Caulobacteraceae bacterium UBA5005 (assembly GCA_002398405.1). Lineage (GTDB taxonomy): Bacteria > Pseudomonadota > Alphaproteobacteria > Caulobacterales > Caulobacteraceae > UBA5005. The sequence goes on from DGYN01000060.1 coordinate 5,352, forward strand.
ACCTCCGCACGACCCCAAGGTTCCTGCCCGACCCGCGCCTGTGGAAGGGGGTAGACGCCGTGGAAATCTTTCCCAAGCGCGTGGTGGCGACCTTCCTGGACGGCCTTCTTTTCCTGCTGGCCATTCCGCTCGCGGAGGGCCTGGAAAAGATGCAGGGCCTCCACTGGTTGCCGGTGTTGATGAACCTGCCCTAAGGCCCCTCGTACCGGAACTCCACCAGATAGACGTTCCGCCCGGGCCCATGCTGGGCGACCTTCAGAAGGTCCACCACGCCCAGGAACCCGGACTCCACCGCCATCTTGTGGGTGATGTCGGTAAGCTCAATCTGGCGGATAGACTCCACCACAATAGCCCCCTCCTCCATGGCGTAGCGGCCGCCGGCCTTGACCTTGGGGCTCTGCCAGATGCGGATCGAGGTGGTGATGCCGCCGGCCCGTACGCCCTCGCGAAGGCGCTTGGTGAAGACCACCTTAGACGGCTCCCACCGTCTTCAGGCGCACACGGGCATGGACCTCGTTCTGGCTCATGACCACGGTCTGGCCGCGGAAGCGTTCGATGATCGAGCGGACATAGGGGCGGATCACCGGGCTGGTCAGCAGCACCGCCTGGTCGCCGGCGATGGCGGCGCGTTCGAAGGCTTCGCGCACGCCCTTGATGAAGCCCTGCAGTTTGGACGGGGCCAGCGCCAACTGCCGTTCCTCGCCGGGCCCGCCGACCAAGGCTTCGGAGAAGGCCTGCTCCCAATCCGGCGAAAGGGTGATGATCGGCAGAGACCCATCCTCGGCCCTGTTTTGCCAGCACAGCTGACGGGCCAGGCGGGAGCGGACCGCTTCCACCAGATTGAGGATCGAGGCATTGTGCGGGGCGGCCTCGCCGATGCCTTCCAGTATGGTCGGCAGATCGCGGATCGAGACCCGCTCACGCAGCAGGGCCTGCAGCACCCGCTGCACGGTGGTGGCGCTGACCGCCGAAGGGATCAGGTCGTCGGCAAGCTTCTTTTGGTCGGCCGGGAGGTCCTTCAGGAGCTTCTGGACTTCGGCGTAGGACAGCAGATCCGCCATGTTGTCCTTGAGGATTTCGGTGAGGTGCGTGGTCAGCACAGTCGCCGGGTCGACGATCGTGTAGCCGCGGAAGGTCGCCTCTTCCTTGAGGCCTTCCTCGATCCAGGTGGCGGGAAGGCCAAAGGCGGGCTCCCGCATATGTTCGCCCGGCAGCTCGACCTGGCCGCCGCGCGGGTCCATGGCCATCAGGGAGCCGAGGCGCACCTCGCCCACCCCGGCGTCCATCTCCTTGATGCGGATCGAATAGCCCTGGGTCGGCAGGCGCATGTTGTCGAGGATGCGGACCGGCGGCATGACGAAGCCGAAGTCGGTGGCGAGCGTGCGGCGAAGCGCCCGGATCTGGTCGGTGAGCCTGCGGCCCTCCAGGTCGTTGATCAGGGGCAAGAGGCCGTAGCCCAGCTCCACCTTCACATCGTCGATGGCCAGGGTCTGGGAGATGGGCTCTTCGGCGTCCGACGCGGGCGCGGCCTCCTCGACCTTGACCTCCGGCTTGCGGTTGGCCTGGGCGCGGCGCCAGGCCAGGTATCCGGTCCCGGCGGCGATCGCCAGGAAGGGCAGTTTCGGCATACCGGGCACCAGGGCCAGCACCGCGGCCGAGGCCGCGACCATGCCGAGCACGATGGGGTTCATGGCCAGCTGGGTGACCAGGGCCTTGTCCGCCGCGCCTTCGACGCCGGCCTTGGAGACCAGGAAGCCCGCGGCGATGGAGATCACCAGGGCCGGGATCTGGCTGACCAGGCCGTCGCCGATGGTCA
>DGYN01000034.1:0-32031 GCA_002398405.1 Caulobacteraceae bacterium UBA5005
GTCGGCTCGTCGAGCAGCAGGACGTCGGGGTCTTCGGCCAGGGCCCGCGCCAGGGCCGCGCGGCGGATCTCGCCGCCGGAAAGGCCCTTGGTCGTCCGGTGGGGATCGACTCCAAACCGCTCCAGGGCGGCCTCGGCGTCGTGGGGCAAGGCCCCGCCAGCGGTGGCGTGGTCCAGGAGGGTGTCGCCCTCGATGACCGGTTCCTGAGGGACGAAGGCGATGCGCGTTCCCGGCTGGATGAAACGCTCGCCGGCGTCGGGCTCGATCATGCCGATCAGAATGCGCAGCAGGGTCGACTTGCCCGCGCCGTTCCGCCCGACGAGGCAGGCCCTGGCCCGCGCCTCCAGGGCGAGGTCCACGCCGTCGAACAGCATGACCGCGCCGTCGGCCAGGCGGACGTCCTTGAGGGCGAGGATAGGGGGGCGGGCGCTCATGTTGGGGACGCTATAGAGCTACTCGGGGCCCTTGGCGAAGTCGTCCGCGAGGCTGGAGTAGAAATCGTCCCGCACCGCCGCGCGGGTCTGGGGAACGGCGGGCGCCGCGGGTTCGGGCGCTTCCTCCGGCGCCTCTTCCTCATCGAGACCTTCGCTGCTTGCCCAGCCGGCCGGCAGGAAGTCGAAGTCGCGGACCGGCAGGCCTTGATGGGCGGTGGTCATGAACCGCCGCCAGATCTGGGCGGGCAGGTCGCCGCCGGTGACGCGGTTCATCGGCCTGTCGTTGTCATTACCGACCCAGACGCCCGCCGCCCAGTCCGGCGTGAAGCCGATGAACCAGGCGTCGCGCCAGTTCTGGCTGGTGCCGGTCTTGCCCGCCGACGGACGGCCCAAAGCCGCTCGCTTAGCGGTGCCGCGCTCGACGACGCCCTTCATCATTCGGACCATGCTGCCCGCCAGTTCGCGCTGGTAGACCTGCTGGGGCGCCTCCGCCTTGCGCATATAGGCGACATCGCCCGCCGAGGTGATGATCTGGCTGATCAGATAGGGCGGACGGCGTTCGCCCGCGTTTTGGAACACCTGAAAGGCTCCGGTCAGTTCGAGCAAGGACACCTCATAGGCGCCAAGCGCCACCGGCAGGTCGGGCTCCGGCGGGATGGTGGTCAGGCCAAAGCGGCGCGAGATATTGCCAAGCTTGGCCCGCCCGACTTCCGATCCCAGGCGCACGGCGATGGTGTTGACCGACCTGATCAGAGCGGTCTCCACGGTCATCGAACCGGCGTAGCCGCCGCCGTAGTTGGCTGGCCGCCAGGCGCCATAGCGGGCCGGCTTATCGACCCGGATGTCAGCGGGAGAGACGCCCGCCTCCAGGGCCGCGGCGTAGATCAGGGGTTTGAAGGACGAGCCGGGCTGGCGCCGCGCCTGGGTGGCCCGGTTGAATGGCGACAGCCGGTGATCGGTCCCGCCGACGATGGCCCGGATGGCGCCATCCGGGGTCATGGCGACCAGAGCCGCCTGGCTGGCGCCCGCGCCGCGTCCCTGGGTCGCGATCACCTCGCGGACGATCTGCTGGCCCTGGTCCTGAAGGGCGACATCGATGGTCAGGCGGATGATCAGGTCGGGGGTGTTCGGCCCGACCAGGCGTTCGGCCTCGGCGGCCGCCATGTCCAGGACGTAGCCGATGTCCCCTTCGCTGGGCCGGGGCGGCACGACGCTGGGCGGCATGGCGATGGCGCCGCGCTCCTGGCGGGCGGTGATCCAGCCGGACTCGCGCATGGCGGCGAGCACCGAGTGGGAGCGGCCCAGCGCCCCGTCCATGTTGCGGTTCAGCGCCAGGCGGCTGGGCGCCTTGGGGATGGCTGCGAGGATGGCGACCTGGGCCAGGGTCAGCTCGTGGGCCCGGACCCCGAAGTAGGTCTGGGCGGCGGCGTCCAGGCCATAGGCCCCCGAGCCGAAGAAGACGCGGTTGAGATAGAGCTCCAGCACCCCGTCCTTGCCGAGCTGCCTTTCCAACCGCGAAGCAAGGATCGCCTCCTGAATCTTGCGTTTCCAAGTGCGGTCAGGAGTGAGGAACAGGGTCTTGGCGATCTGCTGGGTGATGGTCGAGCCGCCCTGCAGGGTCTCGCCCTCGCGAGTGTTGACGAAGAGCGCGCGCAGGATGCCGCGCAGATCGACCGGTCCGTGCTCGTAGTAGCGGCGGTCCTCGGCGGCCAGGAAGGCCTGCGGCGCATAGGGCGGCAGCTCGGCAAGGCGCACGCGGTAGCCGTTCTTGGCGCCCCGGGTTGCAATCAGGGTTCCGTCCTTGTCCTCAAAGGCCATGCCAGGCGCCCGCGCGGTCGCCCAGAGCGCCTGATCTTCGGGGATTTTTGGCAGGTCGTGCAGGAAGTAGAAGGCCGCCCCGCCGCCGCCGGCGACCAGCAGGAGGGTCAGGGTCAGGGCGAAGGTGACGAGGAGCCGCTGCCAGCGCTTGAGCCCCCTAAGCCTGGTGATCAAACCGGGCCGGACGGCGCGGGGCTTTGGCGGCGGACCGCTCGCCTTGCCGAAGGTCCTGGGTTCCGGGGGGCCGGTCACGATTTGAATTAGCCTCGATGCTTCGCAAGGTTTAGACCGCGCCGGTGGACGACGGCAAACCCTGGTGGGAGGCAAAGCGCCTCGAAGAGATGGATGCTTCCGAGTGGGAGCGGCTTTGCGATGGCTGTGGCCTGTGCTGCCTGGTGCGTTTCGAGGACGAGGACACCGGCGACGTCATCCCGACAAGGGTGCATTGCAAGCTCTTCGACTCCGGCGCCTGCCGCTGCACGAACTATGAGAACCGCAAGGCTCATGTGCCCGACTGTATCCAGTTGACCCCCGGCAATATCGAGGCCCTGGCCTGGATGCCGAAGTCCTGCGCCTATCGCCGGCTGCATGAGGGAAGGGGCCTGGCCTGGTGGCACCCGCTGGTCTCGGGCGATCCGGAAACGGTGCACACGGCGGGAGTGTCGGTGCGCGGGCAGACGGTGTCGGAGGATTCCCTCGAGGACCCGGAGGACGCGCTGGACTTCGAAGCGCCCGATCTGCTGGACGAACGCGGGACGGATTAGGCGGCGGGAGCGACCCTCAACTTCAGACCAAGAGCGGCGACAATCTTCAAGAGTGTGGGCAGCTCGGGTTTCCCGGTTTCACTGAGCGTCTTGTACAAAGACTGCCGCGAAAGGCCCGTCTTGCTGGCGACCTCTGTCATCCCCTTGGCGCGGGTGACGACGCCGAGCGCATCGGCGATCTCACCGGCGTCACCGCTGTCGAAAGCGTCGGACAGATAGGCTGCGATGGACTCTGCATCGTCCAAATAGTTGGCAGGATCGAATGGGAGGGTCTGCACGCCTATAGCTCCTGCGCCATTTCCTTGGCGCTGTTGATGTCCCGAGCCTGAGACGACTTATCGCCGCCGCAAAGCAGAATGATCAGGGTCTTTTCCTTCCGCAAAAAATAGATGCGGTATCCGGGACCGTGATCCACCCGCAGTTCGCTGACGCCTCCGCCGACCGACTTTACGTCCCCGAGGTTTCCGCCGGCCACACGGGCAATGCGCCGCAGGATGATCGCCCTGCCGACCTTGTCCCGAAGAGCGACGAGCCAAGCCTCGAAGATGGCTGTCTGACGAACTTCGAAGGGCTCATTGTCGCCCATGGGAGACACCAAGGTCAAGAGTGCGCGTTGGTGGTTAGAACATAACAGGAACAATCCCGCAACCACGGCTTGGCGGAACGCGAGCTTGGCCGCCGGCGTTTTCCTCTCAACACCAGAGGAGACAGCCATGACGCATCTTTCCGGGAACTTTGAGATCAAGGGTTGGGATGAAAAGCCCGTCGAGGAGCATGACGATGGGCGAAAGCTGACCCGGGCCACGGTGAAGCGCAGTTTCGCCGGCGGGCTCATGGGCGAAAGTTCGACCGAGTACCTGATGTCCTATGCGGCGGATAAGACCGCGCGGTTCGTCGGGATGGAGCGGGTCACAGGCCAGCTCGAAGGTGAGGCCGGGAATGTGACCCTGGCGCTGAACGGCGTCTATGATGGCGCCGAAGCCAAGGCCGACTGGGAAGTGGTGGAAGGCTCCGGCGATGGCGTCTTCGAGGGCGCCAGCGGCAAGGGATCGTTCCACGCGCCGCACGGCTCGACCGGCGAATACAAGCTCGATCTCAAGACTCTGAAGACCGATCCGCCACTCATATTGATCTAGCGGTACGGTGGACAGGTCCCGGGGTTCAGCTTGAACTCGCCGAACTGGCGGTCGGAATATTGGCCGGCAAAGGTGTCGGCCGGCTTGGTGCGGGAGATGGTCAGGACAAGGCCGTCGCCTTCGCCGCGCACTTCGCCTTGGCCGGAGGCGCGCCAGTTGTCGGTGAAGGTGAAGGATAGGGCGCCGTTGGCCGCGCGGCGGGCCGGGGCCGGTTCCAGCGAGCGGACGATCTGTCCGTTGTCGGGCATATAGTTGGAGAAGGCGACGAAGGTGCGGCCGCCGGCTTCGGTGATGTCGACGTCGACGCCCAGGAGGCCGAGTCTGGATTTGCGGGCGGTGAGGTCCTCCTCGGTCTTCTGGCTGGAGATGAGGTCCGCCTCATCGCTTTCGCCGCCGCCGATCTCGGTGCGCAGGCAGTAGTGGCCGGCCTTTAGGGCAGGCGTCTGGGCGACCGCGGCGGGCGCCAGGGCGAGAACCAGCAAGAGGACAGTCGGCTTCATGACCCAAGACCTAGCGGGATTGGCGCGGCAAGACCACGGCTCACGAAGCCGCAGGCCAGTGGGGCGGCCGGCCGTAGCGATTGACGTCCGGCGTGCCGGGCGTGCCGCCGATCCAGATCAGCCAGATGGTGTTGAACAGCAAAAGCCCGCCGGAGAGCAGGAACATGCCGCCAACGCCCGCCGCGGCGCCCATGTCGAGGGTCGACTGGACGATGTCCTTCTGGAGCAGGGTGACGAATACGGCCCTTCCGAGGAGGACGGTGGCGGCGATGACGATCAGAAGGTTCGCAACGGGGGCGATCAGCATCACCCAACCGGACTTTCCCATGTCATGCAGCCGCTTGATCGTGATCATGATCCACGGGAACCAACTGGCCAGCCAAAGCAGGTTGCCGATCTTGGGGACGAACAGCGCAATGATGCTGATCGCCGAGCAGATCGCCGCTCCAAGCCAGAAGGTTTGCTGCGCAATCCGGCCCTTGGGACTGAACAGCAGTGTTGCGATGGCCATGCGGCGCCCCTTGCGTCCCCCCCTTGCGTACTTGGGGGGTTAGCTTATCTGGCGAGACTGCGAGTTAAAGCCCTAACGGACACGGCTCTTGGCGAACGATCCCTATAGCGAACTGGGCGTGGCCCGCGGCGCGACCGCGGACGAGATCCGCAAGGCGTTCCGAAAGCTCGCCAAGCAGTATCACCCGGACGCCAATCCCGGTGACAAGGCGTCGGAGGAAAGGTTCAAGCGCCTCTCCGCCGCCTTCGACGTTCTGGGCGATCCGGAAAAGCGCGCCAAGTTCGATCGCGGCGAGATCGACGCCGACGGCCGTCAGCAGGGGTTCGGCGGCGGCGGCCCCGGCGGCCAGAGCCCCTTTGGCGCCGGTGGACCCTTCGGCCCGGGCGGGCCGTTCGGGGCCGGCGGCGGCAATGCCCGCGGCGGCCGGGATCCCTTTGGCCAGAGCGCCCAGTTCGAGGGCGCCGACCTGAACGACATCCTGGGCCAGATGTTTGGCCAAAGGGCGGGGGCCGGCGGGGCCCGCGGACGGGGCTTTGGCGGTCCGCCGCCCAAGGGCGCCGATGTCCGCGGCAAGGTCGAGATCGATCTGGAGGAAGCCATCAGCGGAGCCAAGAAGCGGCTTTCTTTCTCTGATGGCCGGGTGCTCGACCTCACCATCCCCAAGGGGGCGCTGGATGGTCAGACCCTTCGCCTGAAAGGCCAGGGCCAGCCGGGCGCGGGCGGCCCGGGCGATGCTTTGATCGAGATCGGCGTTCGGCCGCACCCGGTGTTCCGCCGCGAGGGCGACCTGCTGGTCATGGACCTGCCCATATCGGCGCCGGATGCGGTGCTGGGCGGCAAGGTGACGGCGTCGACGCCGGACGGAGCGGTCTCCCTGACCGTTCCCAAGGGCTCGAACAGCGGTCAGACCCTGCGCCTCAAGGGCCGGGGCATGCCCGACGCCAAGGGTAAGCGCGGCGATCTTCTCGCCCGGCTCATCGTCACCCTGCCGGAGGGGAGCGACCCCGCGCTGGAACGCTTCGCCGAGGAATGGCGGCGGGATCGGCCCTACACCCCCAAGCGTAAGTAGGGAACAATCCGCCACGCCTGCGGTTGGGTTGCCGGAGGAGACGCCCATGCGCCAGATTTTCTACATCCGGCCCAATGAGGACCGCAGCTGGGTGGTGAGCCGGTCAGGTCATCCCCTGGCGATTGCCCAGACTCCCGTCGACGCGGCGCATATCGGGAGCAAAATCGCGCGCAAGGCCTCTGGCGGCGGTGTCGCGGCCGAACTGCGCCTGGCCCACGCCGATCGAAGCTACGTCCTCTATTCGGTGTTCGAGGGCGGCCGGGGCATGGACCTTTAGCCAAGCTTGGCCTTTGCGTGTTATGGCCGCGCCATGGCCGGCAAATTCCTTCTCATCTCGGGCGGCGTCCTGAGCCTGATCGCCGCCGTGCTGCATCTGGCGGTGATCGTGGGCGGCCCGGACTGGTACCGTTTCTTCGGCGCCGGCGAGGCCATGGCGCGGATGGCGGGAGAGGGCAGGCTCTATCCCACGCTCGTGACCTTGGGCATCGCGACGGTGCTGGCGATCTGGGGGCTCTACGCCTTTTCAGGGGCCGGGCTGATCCTGCGGCTGCCGTTGCTCCGGACAGGTCTCTTGGTGATCGCGGCCATCTATCTGGTCCGGGGTCTTGGGCCCTTTGCCGTGGCGCTGGCCGGAGTGGCGCGGCTCAACACGTTCATGACGGTCAGTTCGCTGATCTGCCTCATCTACGGTCTGGCCTATGCGGCGGGCATCTTCCTGCGCTGGCCGGCCCTCATCCCGCAAGGCGTTGACGCACGCCCAGACGGCCCTTAACGGGCGCCCATGATCAAACTTGGCGATTTGGCCCTGGAGTCCGGCCGTCCCGCCGTGGCGGTGAGCTTCACCGACGCGGACGGCAAGGATGAGGTCGCCGCCGCCAAGCGCGCCGGCGTCGCCATCGCCGAGTTGCGCGTCGATCTTTTTGCCCGCACCTCGGAAGACTACCTGGAGCATCAGGCCCGGCGGCTGTCCGGCCTGCCGACCATCGCCACCATCCGGCTCGCCGCCGAAGGGGGTGGATGGCACGGGAAGGAAGAAGATCGGATTCCCCTCTTTGAGGCGCTTCTGCCCCTGGTGGACGGGGTCGATGTGGAGCTTTCCGCGGCCCAGACCCTGGTCGAGGTGGCGGCGCTGGCCAAGGCGCAGGACAAGGTGCTGATCGTCTCCCACCACGATTTTGAAGGCACGCCCTCGCTTGAGGCGCTGATCGAGGTGGCGGCGCGCGCCGCCGCGGCGGGCGCTGATATCGTCAAGATCGCCGCGCGGGCCGACACAGACCGGGACGTGGAAACCTTGTCGCACCTGCTGGCCGAGCGCCCGGCGCCGCACATGGTCGTGATCGGCATGGGTGAGCACGCCGCGCCCACCCGGCTGCTTTTTCCGGGCCAGGGCTCACTTTTCACCTTTGCCGCCAAGGGAGAGCGGTCGACGGCGCCCGGTCAACTGGACTACCATAGAATGCTGAAACTGCTCGCCAGCCTGTATCCGCCTTCCTAAAAGGTTCATTCAGGCGCTATTCAGCGACAGGGGCCGATAAATCCATTCATGAAGACGATGGCAGTCATCCTGGCAGGCTTGACCCTGGGGCTCAGCGCCCCGGCGATAGCCCAGGCCAACGCCTTGGCGCCGCAGGCCCTTTTCAGGGTCCTCGACGGCCCGCAGCCGCCGCCGGAGCGTGAACCGGCGGCCAGGGCGCCGAGCCCGCGACTCATCCCGCTGGAACAGGTGCGCGCCCAGATCCAGCGCTCCACCCCCGGCCGAATGCTCGACGCCGAGCCGCCGGACCCCGGCAGCCCCCGGCCGGTCTACCGCATCCGCTGGCAGGCCGATTCGGGGCAGAGGATTGATTTTGTCGTCGACGCCCAGACGGGCGCGATCCTCAGCCGCAGCGGAGGGTAAAAGGTTTGCGCGTTCTCGTCGTTGAAGACGATCCCGATCTGGCCCGTCAGCTGAAGTCCGCGCTTAGCGACGCCGGCTATGCCGTCGACCATGCGCCCGATGGCGAGGAAGCCGCCTTTCTGGGCGACACCGAGCCCTATGACGCCATCGTGCTGGATCTGGGCCTTCCCAAGATCGACGGGGTGTCGGTGCTGGAGCAATGGCGGCGGGACGGGATCGCGACGCCCGTCCTGATCCTCACCGCCCGCGGCGCCTGGAGCGAAAAGGTCGCCGGGTTCGACGCCGGGGCCGACGACTATCTGACCAAGCCCTTCCATACCGAGGAGCTCCTGGCGCGGCTTCGGGCTCTGCTCCGGCGCACGGCGGGCCATGCGTCGGCCAACCTTGCCTGCGGCGAGCTGATGCTCGATCCCAAGGCGGCGCGCGCCAGCGTCAATGGCGAACCCCTGCGCCTGACCAGTCTGGAATACCGGCTGCTGCATTATCTGATGATGCACCAGGCGCGGGTGATCAGCCGGACCGAACTGGTCGAGCACCTTTACGACCAGGACTTCGACCGCGATTCCAACACCATCGAGGTTTTCGTCGGCCGCCTTCGCAAGAAGATCGGTCCCGACCGGATCGAGACCGTGCGCGGCCTCGGCTATCGCCTCACGCCCCTAGCCGGCGAGACGAGTTAGACCTTGAAATTTAAGGTCCCCGGCCCCTCGCTGACGCGCCGGCTGGTCCTGCTCGCGGCGGGTTGGAGCTTTGCCGTCCTGATCGCCGCGAGCCTGCTGCTCACCGCCCAGTTCCGCCGGGAGTTCCTGGCGAGGTTCGACGCCCAGCTGGCCGAGCACGTGGAAAGCCTGCTGGCGCGCACCGAGATCATCGAGGGCGACGTCGTCCCCCCGGAGTTCACCGATGGCCGGGCCGAGCGGGCCCACTCCGGCCGCTATTGGCAGATCGCCGAGATCGGGCCCGATGGCCGCATCGCCGTGCGGGTCAGGTCCAAGTCCCTGTTCGCGGGCGATCCCAACATGCCGGTGCCGCCGGAGGCTATCGCCGATCTGGGGCGCGAGCCGACAGGGACCTATGAATACGACACCATCGGCCCGGCGCAGGAGCCCTTGCGGGTCGCCGCCAAGCTGTCGGTCCTGCCGACCCCCGCCGGCAATGTGCCCCTGCTGTTCATCGTCGGCGAAGACCGCCGGCCGGTCGACGCCGGGGCCCGCCGCTTCGCCGCCACCGCCTTCATCGCCCTGATCCTGCTGGGCTTTGGCCTGATGGCGGCGGTGTTCATCCAGGTCCGGGTCGGTCTTAAGCCGCTGTTCGACCTGCGCCGGGAGGTGGCCGAGGTGCGCAAGGGCCGCGCCGACAAGCTGATCCAGTCCTATCCCGCCGAACTCGCGCCCCTGGCCGAGGAACTCAACGCCCTGGTGGCCCACAACCACGAAGTGGTCGAGCGCCAGCGCACCCACGTCGGCAACCTGGCGCACGCCCTGAAGACGCCGATCTCGGTGATGGTCGCCGAGGCCGGCAAGAAGCCCGGCGTCCTGGCTGACGTCGTCCGGCGTCAGACCGAGGCCATGCACGGCCATGTGGAGCACCACCTGCGCCGGGCCCGCGCCGCCGCCAGGTCCCAGTCCAACCGCGAACAGACGCCGCTGGAGCCCGTGCTCGACGAACTGGCCCGCACGCTGGAGCGCATCTTCCGCGACAAGAAGGTCGCGGTGGACTGGACCTGCCCCGCCGACCTCGCCTTCCAGGGAGAACGCCAGGATCTCCTGGAGATCATCGGCAACGTCATGGAAAACGCCTGCAAGTGGAGCAAGGGCAAGGTCCGCGCCGTGGCCGAACCCAAGGAAGCGGGCAAGCTCTGTGTGGTGATCGAGGACGACGGGCCTGGCCTTCCCGCCGACCGCCGGACCGACGTGCTGAAGCGCGGCGCGCGGCTGGATGAGAAGACTCCGGGGACGGGCCTTGGCCTTTCCATCGTCGACGAACTCGCCAGGGCCTATGGCGGCGACCTCACGCTGGGCGATTCCGCCCTGGGCGGGCTCAAGGTGGAAATCATCCTGCCTCGCGCCGAGGGTTAGAAGTTTTTAGAATCCCTCGATTTTTCCACCAAACCTTAACCCGGTGTCCATCATGTTGCACGCGGGGCCATGGGGGTCCCGCCCAAGGTCGCCTTCATGTCCGCCCTGTCCGTCAAGCAGATGCACGTCATCCGCACCCTGATCGACACCGCGCCCGACGGCGCGATCCGCAGCCTTGACCAAGCCCTGTCTTCCGACGTTGTCGAAGGCGCCATGGCCGAAATTCGCGACCTGGTGAGTTTCGAAGCGGCCGAACGGCGCACCCGCACACTGGTCTTCATGCCGCTGGTCGCCCTTTGCCCCCGGCGCGCCCCAGCGATCCCGCACAAGACTTTTCCCCACCGCGTGCTGAACCTGCTTTGGGCCGCGCTCAAGGCCTATGCGCCGGAGCAGGCGGCCCAGGCCCAGGCCGCGGCGCTCACCTGGACCGAAGAGTCGGACAGCCTGCCGGTGCTCGACCAACTCTGCGCCGACGCCGCCCAGGGCCTGCGTCACGCGGCCGGCACGCCCTTCGCCGCCGCGGCGAACCTGCTGGAGGACCACGAGGAGGACGGCGCGGAGGTCTTCGCCAGCTACCTCGATCTCGCGCCCCTGGCGCGGGTCAATGTCCGCAAGATGCCGGACTGGCTTACCCGCATGAACGACGAGCGGGCGGTGACCATTCGCCTGGCCTTCAAGGACGCAACGGCGATCGCCATCGACGCCGGTCCCAAATTCTTTGAAATCCTCGCCGCCCAGTTGGCCGAGCCCTGGCAGATCCTGCGCGTCATTTCGGCGGTCATGGACAGGCCCGGCGACAGCTACATGGCGGGCTCGGAGCTTTCCCACATCGGCGAGCGCCTGATCGCCGACCTCGGCCGCCGCGTCGAGGTGTTCAAGGCCTTTGATCCCACCCAAGGCGCCGCCGCCGGCAAGATCGCCGCGCAGGCTGTGTCCGGCGCGGTCTGCCTGATCACCGAGTTCGAACAGACCGTCGACCTCGCCAAGGACGGGCCCTGGGGCATGGTGATCTTCCGCTACAAGAAGGATCTCGCCCAGCTGGTCGAGAAGGCGCTCGGCAAGGCCGATGATGCGGTCGGCGCCGCCTTGCCGCTGAAGGCGGGCCGATTCGGCAAAGGTCGCGCCCTGCCGCGCTACGAGGCCGCCCCCGACCCCAAGGCCGTGGCGAAGGCGGAAGGCTATATGGCCTTCGTCAACGAGAGCCGTTCGGCCGCACCGAACGGCGGCTATGCTTCCTATCGGGCCAAGGTCATCGAGAAGCTCGACGACCGGGTTGACCACTATGTCGAGGATACGCTGGAGCACCTGCGCGGCGAGGATCAGACCCACCACGCGACCGCCGCCGAATTCCTGGAAATCGCAGCGGGGCTCGTCGGCCTGCTGCGCGACGACAAAGCGGCTCAGATCGTCCGCCGCCGAGCGGCGGCCTAGGGCCGCTCAGATTGTCCGCCGCCGGGCGGCCGCCTAAAGGCACTCGCGAAAGCCCGCGCGATAGGCTAGCAAGCCCGCATGATCGTTCTCTGGATCGCGGCTTTCCTCGCGATGGCCGCCGCGGCGGCCTTGATCCTCCTCTATTCGTTTCGGCCCGTGGCCGTGGTCGCCGATCCGGCGCAGACCGTCTATCTGCGGCAGCTGGCTGAAAACGACGAACTCGCCGCGCGCGGCCTGATGGGCGAGGAGGAGCGGTCTCTCGCCAACGCCGAGGCCGCCCGCCGCGCGCTCAAGGAGAAGTCCGACACGGCGGAGGCGGGACCCAGCAACCTCTCGCGGATGATCGTGGTGGGCAGCATCGCCCTGGTCGGCGTCGCGGCCCTGGGCATCTATGTCGCGGTCGGAACGCCCGACATGGCCGACCAGCCTTATAAGCTGCGGCTGAAAGGCTGGAGCGAACAGCCGATCGAAACCTTGTCGCCGGCCCAGATCGCCGCCCTGCTGGGCGAGCAGGCGAAGAAGAACGCCAATGAGCCCGAATTCCTGCGCATCTACGCCCAGATGCAGGAAGAGAGCGGCGATTCCCTCTCGGCGGTCCGCAACCTGGAAAAATCCCTGGCCATCGATCCAGCCTCGGCCCAGGCCTGGAACATGCTCGGCCAGCTCTACGCCCGCCTCGCCGAGGGGGAGGTGACGCCGCAGGCTCGAGCGGCCCTGAGCAAGGCCCTCGAGCTCGACCCCAAGGCTGTCGCGCCCCGCTATCTGATCGGCAAGAGCGAGGTCGAGGCCGGGCGCCGCGCCGAGGGGTTGATGATCTGGCGCTCCCTGCTGGCCGACCTTGGGCCGCAGCAGCAGGAGGTCCTGATGAAACAGATCGCCGAGGTCGAGGGCGGCGGGGGCCCTGTGCCTTCGCAGGCCGCCGCCGATCCGGCCATTGTCGCCATGGTCGACCGCCTGGCCGCGCGCCTGAAGGAAAACCCTGACGATCCGGCCGGATGGGCGAGGCTCGTGCGCTCCTACAAGGTGCTGGGCGATGACGCCAAGCTGAACGCGGCCCTGGCCGACGCGCGGGTCCGGTTCAAGGGCCGGCCGCGGGATCTCGCCGCCATCGAAGCGGCGACGGCGGCGCCGCAATGACCTGCAAAATTGCGCCAATCTGGGGGGTATAGGAGGCTTATCATGCCCATGCTCCCCAAATCCCTGAAGGCCCGCCGCCGTCTCGGCGTCGTTGTCGCCGCGGCCGTGATCCTGGCCGGCGCCGCAGCTCTTTCGATCTTCGCCTTGGGCGACACTGTTTCCCTGTTCTATTCCCCGAGCCAGGCGGCCGAGGCCAAGGTGCCGGCGGGGCGCAAGATTCAGCTCGGCGGCCTGGTGGCCAAGGGCAGTGTGGAAAAGTTCGCCGACGGCAGCATCCACTTCGTCGTCACTGACAACGTCCAATCCATGAAGGTGACCTACGACAAGGACGTGCCCGACCTGTTCCGCGAGGGCCAAGGAGTCATCACCAAGGGCGTGTTCGACTCCCACGGGGTCTTCAAGGCCTCTGAGGTCGTCGCCCGGCACGACGAGAACTACATGCCCAAGGAAGTCGCCGACGCCCTCAAGGCCTCCGGCGAATGGAAGGGCGACCAGCCCGGGATGAGCAAACCTTGATCGCTGAACTCGGCGCCTTCGCCCTTGCCCTGGCGCTCGCCCTGTCGCTCGCCCAGGTGGGACTTTCGATCGCCGCGAGGGTCAAGGGCCTGGCGGCCGTGCGCGGGGCCGGCGAAGGCGCGGCGGCCGGGGCGTTCCTGGGCGTCATCCTGGCCTTCGCCTGCCTGATCTACGCCTTCGTGACCTCGGACTTCTCGGTCTCCAACGTCGCCGCCCATTCCCACACCGCCAAGCCGATGGCCTACAAAATCGCCGGCGCCTGGGGCAGCCACGAAGGCTCGATGCTGCTGTGGTGCCTGGTGCTGACCGGCTTCGGGTCGGTAGTGGCGCTTACCGGCCGCAATCTGCCCTGGCGGCTGAAGACCGTGGCGGTGGCCACCCAGGGCCTGCTGGGCGTGCTCTTCATCGGCTACACCCTGTTCGCCTCCAATCCCTTCGAGCGCATCCTCGATGTGCCAATCCAGGGGGCGTCGCTCAACCCGGTGCTGCAGGATCCGGCCTTCGCCTTCCATCCGCCCTTCACCTACCTCGGCTACGTCGGCTTTTCGGTGGTGTTTTCCTTCGCCATCGCCGCCCTGGTGGAAGGCAAGGTGGACGAAGCCTGGGCGCGGTGGGTCCGGCCCTGGACCCTGGCGGCCTGGAGTTTTCTGACCATTGGCATCACGCTCGGCTCGTTCTGGGCCTACTACGAGCTGGGCTGGGGCGGCTGGTGGGCCTGGGATCCGGTCGAGAACGCCAGCTTCATGCCGTGGCTGATCGGCACGGCCCTGCTGCACTCGGCCATCGTCACTGAAAAGCGCGGGTCGCTGAAGGCCTGGACGGTCTTCCTGGCGCTCGCTTCCTTCAGCTTCGCCATGCTGGGCACCTTTCTGGTGCGGTCGGGGGCCATCACCTCGGTGCACGCCTTCGCCACCGATCCGACCCGCGGCGTCATTCTTCTGACCATCATGGGGATCACCGCGGGCGCGGGCTATGTGCTCTTCGCCTGGCGGGCGTCCAGCTTCACCGGCGGCGGTCTCTATGCCCGCATCAGCCGCGAAACCACCCTGGTGCTCAACAACCTGTTCCTCGCGGCCGCAACGGTGGCAGTGCTGTTCGGCACCCTGTTCCCGATGATCATCGAGGCCATCACCGGCAAGCCCGGATCGGTGGGCGCGCCCTGGTTCAACCTGGTGTTCGGGATCCTGATGGCCTTCGCCCTGGTCATCCTGCCGGTCGGGCCCCTGCTGGCCTGGAAGCGCGGGGAGTTGCCGGGCGCGATGCGCAAGCTATCGGCCGCCGGCGGCGTCGCCCTGGCGGCAGCCGTGTTGGGCTACATTCTGGTGGATCCAAAGAAGTGGCTGGCCGCCGTCGGCTGCGGCCTTGGCGTCTGGCTGATCGCCGGGTCGCTCACCGAATTGGCCGAGCGGGTGAAGCTGGGCCGCATTTCGAGGGCCGAAACCCTCCGCCGCCTGGGCGGGCTGCCGCGCGGGGCCTGGGGCATGACCATCGCCCATCTGGCGCTGGGCATCTTCGCTCTGGGCGCCTGCGTCGAGATCGCGGGCAAGATTCAGGCAAGCCGGGTCATGCAGCCGGGCGACACCCTGGCGGCGGGAGCCTACAGTCTAAAGCTCGACGCGGTCTCCGATGTCGACGGGCCCAACTATCTGGCGCAGCGCGCGTCCATCACCGTCACAAAGGATGGCAAGACCACCTGCTTGGCCAAGCCTGAGCGCCGCACCTTCCCGGCCAGCCGGACCACCACCACCGAGGTGCACATCTGCCCGCAGGGCCTGGACCACTTCTACGTCGTCCTGGGCGAGGAGCGGCGCGGGGACACCGGCCAGCCGGTGTGGCTGGTGACCGCCTACCATAATCCGCTTGCCTGGCTGATCTTCGTCGGCCCGATCCTGATGGCCGTGGCCGGCGGCGTCTCTCTCTCCGACCGGCGCCTGAGGCTTGGCGTCGCCAAGCGGCGCACCGCCACGCCGGCGGAGGCTACGCCCTCATGATCCGGCGCGCGCTTGCCCTTATCGCCGCGGCGGTCCTGCTCACCGCCGCCGACGATCCAAAAGACTATCTGAAGGACCCTGCGCAGGAGGAGCGGGCCCGGAGCCTGTTCGAGCAGATCCGCTGCGTCGTCTGCCAGAACGAAAGCATCGCCGCCTCCGAAGCCGACATCGCCCATGATGTCCGTATGCTGATCCGCGAGCAGATTGCCGCTGGACGGACGGACAAAGAGATCAAGCAGCACCTCTACGATCGCTGGGGCGACTTCATCCTGCTGCGGCCACGCTTTGGCGCCAGGACCGCGCTTCTATGGATTACCCCCTTCGCCATCGTTCTGATCGGCGGTGGGCTGATTTTCCTGCGCCGCCGCGACACCGAAGCCGGCGCCGCCCCCGCAGAGACGGAACTTTCCGCGGCCGAGCTCAAGGCTCTGAAACAATTGCAAAACAATCCGCCCGATAAGCTGGCGCAATGACACCGTGAGGCCGCAGTTCGGCCTCACCAATTTCTAAGAAGGGTCCTAACCGGGGCCTGCGGACGCGAATTAAGCGAGCGCCCTTGGCGTGGCGGCCTATCGCGCCTAGTTTTGGTAAGAAACCGGCTCCCGCGGGACCGGAACCAGCTTGAAGGACAAGATGAGTTCGAAATCCTCTAGAAAGACTGCCCTGATCGTCGGCGTGGCCGCGGCGGCGAGCGTGGCGGCGGCGGCCTTCGCCGGCGCCGGCGGCGCGATCTCCTTCCCGGGCTTTGCGCAGGACGCGCAGCTGCCCCTGACCAAGGCGTCGACCGCGCCCCTGTTCCAGCCGCCTCCTGGCGCGCCCCTGTCGTTCGCTGATATCTTTGAGCGGGTGTCCCCGGCGGTGGTGTCGATCGAGGTGACCTCGCAAGTGCCGCGCGCCAATACCTCCCTGCAACAGTTCGGCTTCCCGCCGGGCTTCCCGATCGACCCCGAAATGCTTCAGCCGCAGCCTCCCGGCCGGGGCGGGCGCGGCGGCGGCGCGACGCGCGAGGCGCGCTCGTCGGGCTCGGGATTCTTCATCTCGGCCGACGGCTATCTGGTCACCAACCACCACGTCGTCGAGAACGCCACCGACATCAAGATCGTGCTCAAGGACAAGCGCGAACTGAAGGCCACCGTGGTGGGCACCGACCAGGCGACGGACCTCGCGGTCATCAAGGTCGAGGGGCGCAACTTCCCCTTCGTGAACTTCGAGAACTCCTCGACGCCCAGGGTTGGCGACTGGGTGATCACCATCGGCAATCCCTTTGGCCTGGGCGGCACGGCGACGGCGGGCATCGTCTCGGCGACCGTGCGCAACGTGCCTGACGACTCGGCCTCCAACTTCGTCGACTTCCTGCAGATCGACGCGGCCATCAACCGGGGCAATTCCGGCGGTCCGACCTTCGACGTTTACGGGCGGGTGATCGGCGTCAATTCCGCCATCTATTCGCCCAGCCGCGACGGCGGTTCGGTGGGCATCGGCTTCGCTATTCCGGCGGACGTCGCCGACCAGATCACCAAGCAGCTGATCAACGGCGGCAAGATCACCCGCGGCTTCCTCGGCGCCTCGATTACGCCGTTCATCCAGGAATACGCCGACGCGCTCGGGGTTGAATATCCCGGCTACGGGGCCTTCGTGCAGGGCGTCACGCCTGAGGGACCTGCGCAGACTGCAGGGCTCAAGGAGGGTGATGTCGTCTTGACGCTCAACGGCCAGCGGGTCGCGGACGCCACAGCGCTAACCCGCATGGTGGCCGCCAGCCGCACGGGCGACACCCTGCGCCTGGAAATCCTCCGCGAGGGCCGTCCGCGCACCATCACCGTGCGCTCGGGCACCCGCCCCACCGAGGCCGAGCTGCTCGATCGCGATAACGAGCCGCGCGGCGGCCGGGGCGGCCGGGGTCCACGAGGCGGCGTCGAAGAGGCGCCCGCCCGCCCGATCACCCTCGGCCTCACCCTGGCGCCTCTGGACGAGGCGATCCGCCGGCGCTTCAGCATCGACGAGCGGTTCAACGGCGTCGCCGTCCAGGCGATCGAAGAAGACTCCCCCGCCGCCGGGCGTCTGCGTCCGGGCGATGTGATCCTGCAGGTGCGCGGTCAGGCGGCCACGACACCCGCGCAGGTCGCCGGCGCTGTCGAGGCCACGCGCCGCGCCGGCCGCAAGACCATCCTGTTCATGATTTTACGCGCCGGCCAAACCGCCGCCGTCATTGTGGACCTGGAAAACGACGAGGATAGTTAGGCTGTGCCTGCGGCCCCCTTCCCCCGCATGGGGTGAAGGGGGCATGCTCGCGCCATGAGCCTTTGGCCGGACCTTAAGCCTCCCGGACCGGTCGTCGCCAAAGGCGATGCCGAGCGTCTGTTCGAGACCCTGGCGCCGGCCGCCGGGGAACGCGGCTGGGCCGAGTCGCTGTCCGGCGCCTGGCCGGCGCTGGCCCCGGTCTTCGCCGCCTCTCCCTATCTTTCCGGCCTCGCCCGCGGCGCGCCCGCGCGGCTTCGCGCCATCCTCGAGGACGCGCCCGAGGCGCGCCTCGCCGCCATTCTCGGGGCGGCGGAGGCGGCGGGTAAGGGCGATGACCCCCAGGCCCTGGCCCCCCTGCTTCGCAAGCTGAAGGGCGATGTCCACCTGCTGACCGCGCTCGCCGACCTTGGCGGGGTGTGGGACCTCGACGCGGTGACCGGCGCCCTGACCCGCTTCGCCGACGCGGCCCTGTCCGCCGCCCTGGCCGTGACCGCCCGCCGGGAACAAGGCGATGGAAGGCTGCTCTCGAAGGACGGCGAAGTCCCCGGCTACTTCTGCATCGGGATGGGGAAGTACGGGGCCTTCGAGCTCAACTATTCCTCCGACATCGACTATTCGGTGTTCTACGATCCCGCCGCCCTGCCGCTGGCGGACGGAATCGAGCCCGAAACCTTCGCGGTGCGGCTGACCCAGAAGGTCGCGGCCCTGATCCAGGACCGCACGGGGGATGGCTATGTGTTCCGGGTCGATCTGCGGCTGAGGCCCGACCCCTCGGTGACCCCGGTGGCGGTGCCGGTCGGGGCGGCGATCGACTACTACGCGACCCTTGGCCAGAACTGGGAGCGGGCGGCCTTCATCAAGGCCCGGGCCGTGGCGGGGGACATGGCGGCCGCCAAGGCTTTCCTTGCCGAGCTCTCGCCCTTTGTCTGGCGGCGCAACCTCGACTTCGCGGCCATCGAGGACATCCATTCGATCAAGCGGCAGATCCATGTCCACAAGGTCGACGACCGGCTCGATCCCAAGGGGGCGGACCTAAAGCTAGGCCGGGGCGGCATCCGCGAGATCGAGTTCTACGTCCAAACCCAGCAGCTGATCCTCGGCGGCCGCGACCCCTCCCTGCGGTCCTTTCGCACCGTCGAGGCGCTTGCCGCCCTCGCCAAGGCCGGGCAGGTGAAACCGGAGACCGCCGCCGAACTCACCCAGTCCTACAAGGACCTGCGCGCCCTCGAACACCGCGCCCAGATGATCGCCGATCAGCAGACCCACAAGTTGCCGGAGGCTGATGCGGAGCGCCTGCGCATCGCCGCCCTCTATGGCCATGAGACGCTGAAGACTTTCGACGCCGCGGTGAAGACCCTGCTGGTGGGGGTCAACCGCCGCTACGGCGAGCTCTTTGCGGGCGATGAGGACCTGTCGTCGCGGTTCGGCAGCCTGGTCTTCACCGGCGTCGAGGACGACCCGGAGACCTTGGCCACCCTCAAGAAGATGGGCTTTTCCTATCCGGCCCAGGTCGCCGCCACCATCCGCGCCTGGCACCACGGCCGGATCAGCGCCACCCGGTCGGAGCGGGGCCGCGAACTGTTCACCCGCCTCGCGCCCCGGCTCCTCGACGCCGCCCATGACTCCGGCGCGGCCGACGCGGCTTTTGTGCGGTTCAGCGAGTTTTTCGCCGGCCTATCCAGCGGAGTTCAGGTCCAGTCCCTGTTCCTGGCCCAGCCCAAGCTCTTCCAGCTCGTGGTCGACGTTTTGGCCTTCGCGCCCAAGCTCGCGGCGACTCTGGCCAAGAAGCCGGCGGCCCTGGACGCCCTCATGGACCCGCGGTTTTTCGCGCCCCTGGATCCCGCCGAGATCAAGGCCCAGGTCATGGAGGCCGCCGCCCGCGCGGACGGCTTCGAAGAGGCCATGGACGCGGTCCGCCGCGCGCACCGCGAACAGAGCTTCCGCATCGGCGTGCAGCTTATGGGCGGGACCGCCAAGGCGCAGGAGGCGGGATTGGCCTTCACCGCCATCGCCGACGGCGCGGTCGCCGCCCTTGGACCCGCGGCCCTGGCCGAGACCGAGCGGGTGGGCGGCGCCTATCCGGGCGATGTGGCGGTCATCGCCCTTGGCAAATACGGCTCGGGCGAGATGACGGCGGGGTCGGACCTCGACCTGATGGTGGTCTACCGGGCGCGCGAGGAGGGGGCGGTCTCGGCGGGCAAGGGCTGGTGGGCGGAGACCTTCTACGGCCGCCTGGCGCACCGGCTGATCGCGGCGCTGTCGTCGCCGACCGGGGAGGGGACCCTCTATGAGGTCGACATGAAGCTTCGGCCGTCCGGTTCGGATGGGCCGATCGCCATCAGCGCCAAGGGCTTCGCCGACTACTACGAAAGGGAAGCCGAGACCTGGGAGATTCAGACCCTGACGCGGGCCCGCATCGCCTGGTCCAGCAGCGATGCCTTCGGCAAGGAGGTCCAGGGGCTGGTCGAAGCGGCCATCCGCCGGCCCAGGGACAAGGCCAAAACCGCCAAGGCCGTGCGCGCGATGCGCGCCCTGATCGAAAAGGAAAAGGCGCCCAAGGGCCTCTGGGACCTGAAGCTTTCCCCCGGCGGCCTGGTGGACGCGGAGTTCGCCGCCCAGTTTCTACAGATCGCTGAAGCGTCATTGGGAGGCCCTCTGATTCGCCACACCGGCGACGCCCTGCTGGCGTTCAGGGATCAAGATCCCGAGGCCATCGCCACGCTTCGGGACGCCTGGCTGCTGCAGCAGGATCTGTCGCAGGTGATGAAGGTCGCGATCGCCGGCGAGGCCGATCCGGCGGCTGAGCCGGCCGGGTTCCGGGCGTTGCTGGCCCGGGTCGGCGGGGTCAAGGATTTCCGGGCCCTTACCGCGCGCCTCAAGGCTGTGCGGACCGGGGGACGGGCCGCCTTCCTGAAGATCGTCAGTTGAGCGACGGAATGGCCAGCCTCGCCCGTATAAGCTTGAGTGAGACAACTCTTAAGAGCCGAGGTGGTGGTTGAGCCTCATCCAGGACACGGACGAGGTGCTGGTTGCGGGCGTGGCTCGGGGCGACCCCGCGAGCGTGCGCGCCTTCGTCACCGCCAAACTGCCGCGCATGACGGCTCTGGCCGCGCGGATGCTGGGCAATGCGGCCGAGGCCGAGGACGTGGCTCAGGAAGTCTTCGTCCGGGTCTGGAAGCACGCGGCCTCCTGGCGGCCTGGCCCGGCGAAATTCGACACCTGGATGCACCGGGTGGCGCTGAACCTTTGCTACGACCGCCTGCGCAAGCGGCGGGAGATCGGCATGGACGTCCTGCCCGAGCGGGTGGACGAGGGACCGGCGCCCGATGCGGGGCTGCTGGCGCGGGATGTGACGGTGCGGGTGCAGGCGGCGCTGAATGGGCTGCCCGACCGGCAACGCGAGGCGCTCGTCTTGGTGCACTATCAGGAGCTTGGCAATATCGCTGCAGCAAACCTGATGGATGTCAGCGTCGAGGCCCTGGAAAGTTTGCTGTCGCGCGGCCGGCGGGCGCTGCGCGAAAGCCTGAAGGATATGAAGTGATGGAGTGGCGGTCATGATGACGAGCGAACGCTTCCAGGAACTGGCCGGCGCCTATGGCGGCGACATCCGCCGCTGGCCAGGCGCAGAGCGGGTGACGGCTCAGGCCTATCTGGCGGCCACCCCCGGCGCCCGCGCGGTGCTCGACGCCGAGGCGCAGCTCGACGCCTTTCTGGGCGCATCGGGCGATCCGAGGACCAACGATCTCCTGCTCGAGCGCATCGTGCGCCAGGCGCCCCGTCCCACCCTCGTGATGTGGCGGCGCGGCTCGGCCTGGATGTCCGGCGCGGGCCTGGCCGCCGCCTGTGTGCTCGGGATCATGGTCGGAGCCAACGTGTCGGCGGGGTTCCTTGAGGATCCGGCGGCGGACACCGTGGTGGAAGCGTCGACCGCGTTTGACGGTACGGACTATTTCGATGACGTAGACGCCCTTGGGGAGAATGCCGGATGAATTCGCGCGCCCTCGCCATCGCCCTTGGCGTCTCGCTGGTGGTCAATGTCTTCGTGGTCGGAGCCATCGTCGGCGCTATCGGCATGAACCATCGCATCACCGAAAAGCGCGCCCAGCCGCGGCAGTTCGCCGGCAACCCGATCCTGCGCGTGTCCGAGCGTCTGCCCAAGGACGTCGGGGAACGCTACCTCGCGGCCATGCGGGCCCAAGGTGAGGGCAGCCGCGCCAAGATGGCCGAGATGCGCCAGGCCAGGGGCGACGCCATGCGGGCGCTCTCGGCGCCGGACTACGACGCCAAGGCCGCCGCCGACGCCCTGGCCCGCGCCCGGACCGCCGAGGGGGAAATGCGCGCTGCGCTGGAGACGACTGTCGTCGAATTCGCCAAGGATCTGCCGCAAGACCAACGAGCGGTCATCGCCCAAAGCCTGCGCGGCGGCCCGCCCGGCGGACGCCGCGGCCGTGGCGGTCCAGGCGGCAGAGAGGGCAGGGGCTTTGGCCCGCCCGGCGGTGGTCCTCCCGGCGAGTTCGGACCCCAATATCCCCGAGAGGGTAAGGACTAAGCCGCCCGCGTGCCCGCGCCTTCGTGGCGCAGGGGGATGGCGAAGCTGACCACGGTGCCTTCGCCAGGCTCGCTCGCCATGTCGAGCATGCCGCCGTGCATCTCGACCAGGGACTTGGATAGGGCAAGGCCCAGGCCCGTTCCTTGCTGGGTCTTGGAGTGCTGGGTCTCGATCTGTTCGAAGGGGCGGGCCAGGCGCGTCAGATCGTCCGGCGCGATGCCGATGCCGGTGTCGGAGACGCTGACCTTCAGCCGGTCATGCAGGGCGTTGGTTTCCAGGAGCGCGGAGATGGTGACCGTCCCGCCGCGGGGGGTGAACTTCAGCGCATTGGAAATCAGGTTCAGCAGCACCTGTTTCAGGGCCCGGTAGTCGGCGTCCACGTCCGGCAGGGTTGGCAGGTCGACGATCATGTTGAGACCGGCGGATTCGGCGCGATTGCGCATCAGCCTGACCGCATCCTCGACCACCTCGACGAACTGCAGGGGCTCGAAGCGCAGGGTCATCTTGCCGGCCTCGATCTTGGACATGTCGAGGATGTCGTTGATCAGGGCGAGCAGGTGCTGGCCGGAGGAGAGGATGTCGCGCGAATATTCCTTGTAGCGGGCGTCGCCGAGGGGCCCGAACATCTCGCCGACCATGATCTCGGAAAAGCCGTTGATGGCGTTGAGCGGCGTGCGCAGCTCGTGGCTCATATTGGCCAGGAATTCGGACTTGGCGGTGTTGGCGCCCTCGGCCCTGATCTTTTCGGCCTCGTACTTCTTGGCCAGTTCGGCCAGCTGGGTTTCGGAGGTGCGCAGGCTCTCGACCAGCTTTTGCAGCTCCTCCTGGCTTTTGCGCCGGACCTCGTCCTGGGTCTTGATGGCGGTGATGTCGGCGGCGGTGAACACCAGGCCGCCTTCAGCGGTGCGTCGTTCGGAAATCTGCAGCCAGCGGCCGTCGTTGAGCAGGGCCTCCCGCACGCCCTCCCGGCCGTCAGGAGAGGGCTCTTCACGGGCGATCGCCAGGCGCATGAAGCGCTCCAGCCCGTCCCTCGGCGCGCCGGCCTTCAGGACCCGCGGCTCCAGGCTGAAGTAGACGCGGTAGTTGGTGTTGTACATAAGAAGCCGCCCGTGCCGGTCCCACAGGGCGAAGGCCTCCGACACGCTCTCGATGGCGTCGCGCAGGCGGTTTTCGGCGGCCTGGGCCCTGGCCTGGGCGAAGCGTTCCTCGGTGACGTCGAGCGCCACCCCGACGATGCGGGTGTATTCGCCCTTGGGCTGGCCCGGACTCGCCTGGCCGCGAGCGTCGACCCAGATCGAGCGGCCGTCCGCCTTGGGTGCGCGGAAGGACACGTCGAAGGCCCCGTGCTCCCGCGCCGCGAACAGGGCCGCGCGCACTTTTTCCCGGTGATCGGGGGCGATGCGGGCCAGAACTTCCTGACCTGCCGCGACCCCGCCGCCGCCCCATCCCAGGATGACGCCGGTGACGTCCGACATCATGACCCGGTCTTCCTTGAGGTCCCATTCCCAGATGCCGCAGCGGGCAGCTTCCACGGCCAGCTTGAACCGCTGCTCGGTTTCAGCATGGGCCTTCATGGCGGTGTTGGCGCGGCGGATCTGGATGGTCAGCAACAGGGTCAGGCCAAGGCCGATGATCAGCGGTCCAAGGAGCTGAAAGACCCCCTCCCGCTGGTCGCGGTACACGCCCGCGCTCGCCCCTTGCGGCGTGGCGGCCACGGCGATCAGGCCGCTGGTCTTGCCGGCCTTCTGGGCGACCTCCATGGCCGCGCCGGAGGGCAGGTGGCCGGCGTCCACGGACGTCCCGCTCCCGGTCTTGGGCTGGATCTCCAGGGCGATGGAAAGGTTCGCGGCGCGGGTGGCGCGGCTGTCTCCCCCCGAGGCGGCGATAATTGTTCCGTCCGGCGCGGCGATGATCGAAAGGCTATCGCGGCCGCGGTCGGGCATGATCCGTTGCAAGTCGATGATGGCGACGGCCGCCGATCGCCCCTCAAAGGATTTCACCGCATAGACCGGGCCGGCTCTGCCTTGCACCCGGCCGATCCACAGGGACCGGCCCGACGCCAGCCCGGCGCGGGCGGCGGCGGTCCAATCGGCGCCGGCGGGGGTCGCGGTCTGAGCCTTGAGGCCCTCGGGTCCGACGATGGCCACGGATTTGGCGGCGCCGTCGGCCGCCGCCATCGCCGCCTCGGCCGCATCAACCGGGCTCTGCGGCAGGCGGGCGGCCATCGCGCCCGCGGCGGAAAGGGCCGCGTCGAGCGCCACGGCGTCAGCCTCTAGGCGGGTGGAGAGCATCTCCGCTTCGGCAGCCGCCGGCGACCTGGGCGGTGTCGACATGCTCTCAATGCGCAGGACCACATAGCCCGCGTAGAGGGTCAGGATCACGCCGACACCCAGCAGGCTGAGCTTGGTCAGCCTGTCGGTCGCGCGCCTGCGCGGACGGGCCCCGGACCTATCCGCGCCGCCTGCCGCTCTTCGGTCCTTTATCTTGCCGCTGAGCAAGCGTTTCAGATCCTAAACAGGCGCGATTCACCCCACCTTAGAATCTTAGGGGCGCCCGTGAGTCCTGTCACCGCCCAAAGGGTGCGTCATTCAGCCTTTGGGGCGGGATCATCCTGGGGCGCCCGGCGTTCTTCGCCGGTGTAGTGCGGATCGTTATGGCGCCGCCGGTCGGGCCCGAAATAGGCCTCGTTGCGGATGAAAGGCCGCTGGTGATCGATCACCGCGCCGATCTTCTTCAATAGCTCCGCCGGGGTGACCGGTTTGGCGCAAAACTCGTTGACCCCCGCGTCCCTCGCGGTCTCCACCCGCCGCCGTTCGGAATGGGCGGTGAGCATGATGATCGGGATGTAGGGAGAGGGGCTGTCGCCGTCGCGGCGGATCTTCTTGATCAGGCCCACGCCGTCCTCCTCGCCCATCACGTAGTCGAGGATGATGATGTCGATGGCGTCGTGCCGAAGGATGTGGAAGGCCTCGGCCGGGTCCTTGGCTTCGAAGACGTGCGCGGCGCCGAAGCCCTTCAAGATGGTCTTCACCAGGTGAATCATGTGGACGTTATCGTCCACCACCAGGAACCTGACCTTGTGTAGTGACGGCATATTTGCCTCTCGCTGCGGTTGAGCGGAACGCGGTCGCAGCCTATTTGCGAGAGCTAACTTATAGACATGATTGGATAAATGGGTCGTTGACACAAGCGAGGCCCAAATTTTCGTATGGACAGGCCGCAAGCTCAGGTCCAGTTTTCGCGCCGGGTCGATCAACACACTTTTCCTCGAAGGGAGAAGAGCCATGCGCGCGCGTTCAATCCTGTTGGTTTCCAGTCTTGCCCTCCTGAGCCTTACGAGCATCGCGGCGGCCAATCCGCCCGCGCCTGTGGGCGGCGGCGGGCCCTCGGCCAGTGCGCCGGCCTATGATCCGACCGCCGACTACAAGGCCGGCATCGACGCCATGCTGAAGAACGACTATCGCGCCGCGAACCGGCACTTCGACAACGTGCTCAACGCCCTGCCCAGGGATTCCAACGTCCTTCTGCTGTCCGGCCTGGCCAAGGCCGGCGCCAACGATATGCGCGGCGCGCAAAGGGCCTATGAGCGGTCGGTCCGGGCCGACCAGAAGAACGTCGACGCCCGGCGGGAACTGGGCCTGCTCTACGCCAAGAACGGCGACGCCAAAAAGGCGGGCCAGGAACTGGCGGCGCTCAAGACCCAACTGACCGCCTGCAACAGCGCCTGCCCCAACGCCGACAAGCTCAAGGTTGCGGTGAACGCCCTGGAGACCGCCATCGCCACGCCCAAGCCGGCGGCGGCAGCGCCGTCCTCGATGATCTTCGCCAACGCCAAGACCGGGGACGCCTCCTATCTGACCGCCATCGGCCTGGTGAACACCCACCGCTACGAAGAGGCGATCGCTCAGCTGAAGACCGCCGAACTGGCCTTTGGGCCGCATCCCGACGTCCTGACCTATCTGGGCTTTTCGAACCGCAAGCTCGGCCGCCTCGATGAGGCGGAGCGTTATTATCAGGCGGCGCTCAAGGTCGCGCCCGAGCACAAGGGTGCGACGGAATACTACGGCGAGCTGAAGATCGAGCGCGGCGACCTGGCGGGGGCCAAACAGATGCTGGCGCGCCTTACCGAGATCTGCGCCTTCGGCTGCGCCGAGGAACAGGAGCTGCGCCGTTGGCTGGACGCCGCCGAGCGCTCCTAGGCGGTCTGGCTTTCGCGGGTCTGGCGAGCTTGGCCTTCGCGGCGGAGCTGCCAATCCGCGCTGCCCGCTGGATCAAGGGCGCCGACCCGGTCGCCACCCTTACCACCGCGCCGCCTGAGTGCCTCCGCCAGCCCCTGGACGGCAAGGCCCGCCAGTCCATCGAGATCGGCCGCGCAGTCTTCCGCTCCCCGACCTTGCTCGGCGGCCAGGCCGCGCGGGCGGGGGTGAGTTGCGAAAGCTGCCATCGTAGCGGCCGCGGCAATCCCGCCTTTTCCTTTCCCGGACTCTCCGGCGAACCCGGTACGGCGGACGTGACCTCGGCCCTGTTCTCCAGCTTTCGCGATGATGGGGTCTTCAATCCAAAGCCCATCCCGGACCTGGCCGCGCCCAAGGAAGCGCGCGCCGATATGGAGGGCTTCCTGCATGGACTGGTGGTCGAGGAATTCAACGGCGTCCCGCCCCCGCCGGAGGTGATGCAGGGTCTTGCCGACTACGTCCGCGCCATTGACCCGAAGGTTTGCCCGCCGGTGACCTCGCGCCCGGTCACCCTGCGGCGCGGCCTGGAGGACGCCCGCCGGGCCGTGGACGCGGCGCGCGCTGCTCAGAACAGCCAGGTCGCCGTCATCCTCATCCAGGCCGCCCGAAGCATGTTGGGCGAGGTCGACGAGCGCTATGCCGGCAACGACCCGGCGCGGGCGCTCATCCGCCAGTCCTCCCGCGACCTCGCCATCGTCGAGAGCGAAATCCGCGCCGGCCGGCCGGGGGCGAAGGACGGCCTTGTCCTGTGGCTGGCCCGGTCCGCGACCCTGGAGACGACCCTGGCGAGGACCGAGAACCGGTCGCTGTACGATCCCGCGACGGTGCAGGCGGCGCTCGACCGCCCCTAGTCCTTGGCCTTGGCCGCCAGTTCCAGGACGTTCTTCGAAATCCCCTCGTGCCCGGCGATGCGCTCCAGCTCCGCGCGCATCATGGCGCCGAGCTCCGGCTTATAGCGTTTCCAGCCGCCCAGCGGGTCGACCAGCCGTGCAGCCGTCATCGGGTTGAACGGGTCCACCGCCAGGATCTGGTCCGCCAGGAAGCGATAGCCGGCGCCGCTCGGATCATGGAAGCGCACGGGATTGGCTGTGGCGAAGGCGCCGACCAGGGAGCGCAGGCGGTTGGGGTTCTTCTGGTCGAAGGCGGGATGGGCGGTGAGGCCAAGGACGCGGCCAAGCGCATCGGCCGCCGGACTCTGGGCCTGGATGGAGAACCATTTGTCGACCACCAGGGGTTCATCCCGCCACTTGTCGTAGAAGTGCTCCAGGGCCTCGTCGAAGGCCGTTCCGCCCACCTGCATCAGGGCGGCCAGGCCCCCCATGGCGTCGGTCATGTTCCCGGCGGCCAGGTAGTGGCCCTTGGCCCGCTCGATGTTGTCGGCGTGGGGATCGGCGACCAGCATGCCGATGGCGGCGTTGCGCAGCGCCCGGCGGCCCGCGGCCTCGGCGGCGGCCGAAAACTCGCCGGCCTCCTGCAGCGAGGTGTGCAGGTCCTGGAGGATGGCTTCCAGATGGATGGCGATGCGGGCGCGAAGGGCGTTGCGCGCCTCATGCAAGGCGGCGGGATCGGCCGGGACCTGGGCCATGGAGAGGTCCTGCTCAGTCGGCAGGCCCAGCAGCAAAGCCCTAAAGGCGGGCTCGGCGTCCTCGTCGGTCAGGGCCCGCCCCAATGCGTCGGCGAACCGCGCCTCGCCCAGCTCATCGGGGCGGCCGCCCGCGCGGCCCAGGATCAGGCCCCTGGCCAGGGCCTGCCCCGCTTCCCAGCGGTTGAAGAGGTCGTCGTCGTGGGCCAGCAGCACATAGGCGTCCACCGGCCGCGCATTGGTGGTCAGGACGACCGGCGCCGAAAATCCGCGCAGGGCCGAGAGCACCGGGTGGCGGGCGATGCCGTTGATCTGCACCGTGGCCTTGGCCTCTTCCAGGACGATGAGCTGCTCCGCCTGAGTGACGCCGTCGTCGTCGAGGACGCCCAAGGCGACCGGGATGGGAAGGGGCGGCTTTTTTTCACCCGCCGTCGATTGCTCAAGGGTGAGGGTGAGGGCCTTGGCCTCCTCATCCCATTCGCTCTCGATATGGACATTGGGGGTGCCGGCCTGTTCGTACCAGCGGAAGAAGCTCGTCAGGTCACGGCCGGACGCGGCGGCGAAACAGTCGATGAAGGCCTCGACCGTGGTGGCCTGGCCGTCCCAGCGTTCGAAATAGAGGTCGGTCCCGGCGCGGAAGGCGTCATCGCCCACCAGGATCTTGAGCATACGGATAATCTCCGCGCCCTTCTCGTAGATGGTCGCGGTGTAGAAGTTCTCGATCTTCATATAGCTGGCCGGCCGCACGGGATGGGCCAGCGGGCCCGCGTCCTCGGGGAACTGCCGGGCGCGCAGCTGTTTGACTTCCTTGATGCGCTGCACCGCGTGGCCGCGCATGTCGGCGGAAAACCCCTGGTCGCGGAAGACCGTGAAGCCCTCCTTCAGGCACAGCTGGAACCAGTCGCGGCAGGTGATGCGGTTGCCGGTCCAGTTGTGGAAATACTCGTGGGCGATGACCCCCTCGATCCGCTCGTAGTCGAAGTCGGTGGCGGTGGTCGGGTCGGCCAGCAGCAGGGAGGAGTTGAAGACGTTGAGGCCCTTGTTCTCCATGGCCCCGAAGTTGAAGTCGCGCACCGCGACAATCATGAAGAGGTCCAGGTCGTACTCGCGCCCGTAGGCCTCCTCGTCCCATTTCATCGAGCGCCGCAGGGAGTCCATGGCGTAGGCCGCGCGATGGGCCATGCCGGTGTCGACATAGATCTTCAGCGCAATGGTGCGCCCGGTCATGGTGACAAAGCTGTCCTCCAGCACGTCCAGCTCACCGCCGACCAGGGCGAAGAGGTAGCAGGGCTTGGGGAAGGGATCCTCCCACACCGCAAAGTGGCGGCCGGGGGCGGCCTGGCCGGCCTCGATCAGGTTGCCGTTGGAGAGCAGATGCTGGAA
Organism: Caulobacteraceae bacterium UBA5005; assembly: GCA_002398405.1. Lineage (GTDB taxonomy): Bacteria > Pseudomonadota > Alphaproteobacteria > Caulobacterales > Caulobacteraceae > UBA5005. The sequence goes on from DGYN01000034.1 coordinate 29,273, forward strand.
TTCCTTGGCCGCCTCGACCCGCACGGTGAAGCGGGAAAGGATGTCCGGCCGGTCCGGGAAATAGGTGATCTTGCGGAAGCCCTCGGCCTCGCATTGGGTGCAGAACCGGCCGCCGGACATATAGAGGCCTTCCAGCGCCTTGTTGTTCTCCGGATCGATCTCGACCTCGGTCTCCACGGTGAAGGCGTCGGGGACGTCGGGAAGCGTCAGGCTTTCCTCGGTCCACTGATACTGGTTCGCGGCCCGCCGCTCGCCGTCGACGGCGACCGACAGCAGGCGCAGGCGCACCCCGTCGAGAACCAGAGCGTCCTTATGATCACCGTTCCGCCGCACAGTGAGCGTCGCCTTCACCCGCGTGGCGTTCGGGTCCAGGCTGAAGTCGAGTTTGACCTGATCGATCAGGAAGGACGGGGCGCGATAGTCGGAGAGCCGTATCGGCTGGGGAGTGTCGGTACGCATGGCCCGAACCTAGTCGCAGCAAAGGGGCGCGTCGAGGCGAACAGAACGCGGAAGTCCTAAATCCTCACCCGTAGGGGGAGGGGGACCGCGAAGCGGTGGAGGGGGTCCTAACTCGGGCGCGCCTGTCCAAAGGCTAAAGTGGTAGCCTCCCAACGCCTCAGGCGCGCAGAACCCCCTCCACCATCTTCGATGGTCCCCCTCCCCCTGCGGTGGAGGATTTTAGGTGACCCGCCCTACGCCACCCGCCCGTTCGAATTCTGCTGCGAGCCAAACGCCAGCATGGTTTTGCGCTGTTCGCCGCGGGGATCGTTTTCGATGCGGCTGACGGTGTTGATCATCATGGTCGGCCGGTTTTGGGTGTTGTAGGGCGTCCAGGCCGGGACGCCGGGCGCGGTCGGAACTCCGTTGCGCGCCATATTGGCCCAGAGCGCCGAGACCTGATCGGCCAGGCGTTGTGACGCCAGCGTCACCGGCCCGGCGATGGTCGCCCCCTTGGCCAGGCTGTCGAACACGAAGGGGATTTCCACCGCGTGGGGGGCGAAGAACCGGCCGCCGTCCACCGGCGTCTCCCAGTCGAAGCTGTAGTAATAGGTCTTGGCCGCCGACTGCTCGGCGCGCAGCGAGGCCATGATGGTCGAGTCGAGGAAATAGCCCCGGTCGGTGGCCGCCATATAGACGATCTCGGCGTTGGAGCTCCTGGGATAGAGCCGCCTGTACATGGCGAGCAAATTGGCCCCCTGGCCGCGCTGCACATTGTCGAGCCGGGTCAGAAGCTGAGCCTCGGTCAGCCGGTCCATGGCCCCGTCCGCGCCCATGAAGCCCGACTGCTCCGTGCGGCACGTGCCGATCATAATCGGGATATTGCTCGACATCGCCGGGACGCGCCCGTCAGCCGGATGAGCGGGCAGGCTCGGCGATCCGGCGACCGGCATCCACTGGCCGCGCGCCGCCGCGCCCTGGACCTTCTGAATGTCGAGGAGGGGGATCTGCTGCAGCTTGTCGACGTCGGCCGGGGCGATGTTCAGCGCCGCCAACAGGCGCCGCGCCTTGGCTTCGCCGCTCTCAGGCGTGTCGACACGGATCTGGGCGCCGGACTGCACCACGGCGCTGGAATAGAGCCCCTGGGCCGGGGTGGTCGACAGCACCATGGACGTCTTGCGACCGCCGCCGGACTGGCCGTGGACCATGACGCGGGCGGGGTCGCCGCCGAACCGGCCGATGTTCTCCTTCACCCATTTCAGGGCGTGGATGCAGTCGAGCGTGCCGGTGTTGGAGCTGTCGGCGTACTTCGGGCTGAAGGCCCCCAGGTGCGCATAGCCGAAGACGTTCAGGCGGTGGTTGATGGTCACCACCACCACGTCCTGCTTCTTGGCGACATTGGTCCCGTCGTACCAGGGCGAGGAGCCCGAGCCGGTGGAAAACCCGCCGCCGTGGATCCAGAACATCACCGGGCGCTTCCTGTTGTCGAGCGCCGGGGTCCAGACGTTGAGGATCAGGCAGTCCTCGCTCTGCGCCTCGGCGCGGCCCGCATAGAGGCGGGTGTAGCCGTCCGGGGACCTCAGCGGTTCCTGCTCCTCCGGCCCCGCGCCCTGCGGCGTCTGCGGGCCGTATTCGAAACAGTCCTTCACCCCCGTCCAGGGCTTGGGCGGCTTGGGCGCCATGAAGCGGTTGGCGCCGGCGGTGGTGTCGCCATAGGGGATGGCCTTGAACACGTGCACGCCATCGCGGCTGATCCCCCGCACCCGGCCGTGCGCCGTCTCGACCACCGGCCCGGTCTGGGCCCGGCCGATCGCCGGCAGCAGCAGCACCGCGCCGCTCGCCAGCACCAGTCGTCTGGAAAATTCGGCCATGTCCCATCCCCATTTTCTTGTTGGGACGGAAGATCACCCAGCCAGGGTCTCACTGCAATACAGCTGGACCGCAAACTCTTGACGGCCTCGTCCCTTGCAGCGCTAAGTGCCGCAAAACAAAAAGGGAGGATTTCTATGCGGACGGTGGTGGGACTTTCGGCTCTGGCGGTGCTGGGGCTGACGACAATGGCGACCTCGGCTTCGAGCCAGGCTCAGCCGAAGACGGTGGCGGGCGCGGCCTGCGGCGCGACCAGCACGGTCGCCGTGCCGGACAATGCGACCGAGCCCAAGAGCGGGCGCAAGTTCGTGCTGCAGTATCCCTGCGACCTGAAGAAGAACGAGAAGATCACCCTGGTCCTCAACATCCACGGGGCGGGCTCGTCCTCGCAGTACCAGCACCGCTATTTCCCGGCCGGCGACTATGCGCAGAAGTACCGCCTGGTGGTCGCC
>DGYN01000034.1:32227-32488 GCA_002398405.1 Caulobacteraceae bacterium UBA5005
AAGTACCGCCTGGTGGTCGCCACCCCAACGGCCAAGGCGAACATGCCGGGCCGCACCTGGCAGGCCGCCAATGACGACCAGTTCCTGCGCGACCTCACCGACCTGATGTTCGCCGAATTCGGGCCCAAGAACATCAAGTCCTTCTGGCTCGCCGGACACAGCCAGGGCGGCGCGACCTCGTCGCGCATCGTCTGCTCCGACTACTTCAAGTCCAAGGTCGACGGCTTCTTCAGCCTCTCCGGCGGCCGGGTCGGCGGCGGC
>DGYN01000034.1:32720-32864 GCA_002398405.1 Caulobacteraceae bacterium UBA5005
CCGGCGGCCGGGTCGGCGGCGGCACGACGCGGCACCCGCAGTACAACGCGCCGGCTCCAGGCGCGCCCGTGCCCGCTACGGTTCCGAACCAGGGCCCTGGCCCCGGTGGTCCTCCGGGCGGCGCGGAGGACCACAGATCGGAAG
>DGYN01000135.1:0-16397 GCA_002398405.1 Caulobacteraceae bacterium UBA5005
CCCGTTGGTCACGGGGGAGGTAGAGGTTACGGCTGCAGCCGATACCCGCCGGCTTCTGTCAGCAGAATCCGCGCAGAGCCGGGATCTGGCTCGATCTTCTGGCGCAGGCGGTAGACGTGGGTTTCCAGGGTGTGGGTGGTGACGCCGGCGTTGTAGCCCCAGACCTCGGCCAGCAGTTCCTCGCGGGTCACCGGCTTTTCCCCGGCGCGGTAGAGGTATTTGAGGATCGCCGTTTCCTTCTCGGTGAGGCGCACCTTCTTGGAATCGCCGTCGATCAGCACCTTGCCGGCGGGGCGGAATTCATAGGGCCCGATGCGGAAGACCGCGTCCTCGCTGGTCTCGTGGCTGCGGAGCTGGGCGCGGATGCGGGCAAGCAGCACCGCAAAGCGGAAGGGCTTGGTGACATAGTCGTTGGCCCCGGCGTCGAGGCCCAGGATCGTGTCGCTGTCCGACGCCGCCCCGGTCAGCATGATGATCGGGGTGGCGACCCCGGACTTCCTCATCAGGCGGCAGGCCTCTCGGCCGTCCATGTCGGGGAGGTCGACATCCAGCAGGATCAGGTCAGCCCTGGTTTCCCGGGCCATGCGCAGGCCGTCGGTGGCGTTGGAGGCCTGGGCGGCGGCGAATTCCTGGTGCAGTTCGAGCTGCTCCATGATCGCGCCCCGAAGCTCGTTGTCGTCGTCGATGATCAGGATGGTTTTCTGCTGCGGCATGACCGGGACCATGCCCCGATTGCGGCGCAGAAAAAAGGCTCACTAACGCAATGGTGACCGCTCGCCGAACAGGGCCGAGCCGACGCGGACATCGGTGGCCCCAAAGCGGATGGCGGTCTCGTAGTCGGCGCTCATCCCCATGGACAGCCGCGCGAGCCCGTTGCGAGCCGCTATTTTGGCCAGAAGCGCGAAATGCGGACCCGGGGGCTCATTAGCCGGCGGGATGCACATCAGCCCCTCGATGGTCAGGCCATAGGTCTTTTGGCAGGCGGCGATGAAGGCGTCGGCGCCAGAGGGGATAACGCCGGCCTTCTGTGGCTCCTCACCGGTGTTGACCTGGACGTAGAACCTCGGGGTCCGGCCGAGCGCCTCGGCGGCGTCGGCAAGGGCTTTGGCGATCTTTTCCCGGTCTACCGTTTCGATGACGTCGAAGAAGGCGGCCGCGTCCTTGGCCTTGTTGCTCTGCAGGGGTCCGATCAAGCGAAGCTCAAGGCCGTAACGCCTGTCCTGCCAGCGGTTCATCGCCTCCTGCACCTTGTTCTCCCCGAACACGGTCTGGCCCTCGGCCAGCACCGGAGCGATGGCGTCCCACGGCTGTTCCTTGGAAACCGCCGTCAGGCTGACCGCCGCCGGATCGCGCCCCGCGGCCTTGGCGGCAAGCGCCATCCGCCGCAGGATGTCCTGTCGGGGAGATAAATCCAAGGATGTCATGGGGTTAGCCCGAAAGGGCTCTTAGAACTTGAAGATCGCGTTGAGCTTCACGCGAGGCGTGACCTGCTCCTTGGTCTTTTCCTGCAGTCGGGCCGCCTCATCCGGGGCGTCCTTGTCGGCCAGGCCCACCGCGCCGCCCAGGCGGAAAGCCTGGGTGAACTTGTAGTAGGCGCCGGCTTCGACGTCCTTCAGCCTGATGTCACGGGTCACCGGCTGGTTCATTTCCAGCTTCAGGCCCCACTTCTTCTGGGTGTCGAGCTCGATGATCGATCGGCCCTGGCCCTGGTCCAGGGCGTAGGCGTCGCGGGCCGTGGCGCGCGCATCGGCGGCCAACGGAGCCTTAGGCTTCGCCTGCGTTTGCGCAAAAGCGCTGCCGGCGCTTCCGAAAAGCGCCGTAACGACAGTGGCCGCAATGATCAGCCCAGTCCTACGCATCGGTACTTATATGCCCCTCGCCCCCTGCAATCGGAAGGGATAGCCCCCCAAATGGCAGGAATTCGTTCCAAGCAATAAAAACGATATCACCTGGGGTCAACGTTTCCGTGCCCTCATGGCTGCGAATCACCTGCGACAAATGTCGTTATGTGTCTCTTGAGCCACGCGGCTAAAGACGATTCAGCAATTGGCGGTCCGCCGCCAATGTTATAGAGCCTTCTCACGAGATTGGGCGGGGCGCCCTACCAGGAGAGCTAGTTAATGGCGTTTCGTAGTGCAGCGGTTCGACCCGGCCGATGGGCCGCCGGAGTTCTCGTGATCGCGCTTTGCGCCGGTGGGCTTTCCGCCTGCGCCACCCAGAACAAGGCCGCCGCCGCGGCGCGCACCTTCCAGAGCCAGGAAGCGAGTGAGCCGGGCTTCCGCATTTGGGGCCCCCGTCAGCCGCGGCCCGCCGCCAACGCCGGCCAGACTCTGGGCGTCAACGCCTATCTGTGGCGCGCCTCGCTGGATACGCTGTCGTTCATGCCGCTGGCCTCGTATGATCCCTACACCGGCATCATCAACACCGATTGGTACACCAATCCGGAAAAGCCCGATGAGCGGTTCAAGGCGACGGTCTATGTGCTGGACACCCGGCTTCGGGCCGACGGCCTGAACGTCGCCATCCACCGCCAGGTGCGCAGCGGGCCCGAATGGGTCAATGCCGCGACCACGCCCGCCACCGAGGAAGCGATCGAAAACGCCATCCTTACGAGGGCCCGGCAGATCCGCACCAGCGGGCGGTAAACTCAGGGGACTGTTTGAATTTGCAGGGCAAATTCTAACTGTCCCCGACATCCCAGCGAGCGGCGTCGGGGACAGTTAGAAACCGCTTGCCGCGATTTCAAACAGTCCCCAAAGCAAGACCCATGGCCCGCTACAACCCGAAAGAAACCGAACCCAAATGGCGGGCGGCCTGGGAAAAGGCTCAGACCTTCCGCGCGCCCGCGGACCCCGGCGGCAAGCCCAAGTGGTACGTCCTGGAGATGTTCCCCTATCCGTCGGGGAAGCTGCACATGGGCCATGTGCGCAACTACGCCATGGGCGATGTTGTGGCGCGCTACAAAAAGGCTAAAGGTTTCAACGTCCTGCACCCGATGGGCTGGGACGCCTTCGGAATGCCGGCCGAGAACGCCGCCATCGAGGGCGGCTCCCATCCCAAGACCGCCACCTACGCCCAGATCGCCAACATGCGCGAGCAGCTGAAGACCCTGGGGCTGTCCATCGACTGGTCGCGGGAATTCGCGACCTGCGACCCGGAATACTATGGCCAGCAGCAGGCCTGGTTTTTGGCCCTGCTGAAGGCGGGCCTGGTCTACCGCAAGGAGGCTGAGGTCAACTGGGATCCGGTCGACATGACCGTGCTGGCCAACGAGCAGGTGATCGATGGCCGCGGCTGGCGGTCGGGCGCGCTGGTCGAGAAGAAAAAGCTCACCCAGTGGTTCCTGCGGATCACCAAATATTCCGACGATCTGATCGAGGGGCTTAAAGGTCTGGACCGCTGGCCGGACAAGGTCCGGCTGATGCAGGAAAACTGGATCGGCAAGTCCCGCGGCCTGAAGATGAAGTTCCATTTCGCAGGCGAGCGAAAGGGTTCGGTCGAGGTCTACACAACGCGCCCGGACACCCTGTTCGGCGCGAGCTTCCTGGCCATCGCCGCCGACCATCCGCTGGCCCTGGACGTCGCCAAGTCGGACCCGGGCGCAGCGGCCTTCATCAAGGGAGTCAAACAGGGCGGAGTCTCGGCGGCCGATATCGAGGCCGGCGAAAAGCTCGGTTACGACACCGGGCTGATGGTCGCCCATCCCTTCGAAGCGGGTAAGACCCTGCCCGTCTGGATCGCCAATTTCGTGCTCATGGACTATGGGACCGGGGCCATCTTCGGCTGCCCTGGCCACGACCAGCGTGACCACGATTTCGCCAGCAAATACAAGCTGCCTATCCTGCCCGTCGTCCTGCCGCCGGGGGCGGACCCCGCTGAATTCAGCGTCGCGGGCGAGCCCTATGTCGGCCCAGGGAAGATCTACAATTCCGCCTTCCTGGACGGGCTGGAGGTCGAGGCCGCGAAGGCCGAGGCGATCGCCCGCATCGAAACCCAGGCCGACGGCGAGGGCGCGACGGTGTTTCGCCTGCGCGACTGGGGGGTGTCCCGCCAGCGGTACTGGGGCTGCCCGATCCCGGTGGTGCATTGCGCCAAATGCGGCGTCGTGCCGGAGGACAAGCTGCCGGTGGTGCTGCCGGACGATGTCACATTCGACAAGCCCGGCAACCCCCTGCTGCGCCACCCGACCTGGCGGCACACCACCTGTCCCAATTGCGGGGGGAAGGCGGAGCGCGAGACCGACACCCTGGACACCTTTGTCGACAGCTCCTGGTATTTCGCCCGCTTCACCAACCCCGACGCGGCGGTCCCGATCGACAAGGCGGCGGCGGATTACTGGCTGCCGGTCGACAACTATATCGGCGGGGTCGAGCACGCGGTCCTGCACCTGCTCTACGCGCGGTTCGTCACCCGGGCCCTGAAGGACGAGGGCTTCCTGTCGGTGGCCGAGCCTTTCGCCGGGCTGTTCACCCAGGGCATGGTGACCCACGAGGCCTATAAGAACCGCAACGGCGAATGGATCGAGCCGGCCGATGTCGAGCGGCGCGGCGATGTGGTGGTCGACAAGGAGTTTGGCCAGCCGGTGGTGGTGGTCGGCGTCGAGAAGATGTCGAAATCCAAGAAGAACGTTGTTGCGCCGGAGGATATTTTCGACGCCTATGGTGTTGATTCCGCGCGGCTTTTCGTCATGTCAGACTCGCCGCCGGAACGCGATGTGCAATGGTCGACGGGCGGGGTTGAGGGCGCCTGGCGCTTCACCCACCGGATCTGGGGCGAGTACGAAAACGGCGTCCCGCGCGGCGGGGAGGGCGATGATCCCAAGGCCGTCGAGCTGCGCAAACATACCCACCGCCTGATCAAGGCGATCGGCGATAGCATCGAGCAGTTCCGCTTCAACACCGGCATCGCGCGGCTCTATGAATTCCTCGGGACCCTGAAGGGCGCCCCGGCCGCCGGCGCGTCTCCCGCTTTGCTGGCCGCGCGGCATGAGGCGCTCTCGGCGCTGGCGCGGCTGATCGCCCCCTATACGCCACACCTGGCGGAGGAATGCTGGATCAAGGTCGGCGGGCAGGGCTTTGTCGCCGATGCGCCGTGGCCGGAGTATTCGGAAAGCCTCGCCGCCGAGGATGAGCGCATCCTGCCGGTGCAGATCAACGGCAAGCGCCGCGCAGAGCTCAAGCTGCCGGCCGGCATGAGCGAGGCCGAGGTCGAGAAGATCGCCCTTTCCGACGAGGGCGTCCTGCGCCACCTTGAGGGTCAGACCGTCCGAAAGGTGATCGTCGTGAAGGACCGCATCGTCAACATCGTGGCGAATTAGATGGGCGCGCGCCGCTCCATTCCCCTTCTCCCCGCAGGGGAGAGGGCTGGGGTGAGGGGAGGCTCTTGCCTGACTTCGCGCCGGAACGGCGGATCGAAGATCCTCCCCTCCCCTGACCCCTCCCCTGCGGGGAGAGGAGGGCTGAAGCGGGTCGCTGTCGCCGTTGTGCTCATCTTCGCCCTCCCGCTCCTGGCCGCCTGCGGTTTCACGCCGCTCTACGCCACCTCCGGTGTTTCGTCAGGTTTATCAGCTATTTCCGTCGAGGCGCCCGACGGCCGCGCCGCCTATCTGCTGCGTGAGAGGCTCGACGATGCGCTGGGCCGTAACCGCAGACTTGCGCCGGTCTATCGCTTGGCCCTGACCGTGGCCGAGACGCGGGAGCCCAGGGGCCTGGGTCCCGACAACGCCGCAAGCCGCTATGAACTGGCCCTGACGGTCGACTACACCCTCACGGCGGTCGCCTCCGGCGAAGCGGTCAAGGCGGGACGCCAGCGGGTGCTGATCACCTATGACGCGGTCGCCGCCCCCTATGCCGGCATCGCCGCCCAGTCGGATGGCCAGGAGCGGGCCGCCACCGAGGCGGCGCGGCGGATCCGGCTGGATCTCGCCGAGCACTTCGCCAACGCAAAATGATCCTCTCCAAGCGCGCCGAGATCGAACGTTTCTTGAGCGCTCCCGGCGGCGACATCCGCGCCGCCCTGATCTATGGCCGCGACCGCGGGGTGGTGCGCGAGCGGGCCGATGCGCTCGCCAAAAAAGCCACGGACGATCTCAATGACCCGTTCAACGTCGCCCTGCTGAACGACAGCGATGTCGCCTCGGATGGCGCCCGTCTGGAGGGCGAGCTTTCGGCCCTGTCCATGACCGGCGGCCGGCGGCTGGTGCGGCTTCGGCTGTTCGGCGAGAAATCGGCCGGCGACAAGCCGGCCGCCGAGGCCCTCGCTAAGCATCTCGAGGGCGCGCTCAATCCGGACTGCTTTTTCCTCATCGAGGCCGGAGGCCTGGACCGCACCTCCGCCATCCGGTCGGCCGCCGAAAAGGCCAAGGCCGGGGTGGTCGCCATCCCCTGCTATGAGGACGAGGTCGGCGACCTCGCCCGCATGACCCGCGAGGCCCTGGCCAAGGACAAGGTCGGGATCAGCAACGAGGCGCTGGAGATCTTCGTTGCGCGCCTCCCCGCCGAACGGGGCGTCGCCCGCCAGGAGATCGAGCGCCTTGCGCTCTACGCCGGACCGGGGGCGAGCGCTGTCGTGGGTCCCGACGACCTGATCGGGTTCCTTGGGGTCGAGCCGGAGGCTTCGCTTTTCGAGGCCGCGACCGACGCTTTCGGCGGCCGGATGGGCGCCGCGCAATTGGCTCTCAGACGCGCAGCGGCCGAGGGTGAAGGGGGTATACCGGCGATACGCGCCATATCGGGCCACGCCCATCGCCTGAGAAAGGCGCTAACCCTTATGGGGCAAGGGATTGGAGCGCAGGACGCGGCAAAATCGGTCGGGGTGTTTTGGAAGGCTGAACGGGAGTTTTTGCGTCAGGCGCGGGCCTGGACCCTGGCTCAGCTCGACCAGGTGCAGCCGGAGGTCCTGGCCGCCGACAAGGCGTGCAAAACCGCCGGAGCGCCGGAGCAGCTCATCGCCGAGCGGTTGGCGCTGACCATCGCGGGGAAGGCGAGGCGGTTGGGGTTGTGAATTCTCTTCCCTCACCGCGCGCTGCAAGCGCGGGGAGGGGGCTTTGACGCGAAGCGGCAAAGCGGGTGGGAGAGCCCCATGCGTCCGAGCGCTCTGATCTAAGGGCCTTCCCCACCCGTCTCGCCCCGGATCAAGTCCGGGGCTCGCCACCCTCCCCTTCCTCGCGGAAGGTGAGGGAAAAGAGGATCAGCTCCCCGCCGCCGACAACTTGCGGCAGATCCAGTCCAGCTGTTCCAGGCTCTTGTACTTGACGCGGACCTCGCCATACCCGCCGGCGTCGCGGATTTCGACCTTGTAGCCAAGGGCCTCGGAGACGCGCTTTTCGAGATCGAGGGTGTCGATGTCCTTGGCCTTCCCCGCGCCGGGGGTCGACTTGGCCGGGGCGCCCTTGGCGAGGGCCTCAGCCTGGCGGACGTTGAGGCCCTCGGCGATGACGCGGTTGGCCAGGGCAATAGGGTCGGCGGCGACCATGGCCGCGCGGGCGTGGCCGGCGGTGAGTTTGCCATCCACCACCAGGGCCTGCACCTCGACCGGAAGCGTCAGCAATCTCAAGGTGTTGGTGATGTGGACACGGCTTTTGCCGACGGCGGTGGCGACGGTTTCCTGGGTGCGGCCAAAGCGCTCCATCAGGGCCTTGTAGCCGGCCGCCTCTTCGATGGGGTTGAGGTCGGTGCGCTGGACGTTTTCCAGGATGGCGATTTCCAGGGCTTCGGCGTCGGATAGCTCGCGCACCACCACCGGGGCTTCGCGAAGGCCCGCCCGCTGGGCGGCGCGCCAGCGGCGCTCGCCGGCGACGATCTGGTATTCCCCGGTAGCGCCGGGGGAGGGCCGGACCAGGATCGGCTGCAGCAGGCCCTTCTCGCGGATTGAGGCGGCAAGGCTTTCGATGTCGTCCTCGTCGAAGTGGCGCCGCGGCTGATCCGGGTTCCGGTGGATCAGTTCGATCGGCACGCCGCCGCCAGCCGCGGCGGGCACGGGGGCGGCTTCGCCGGCTTCTTCCAGGAGGGCCGAAAGCCCCCGTCCCAGACCGCGTTTGGATTCGACCATGGTCGTTTCTTTCCTCTAGGCCGGCGTCAGGTTGCGGGCCCGTTCGCGCCCGACGACCTCCCGCGCAAGCTTCAGATAGGCCTGGCTGCCGGCGCATTCCAGATCGTAGATCAGGGCCGGCTTGCCAAAGCCCGGAGCCTCTGAAACCCTTACGTTTCTTGGGATTTTCGTCTCGTAGACCTTGTCGCCGAAATGCTCGCGGACATCGCTTTCGACCTGTTTCGAGAGGCTGTTCCTCTTGTCGTACATGGTCAGGACGATGCCCTGGATCTCGAGCTTGGGGTTGAGCGAGGTCTTGACCAGCTCCACCGTCCGGCTGAGTTGCGACAGGCCCTCAAGGGCGAAGAATTCGGCCTGCAGCGGGACCAGCACCGCGTCGGCCGCGGCCATGGCGTTGACGGTGAGGACATTGAGCGACGGCGGGCAGTCGATCAGCACATAGGTGAAGCCCGCCTGGGCGGCGCGGAGTACGCCGATGGCGTCCCGCAGCCGGTATGACCGGCCCTGGGCGTTGGCCAGTTCCAGCTCTACCCCGGAGAGATCGGGGTCGGAGGGGGCGACGAAAAGTCCGCCGATGGCGGTTTCGATGGAAGCGTCCTGCAGGGTCGCTTCGCCCAAGAGAACGTCATAGGTGGTGATCTTGCGCTGACTCTTGGGGATGCCAAGACCGGTGGAGGCGTTGCCCTGCGGGTCGAGATCGATCAGCAGGACCTTTTCGCCGACCGCCGCCAGCGCTGTGCCGAGGTTTATCGCGGTGGTGGTTTTGCCAACCCCGCCCTTCTGGTTAGCGATGGAAAGTACGCGCATCCTATCGCTCACGAACCGGGCCCTCCACGATCAGGATGCGCCCGGCCGGGTCGGACAGGCTTTCCCGTAAACTGTGCTGGAACCGCCAAGACTTCGCCGCCTCATCGAGCTCGGCCAGCACATCCTGGCCTTTAAGGAACATACCCTTGGCCCCCCGCTCAAGGTAGGGCCGGGCGTACCCTAGCAGGCGGTGCGTGGGCGCGCATGCGCGGGCGGTGACGATATCCACGTATATCTTCAGGGATTCCGCCCGATCGTTATGCACGGTGGCGGGGAGATCGAGCGCCGTCACGACCTCGCTGAGGAAGCGGCAGCGCTTGGCCATGCTTTCCACCAGATGGATTTGGGCGCCCTCCTTGCCCTTCAGGAGGATCGCCAGGACGATGCCTGGGAAGCCCGCGCCGGCCCCAAGGTCAGCCCAGGTCAGGGCGTCGGGCTCCAACTCCAGGAGTTGCGCGGAATCATAGACGTGGCGCGGCCAGAAGGCGGCCAGCGCCGAGGGTCCGACGAGGTTCATCTTCTCGTTCCACTCGACCAGGAGGTCGCGGAAGGCCGCCAGGTCGGCCATCTGCGCTTCGCTGGCGCGCAGGGCCGCCTGGAAGCTTTTGGCGTCAGGCGGCGCGGGGGCGGCGGACATGGGCAAGCAGGGCGGTGAGGGCGCCGGGGGTGACGCCTTCGATGCGGCCGGCCTGGCCAAGGGTTGTGGGGCGGACTGCGGCAAGCTTGGTCCGGACCTCGTTGGAAAGGCCGCCGATGGAGCCGTAGTCGAGGTCGTCCGGCAGGGTGAGGTCTTCGTCGCGGCGGAAGGCTTCGACATCGGCGGCCTGGCGGTCGAGATAGCCGGCATAGGCGGCCTCAATTTCCAGCTGCTCGCGGACTGCGGGGGCGAAACTGGCGATCTGCGGCCAGACGGCTGCAAGCCGATCCATGTCGATATCGGGATAGGCCAGGAGCTGGATCAGATTGCGCCGCTGACCGTCGGCATTGACCTTGAATCCGTATTTGCCGGCCTCGGCGGGGGTCATGGTCAGGCCGGCGGCGGTTGCGCGGGCGGCGGCCAGGGCCTTGGCCTTTTCGCCATAGGCCGCGGCGCGCACGGGGCCCACGATGCCGAGCGCCACGCCCTTTTCGGTCAGCCGCTGGTCGGCGTTGTCGGCGCGCAGGATCAGGCGGAATTCGGCGCGGCTGGTGAACATTCGATAGGGTTCGGTGACGCCGCGGGTGACGAGGTCGTCGATCAGCACGCCGATGTAGGCCTCGTCCCGGGCGAAGGTGGCCGGCTCCAGGCCTTTAGCGGCTCGGGCCGCGTTGAGCCCCGCGACGAGCCCCTGGGCGCCGGCTTCTTCATAACCGGTGGTGCCGTTGATCTGGCCGGCCAGGTAGAGACCGGGAAGGGCCTTCACTTCCAGGGCGGGGGATAGCTCGCGCGGGTCCACATAGTCATATTCGATGGCGTAGCCGTAGCGCTTGACCACCACGTCCTCGAGGCCGGGGATGGTGCGCAGGAAGAGATCCTGGGTTTCCTCGGACACCGAGGTGGAGATGCCGTTCGGATAGACAGTGTCGTCGTCCAGGCCCTCCGGTTCCAGGAAGATCTGGTGGCTGGTGCGGTCGGCGAAGCGGACGACCTTGTCCTCGATCGAGGGGCAATAGCGCGGGCCGACGCCGGTCGCGCGGCCGCTGTAGACGTGGGATTCGCCAAGGCGGTCGGCGATGATCTGGTGGGTTTGCGCCGTGGTGTAGGTGACGCCGCAGGCGATCTGGGGCGTGGTGATCTTGTCGGTCAGGAAGGAGAAGGGGACGGGATCGGCGTCAGCCGCCTGCATCTCCAGCCGGTCCCAGTGGATGGAGGAGGCCTGCAGGCGGGCGGGGGTGCCGGTCTTCAGACGGCCCATGTTCAGTCGCATCTTATATAGACGGTCGGCGAGTCCGATGGAGGGCGCATCGCCGACGCGGCCGGCGGGGATGCGGTCTTCGCCACGGTGGATGACACCGTTGAGGAAGGTGCCGGTGGTCAGGACGACGGTTGCCGCGACATAAGTTTTACCACTCGCGCCGAGAGCCCCGGTGAGCTGGCCGTCTTCGAGGATGAGGTCTTCGACGCCGTCAGCGATAATGTCGAGATTGGGGGTGGCGGAGAGTTCCGCCTGCATGGCTTCGCGATAGAGACGCCGGTCGATCTGGCTACGGGGTCCGCGCACGGCGGGGCCTCGGGAGCGGTTGAGCAGGCGGAACTGAATGCCCGCCTTATCGGCCAGGCGGCCCATGAGGCCGTCGAGGGCGTCGATCTCGCGGACCAGGTGGCCCTTGCCCAGGCCGCCGATGGCGGGATTGCAGGACATCTCGCCGATGGTGTCGACCTTGTGGGTGAGCAGCAGGGTGCGCGCGCCAAACCGCGCCGCCGCCGCAGCGGCCTCGCAACCGGCGTGTCCGCCGCCGATGACAATGACGTCCCAGGAGGTCATGAGGCGGGATATAGGGTTGGGAGGGCGCCAGAGTCGAGCTTTGCCGATGTTTCACGTGAAACATGGACCGCTCAGATCACATCCGACAATGTTTCACGTGAAACATCACCGCCGGGCGGGTGGCAGGCTGCAGCTGATCACCGCCGCGATGGGCAAATCAATGAACGAGCCCGCCGGCTGAAACCGGACGGTGCGAGTCTCGGCGTCGTATTCGCCATCAACGCGGTCCTTCAGGGGTCCGCTGACCCAATGCACCTTGGCCCCGCGCAGCTCATAGATCCCAGGCTGCTGCATGAAGGTGTAGTTGGGGATTTCGAAGAAGCTAAGTTCGACGCGCAGGGTGGGGCCGTTCAACGACCCGGCCTCGGTGATCTCGCAGGCGGTGTAAGTCCCCTCCGGCACGGTAGGTGCTTGCAGGGCCGCGATGAGGGCGAGGGCGAGCATGGCTATTTCCCGATGCAGAACTTGGCGAACACCTGATCCAGGACGTCCTCCGGGTCAATGCGCCCAGTGACGCGGCCAAGGGCGCGGGCGGCGAGACGGACATCCTCGGCGGCCAGCTCCGGGGACTGGCGAAGGGCGACCAGAGCCCGTGTCAGGTGAGACAGGGCGTCTTTCAGCAAGGCGGCGTGGCGGGCGCGGGTCACGGCGGGAAATTCAGAGCCGGCCAAGGCGGCGATGATCTTGCCCTCAATGGCCTCGCGCAGGGCCAGCATGCCTTCGCCAGTAGCGGCTGAGACGGGCAGGGCTCCGGCGGCGGCCTCGCCATCGGCGCCGATCGGCAGGTCGGCCTTGGCGAGGATCGGGATATCTGTGGGTTTGGTGAGATCCATGGCCTCGCGCCACGCCTCTCCCGACGCCGAGCCGTCGATGACCCAAAGGCGCAGGTCCGCATCCTCCGCCCAGGCGCGGGCGCGGCGCACGCCCTCCTGCTCGATGGGATCGTCCGAAGCGCGGATTCCGGCGGTGTCGGCCAGCAGGGCGCGATAGCCGGCGATATCCATAGGGACCTCGACCACGTCGCGGGTGGTGCCGGCGATATCGGTGACAATGGCTGCGTCGCGGCCCGCCAGGGCGTTAAGCAGGGAGGATTTGCCAGCGTTAGGCGCGCCGATCAGGGCGATGCGGAAGCCCTCTCTCACCAGGCGGCCCCGGTCGCCTTCCAGCACCGCCGCGTCGAGATCGGCGATCAGGGCCTTCAAGGGCGGAGAGGCCTTGTCCGCCAGGTCTGAGGGCAGGTCCTCATCAGGGAAATCGACATTGGCCTCGAGCAGGGCAAGGGCCTCGATCAGGCGGGAGCGCCAGGCCTCGTGCCGCTCCGAAAGGGCCCCGCCGAGCTGGGCGAGGGCCTGTTTGGCCTGGGCCTTGGTCTGGGCGTCGATGAGGTCTGCGACCCCTTCGGCCTGGGCGAGATCGAGCTTACCCCGTTCAAAGGCGCGGCGGGTGAATTCGCCGGGGTCAGCGGGGCGCAGGCCCAAGGCCAGCAAGGCGTCAGTCAGGCTTTCGATGACGGCCGGGCCGCCATGGATATGGAATTCGGCGGCGTCTTCGCCGGTGTAGCTGGCCGGGCCCTCGAACCATAGGACCAGGGCTTCGTCGATGACCCCGCCGGCCACATCGCACAGGGTGCGCAACGAAGCCTTGCGGGCCTTTAGTTTCTTGCCGGTGATGGCCTCGACGACCTTGCCGCTCCCGGGGCCGGAAACCCGCACTACCGCCACCGCCGAGCGGCCGGGCGCGGTCGCCAGGGCGAAGATTGTGTCAGACACCGGCGCTTACTTCTGTCCGGCGGCCGAGGTCATCATCTTCATGAACTGCTCCTGGGCCTGGCCGCCCATGGCCCACCAGGACTTCATGGCCTCCTCCGGATCCATGCGCTTCTGCATCTCGGCGACGAGTTGCTCATTGAGCGGCGTCACGTCGGGCAGGCCCATGAAGGCCCGCGCTTCCTCAGGGGTGCAGTCGATATTGACCGTAACTTTCATGCTTCAAAGCTCCCGCTTGCAGCCGTCATCATGACCTGCATAACGCTAGTCGGCAGAAAATCACAAAAGGGAGCCGGCGGATGGGCGAATTTCGAACGATCAGGGCCGAGGGAGGCGAGTTCCAGGCCTATGTCGCGACACCTGTCGCGCAGGGCGCGCCCGCCGTCGTCGTCCTGCAGGAGATCTTCGGGGTCAATGCGGTGATCCGCGGCATCGCCGACGATCTGGCGGCCAAGGGATTCCTGGCGATCGCGCCCGATCTCTTCTGGCGCCTTACGCCCGGCGTCGACATCACCGACCAGACGCCCGAGGAATGGAAGATCGCGCTCGATTACATGAACAGGTTCGACGTCGATAAGGGCGTCGGCGATATCGCCGCGACCATCGACGCCATAAGGCCGGACAGCAACGGCAAGGTCGGAGCCGTGGGCTACTGCCTGGGGGGTCTGCTAGCCTTTCTGACCGCCAGCCGAACCGATAGCGACGCGTCGGTCTCCTATTACGGCGTTGGCCTGGAAAACCGGGTCGGGGAGGCGGGGGATATCGAGAAACCCCTGATGCTCCACATCGCCGAGAAGGACAGCTTTTCCTCCGATGCGGCGCGGCAGGTGGTGGTCAGCGCGCTCAAGGACCATGCGCAGGTCACCATCCATATCTATGAGGGCCGCGACCACGCCTTTGCGCGGCCAGGGGGCGAGCATTGGCACGCGGCCGACGCGGCGCTCGCCAATCAGCGCACGATCGACTTCTTCAAGGCGCATCTTTCCTGATGCTGGCGATCCGGGCTGAGGAAAAGGGCGGGCCTGAGGTCCTTAAGGCCGTTGAGGTCGAGACTCCAACGCCGGGCGCCGGCCAGGTTCTGGTGCGGCATGCGGCGGTAGGCCTGAACTTCATCGACACCTATCACCGGTCGGGGCTTTACCCCGTGCCGTTCCCGGCCGTGCTGGGCCGGGAAGCCGCTGGGACGGTTGAAGCGGTGGGAGACGGCGTCACCCGTTTCAAGATCGGCGATCGCGTGGCCTATTCAGGCTCGGCGGGGGCCTATCAGGAGGCCAATGTAGTCGCCGAAACGGGCCTTGTGCGGGTGCCGGACGATATTCCGCTCGATCTGGCCGCCGCGGCCCTGCTCAAGGGGATGACGGCGGAGTTCCTGGTCCGGCGCTGCTATGTGCTGAAGGCCGGAGATACCTGCCTGATCCACGCGGCCGCAGGCGGGGTGGGCCAAATCCTTGTGCAATGGGCCAAAGCCATCGGCGCGACAATTGTCGCGACCGCAGGCGGGGCCGAGAAACTGGCCATCGCCAAGGGGCTGGGGGCCGATCATCTGATCGACTACGGAACCGAAGATGTCGCGGCGAGGGTCATGGAAATCACCGGCGGGAAGGGCGTCGCCGTTGCCTATGACGCGGTCGGGGCGGCGACCTTCGAGGCGACGCTTGCGAGCCTTGGCCGGCGGGGCTTGTTCGTCTGCTTCGGCAATGCATCGGGCCCGGCGCCGCCGTTCTCGCCGCTGCGCCTGCTGAAGAACTCGCTCTATATGACGCGCCCCACCCTGGTGGACTATGTCTCGACGCCGGAAGAGCTGGATG
This sequence comes from Caulobacteraceae bacterium UBA5005, assembly GCA_002398405.1. Lineage (GTDB taxonomy): Bacteria > Pseudomonadota > Alphaproteobacteria > Caulobacterales > Caulobacteraceae > UBA5005. The sequence continues at coordinate 14,896 of DGYN01000135.1, forward strand.
AGAGCGCCGGAGCCCTCTTCGAGATGATCGCCTCGGGGAAGGTGAAGATCACCATCGGGCAGCGGTTCGCGCTGAAGGACGCCAGGTTGGCGCATGAGGCTCTGGAGAGCCGCGCGACGACGGGGTCTACGGTGTTGGTTCCGTAAATCTCTTCCCTCACCTTCCGTGAGGAAGGCGAGGGTGGCGAGCGCAGCGAGACGGGTGGGGAAGGCCCCTGTCTGAGCCTCGCGGATGCAAGGGCCTCTCCCACCCGCTTCGCCTAAAGGCGAAGCCGCCCTCCCCGCGCTTGCAGCGCGCGGTGAGGGAAAAACCTTATTTCACCGCCAGCATGCGCTGATAGGCCGGGCGATCGATCATGCGTTGGGCGTAGGTGACGAGGTCCTCGGCGATGGCGTCCTTGAGGCCGAAGATGTCGTTCTTGAGGGCCAGGATGATGCCGTAGACCGCCGAAATGTCCGCGATGGTGAAGCGGCCGCCGGAGACGTAGTCGGCCTTGTGCAGCCGGGCGGCCAGGACGCCGAGGCGGGAGCGGAAGCTGTGGCGGATGACGTCGATGGTGGCGTTGTCGTGCGAGCCCCTGGGGTTGGAGAGCACCGTCCCGACGATGGCGGTCAGGGGCGCGGCCAGGGTCGCCTCGCCGAAGTCGAGCATCTGGCGGTAGTCCCAGTAGCCGGGCTCATCCTTGTGAAGGACGAGGTCGGTCGGGCCGTAGGTCTCGGTCAGATATTCGCAGATGGTCATCGACTCGAAGAGTACGGTGTCGCCATCGATCATCAGGGGGATGGTGCCGCCGGGATTGTGCGCCAGGAGGGCCGGCGGCTTTTCGCGCAGGCCGATGACGTGGGGCGTGTAGGGAAGGCCCATTTCCTCGCAGAGCCAGAGGACCCGGTTCGAGCGGGCGCGAGGCGAGTGATAGATTTCGATCATGGTTGTCTCCCTGGGTGGGATTAGTGCACGGTCGTGCACCAAATACAACCGTCACCCCCGGACTTGTTCCGGGGGCCGGGTGATGGCCCAGGCTGTGCGGTTGCAGCTTACCGCGATCTGAGCGGCGGAACGTCCGGCCCCCGGAACAAGTCCGGGGGCGACGGGGGATTTTACGTATTCATGCTCTGGAAGAATTCGCCGTTGGTCTTGGTCTGGCGGAGTTTCTCGGTGAGGAACTCGATGGCGTCCTGCGGGCCCATGGGGGAGAGGATGCGGCGAAGGACGTAGGTCTTCTGCAGCTCCTCCTTGGGGGTGATGAGCTCTTCCTTGCGGGTGCCGGACTTGAGGATGTCCATGGCCGGGAAGACGCGCTTGTCAGCCACTTTACGGTCAAGCACGATTTCCGAGTTACCGGTGCCCTTGAACTCTTCGAAGATGACTTCGTCCATCCGGCTGCCGGTATCGATCAGGGCGGTGGCGATGATGGTGAGACTGCCGCCTTCTTCGATGTTCCGCGCCGCGCCGAAGAAGCGCTTGGGGCGCTGCAGGGCGTTGGCGTCGACGCCGCCGGTCAG
>DGYN01000135.1:16591-17921 GCA_002398405.1 Caulobacteraceae bacterium UBA5005
ACGTCGCGCTTGTGCTCGACCAGGCGCTTGGCCTTTTCGATGACCATTTCGGCGACCTGGACGTGGCGGGTGGCGGGCTCGTCGAAGGTCGAGGCGATGACCTCGCCCTTCACGGTGCGCTGCATGTCGGTGACTTCCTCGGGCCGCTCGTCGATCAGGAGGACCATGAGGTAGCATTCGGGGTGGTTGGCCTCGACCGACTTGGCGATGTTCTGCAGCATCATGGTCTTGCCGACCCGGGGGGGGGCGACGATCAGGCAGCGCTGGCCTTTGCCGAGCGGCGCGACGATGTCGATGATCCGCCCCGAACGATCCTTCACCGTCGGATCGGGCAGCTCCATGGTCAGGCGCTCGTCGGGATACAAAGGCGTGAGGTTATCGAAAGCGATCTTGTGGCGGACGTTTTCCGGGTCTTCGAAATTGACCAGGGTGACGCCGGTCAGGGCGAAATAGCGCTCGCCTTCCTTGGGCGCGCGGATGGCGCCGTCGACGGAATCACCGGTGCGCAGGCCGAACTTTCTGATCTGTGAGGGCGAGACGTAGATGTCGTCCGGGCCCGGCAGGTAGTTGGCTTCCGGGGAGCGCAGGAAGCCGAAGCCGTCGGAGAGCACTTCCAGGGTGCCCGAGCCGGAGATGTCGACCCCTTCTTCGGCCAGAGCTTTCAGGATCGCATAGAGCATATCCTGCTTGCGCATGGTGTTGGCGTTTTCGATCTCCAGCTTCTCGGCGAAGGCCTGGAGGTCGGCGGGGGATTTTTCCTTCAGTTCCTGAAGGCTCATCTTGGTGAGGCCCAGGGCCGCGATCGCGACGGAGGCCGCGGAGGGCTCCTCGGGACCGTCGTCGTCGTGATCGCCCCCGTTCTCGCCATTGTCGGGGCTCCCAGCGTTCTGGGCTTCAGCCTCGGTCTCGTTGGCCGGGGTTTCCTCGGCGGCGGTGTCGTTGTCTTCGGACATGGGTCGTTACTCGTCGAGTTAAATGCGTGCGCTCATCGCCGCGGTGAGGCGGCGGAGGGCGGTGGTAAATTTGTGCGCCGAGGCGCTTGGGGGATCCGGCGGGTCCTGCGCGCATGTCGCGCTGGGGCCGGTAGAGGCGGGAACGTCTTGCGACGTCTGAGAGGAGAAGTGGCGTATGGGGGGAAGAAGGTCAAGGGAGGAGGCGTCTTGATAAATCCTTCCCCGTAGGGGGAGGGGGACCGCGTAGCGGTGGAGGGGGTCCTAAGGCGGGCTCATCGTTTGAAGCGTGGATCGGGGGCCGAACTCCAAGCGTCTCAGGCGCGGAGAACCCCCTCCACCATCTTCGATGGTCCCCCTCCCCCTATGGGGGAGGATTT
>DGYN01000051.1:0-348 GCA_002398405.1 Caulobacteraceae bacterium UBA5005
ACCCCGCCGGCCCCCGCGCCGCTCGAGCCGCCCGCCTACGGCATGGTCCGGGTGGTGCTCAACACCGGCATGGGGCCGATCGTCATCGACCTCAACGAGGCCAAGGCGCCGATCACGGCCAAGAACTTCCTGCGCTATGTGGACAACAAGCGATACGACGGCTCGGCCTTCTACCGCGCGTCCCGGCCGCCGGGCGCGACCACCGACAACTACGGCGTCATCCAGGGCGGTAACGAAAACGCCCCGGCCAAGATCTATCCGCCGATCCCCCTGGAGCCGACCAGCCAGACGGGGCTCAAGCACCTGCACGGCACCATCTCCATGGGCCGCAACGCGCCCAACTCGGCG
>DGYN01000051.1:566-38952 GCA_002398405.1 Caulobacteraceae bacterium UBA5005
GCCGCAACGCGCCCAACTCGGCGACCTCTGACTTTTTCATCTGCATCGGCCCCTCGGCCTATCTCGACGCCGACCTCACAAAGCCCGGCGATAACCTGGGATACGCAGCCTTCGGCCAGGTCGTGCAGGGGATGAACGAGGTGGTCAAAAAGATCCTTGTCGCCCCCACCTCGCCGACCAAGGGCGTGGGGGTGATGCTTGGCCAGATGCTCGAGCCGCGCATCCCGATCATCACCGCGCGCCGGGTTTAGCTTAGCCGTAAGTTGCGGTAATCATAAGGGAACAAAGCTGCGGGGAAGGCTGTTTGGGGGGTGTCGGGAGACATCAAAACCAGGAGCAGCACCGTGCCCAACCAGAACGACCAAAACAACAACACGCGCCAGGACCAGGAAAACAACCCGCAGCGCCAGAACCCCGGCCAGCAGCAGCAACAGCGCGAACAACAAGGCAAGGAAGGCCAGCAAGGCCAACAGTCCGAGAAGGGCGGCCAGCAAGGCGGCCAGTCCGGCCAGAACAATCAGAACCGCTAAGGTTCAGAGCCTAAACGCGGAACTGAAGGAAGGGCCGTCCCGAAAGGGGCGGCCTTTTTTCTTTGGGGCAGGCATGTAGATTGCGCTGGCGCCTCTTTGGGGAAGGCTGATGACGCCAGCGATATGGATCTTCGCAGCGCTGCTGATACTGGATCGTGCGGAGGTACGCGGCCTGACCGGCGCCAAACTCGACGAGGCCTATCCCCTCCACGCCAAGCTGACTCCGACTGTGCTTGAGAATCTGACCCGCGCCACCGCGCCGTGCGGCCGCCCGCCAGCCCAAGACTTCCTCGGCAACGAAGCGCGTTCCATAAGGCTCACCGGGCGGGCTCGACGCAACGGCGACACGCTTCGTGTCGGCAAGGCGGTCTTCCGCGACGGCGACTTCCCAGATGACCCCGGTGAGTACGCATATGTCGGCGTCTACGCGGGTACGGGCCTCGACCTTGTCTATGTCCGTAGTTTTGAGGACGACGGGTTTATTCTGGTCGAACCGAAGAGCGGCCGGAAGGTCCATTTCGGCGGCGTGCCGATCCCGTCGCCCTCGGGCCGCTACTGGGCGTCAACCGCAGCCGATGACATCAATTGGCAAGGCGTCGAAATCGCCGAGTACACGGCCGAAGTCTTGCGCAAACGCACGCAGTTCGACCACTTGGTTGTGGGAGAGCACCCTTGCGGCCTGATCTGGGACTCCAACGATCGGTTCAGGATTGAGGCGGGTGATCCTCCCGGCGGGCTGACAGTTCGCCGCTGGAAGACGTCCTTCCGGCTTGAGAGCGGCAAGTGGCGCGAGGAGCGGCCTAACCCAGCACGCTCTTGAACAGCACCGCCCCATCCGCCGACCCCAGCTCGGCTTCGAACGCCCGGTCGGGGTGGGGCATCATGCCGAGCACATTGCCCTTGGCGTTGACGATGCCGGCGATGTTGCGGGCCGAGCCGTTGGGGTTCTCGTTGGCGTAGCGGAATACGACCTGGCCCTCGCCTTCGAGGCGGTCGAGCAGGTCCTCATCGCCGAAGAAATTGCCCTCGCCATTGCCGATGGTCATACGCGCCGTGCGGCGCTCGCCAAAGGCCGCGGTGAAGCGGGTGTTGCCGTTGACGATCTCCAGATCGACGGGCTTGCAGATGTACTTGAGCTTTTCGTTGCGCAGCAGGGCGCCGGGCAGGAGGTGGCTTTCGCAAAGGATCTGGAAACCGTTGCAGACGCCAAGGGTCGGGACGCCGTCGTTGGCCGCCTTGACCACCGCCTTCATCACCGGGCTCTGCGAGGCCATGGCCCCGCAGCGCAGATAGTCGCCATAGGAAAAGCCGCCCGGCAGGACGATGAGGTCGAGGCCCTTGGGCAGCTCGGCGTCCCCATGCCAGACCATCTCGACCTTGGCGCCCGTCGAGCGCTCGACACCCACGGCGCAGTCCCGGTCGCAGTTGGAGCCGGGGAAAACGATGACGGCGGCTTTCACGCTAGGCCACCTCGACCCGGTAGCTTTCGATGACGGTATTGGCGAGGAGCTTCTCGCACATGGTCTTGACGTCCGCCTCGGCCTTGGCGGGATCTCCACCCGGCAGGTCGAACTCGATGGTCTTGCCGACGCGGACGTGATCGACGCCATCAAAGCCCAGGCCGTGCAGGGCGCCTTCGATGGCCTTGCCCTGCACGTCGAGGACGCCGGGCTTGAGGAACACTTGAACTTTAGCTCTCATTCGTTCGATCCAACCATTTTTGTCATCCCGGACGGCTACTTGGCCAATCCGGGGCCCAGGAATTTCAAGCGCCATGGCCCAGTCTCCTGGGTCCCGGCTCTTCGCTGCGCTTCGGCCGGGATGACAGAGAGAGAGGGGGGTCTAGTGGACCCCTCCCTGAATGACCGTCGGCATCTCCTTCATGATGCCAAGCCGGCGGGCGACTTCGGTGTAGCTCTCGATGACATTGCCAAGGTCCCGGCGGAAGCGGTCCTTGTCGAGCTTTTCGTTGGAGATGGTGTCCCACAGCCGGCAGCTGTCGGGGCTGATCTCGTCGGCCAGGATGACCCGGGAAAAGTCGTTCTCGAACACCCGGCCAAACTCGATCTTGAAATCCACCAGGGTGATGCCGACGCCGGAAAAAAGGCCGGTGAGGAAGTCATTGATCCGCAGCGTCATCGCCATGATGTCGTCGATCTCCTGGGTCGAGGCCCAGTTGAAGGCGGTGATGTGCTCTTCGGCGACCAGCGGGTCGTGCAGCTTGTCGTCCTTGTAGCAGAACTCGATGATCGAGCGCGGCAGGGGCTGGCCCTCCGGCAGGCCGAACCGCTTGGAAAGGCTGCCGGCCGCGATGTTGCGGCAGATGACCTCCAGCGGAATAATCTCCACTTCCTTGATCAGCTGCTCGCGCAGGTTCAGGCGGCGGATGAAATGGGTCTGGATGCCGATCCCGCCCAGCCGCGTCATCATATATTCGCTGATGCGGTTGTTGAGCACGCCCTTGCCTTCCATGGACGCCTTCTTCTCGCCGTCGAAGGCGGTGAAGTCGTCCTTGAAGTACTGGATCAGGGTGCCGGGTTCAGGGCCTTCGTACAGGATCTTGGCCTTGCCCTCGTAGATCTTCTTGCGGCGGGTCGTCATGGTCTTAGCCTTCTCCGCGGGCGAGGTGTGAGGGCGGCCGGAAAATGAAAAGCGCGCGGGCGTTCCGCGCGCGGGTTCCGACTCAAGGGCCTCGCCCATTCAGGCTGGCGCAAAATACCGGAACGGGCCCGGTGACGCAAACCCCTGAGCAACTCAGCCGGCCGCGAGACGAAGCTCCACCGTGTTGCCTGCCGGGTCCTTGATGTAGAGCGACAGGCGTCCGTCCTCGACCTGCTCCTCGATAATCGCCACGCCGTGGGCCGAAAGGTGGGCGCGCACCGCCGCTTCGTCAGTTGTGGCCAGGGAGACGGCGAAATGGTCGATATTTCGCCCGCCCTCGACATCTGGCCTTGCCCAGGCGCCCTCGTTGGTCTTCCAATCGACCAAGGCGATCTGGCCGGAACCAGCGTCCAGCATGGCCATTCCATAGGGGTCGAGACGGCTTGCGAGTTTAGCGCCGACGACCATCTGATAGAAGTTCAGGGCGGCGTCCATGTCGTCGACGAGCAGGAGCAGGTGATCTAGGGCCACGAGGGTGAAGGGCGCAGACGGCTTCAACGCATCCTCTTTACAGCTTTAGGTCGATACGGATTGCCCGCGGGCTCGCCGCGCTATAGACCACCGCCAGTTTCGCCGATTGGGGATTACATGACTACCTTTGACGACCGCGAGAAAGGTTTCGAACGCAAGTTCGCCCTGGATCAGGATCAGGAGTTCAAGGCCGGCGCGCGCCGTAACCGTCTCCTCGGCGAGTGGGCGGCGGAACTGATGGGACTGAACGATGCGGCCGATTACGCCAAGGCCGTGGTCAAGTCCGACTTCGAACAACCTGGCGACGAGGACGTCCTGCGCAAGGTCTTCGGCGACCTGAACAGCGCCGGCGTCGACATCACCGAGGGCGCCGTCCGCCGCAAGATGGACGAGCTGTTGTCCGTCGCCCGCGAACAGGTCAAGGCGGGGAAGTAGGCCGCCCTCAGGCTTTTTTGCCTGACACTGAATTCACGAAATCGACCAGGGCGCGGTTGACCTCCGCCGCCCGCTCCTGCTGCACCCAGTGCCCGGCGCCGGGATAGAGGGTGACGCCCCTAAAGTCCTCGCAGACCCGGCTCATCTGGGTGGTCAGCCGTTCGGCCGTGGCGCCGCCGATGACCACGTCCTTTTCGCCGGCCAGGAAGATCACCGGCTGCTTGACCTTGACGCCGGTCAGGTGGGGCGTCGTCTCCCAGTTGCGGTGGAAGTTGCGGTAATAGTTGATCCCGCCCCGGAAGCCCGCGCGGGAAAACTCATTCACATAGTAGTCGAGGTCCTGCTGGCTCAGCCAGGGCGGCAGAGCTTTGGGCTTTCCCCGGCGGCCGATCCAGCCGCCCGCTGACCGCTTGGGGTCGGTGATGGTGGGGGCTTCCGTCGGGGTATCCGGCGAGGTGTAGAGCATGGAAAGGATGCCGCGCGGATCGGCGTCGAACTCCGCCTCGGCCGCGCCCGGCTCCTGGAAGTAGAGGATGTAATAGAAGTTGTCCCCGTAGGCCCGCCTCATCCCCTCGATGGGCGAGGCGGCGCCCCGGCCGCCGTAGGGAACGCTCATCGCCGCATAGGCGGTGAACTTGTCCGGATGCAGCAGCAGGGCCTGCCAGCCGACGATCGAGCCCCAATCGTGGCCGACCAGGATGGCGGTCTTTTCGCCCAGCGCCGTGACCAGGCCCGCGAGGTCGGCGGTGAGGTGGTGGATGTCGTAGTCCTCGACGGCCTTGGGCTTGTCGCTGGAGCCGTAGCCGCGCATGTCCGGCGCCACGGCGCGGTAGCCGGCGGCGGCGAGCGCCGGGAGCTGATGGCGCCAGCTGTACCAGGACTCCGGCCAGCCGTGGACGAACAGCACCAGCGGCCCCTTGCCCATCTCGGCGACACGCAGCTTGACGCCGTTGGTGCGGACGGTGCGAAGCCGCACGCCTTTCGGGGGCTGAGCTTCAGCGGCGGTGGCGGTGAGCCCCGCGGCGGCGGCTGTGACGATGGCGGTGCGGCGCGACATCGAACCTTTGTTCATGAGCTGGCCTTCTAGGCTGGACCGAACACCCGGGCGAACACGGTGTCCACGTGCTTGAAGTGGTAAGCGTTGTCGAACAGGGCTTCCAGCTCGGCGTCCGGGATCGCCCTGGAGACGATCGGGTCGGCCTTCAAGAAATCGATGAACCGGCCTTCGCCGCGCCAGACCTTCATGGCGTTGCCCTGCACCGCCGCATAGGCGTCCTCGCGGGAGACGTTCTTCTGGGTCAGGGCCAGCATGACGCGCTGGGAATGGACCAGGCCCCCCAGGCGGTCGAGGTTCTTTTCCATATTGGCCGGATAGATCATCAGGCGGTCGACGACGCTGGCCAGGCGCCGCAGGGCGAAGTCGAGATGGATGGTGGCGTCGGGGCCGATGCCGCGCTCGACCGAGGAGTGGCTGATGTCCCGTTCGTGCCAAAGGGCGACGTTCTCCAGCGCCGGGACGACGGCCGAGCGGACCAGGCGGGCCAGGCCCGTGAGGTTCTCGGTGAGGATCGGGTTCCTCTTATGCGGCATGGCCGAGGAGCCCTTCTGGCCCGGATCGAAGGGTTCTTCCGCTTCCAGAACCTCGGTGCGCTGCAGGTGGCGGATCTCGACGGCTAGGCGCTCGACCGAGGAGGCGACGACGGCCAGGGTCGCGAAATAGGCGGCGTGGCGGTCGCGGGGGATGACCTGGGTCGAGACCGGCTCGACGGCGAGGCCCATCTTTTCGGCGACATAGGCTTCGACCCTCGGATCGACGTTGGCGAAGGTGCCGACCGCGCCGCTGATGGCGCAGGTGGCGACTTCAAAGCGCGCCATGGCCAGGCGCTCCTTGTTGCGGGCGAACTCGGCGTAGTGGCCGGCGAGCTTGAGGCCAAAGGTGGTGGGCTCGGCGTGGATGCCGTGGCTGCGGCCAACGGTGGGCGTCAGCTTGTGTTCCAGGGCGCGCTTCTTGAGCGCGGCGAGGACGAGGTCGACATCCTCCATCAGCATGTCGGCGGCGCGGACCAGCTGGACGGAGAGACAGGTATCGAGCACGTCGGAGCTGGTCATGCCCTGGTGCAGGAAGCGGGCTTCGGCGCCGACCACCTCGGAGACGTGGGTCAAAAAGGCGATGACGTCGTGCTTGGTGGTGCGCTCGATCTCATCGATGCGGTCGCTGTCCCAGATGGCGTCCTTGCCCCCCTTCCAGATCGCTTGCGCGGCGGCCTTGGGGATGACGCCAAGCTGCGCCATCGCGTCGGCCGCGTGGGCCTCGATCTCGAACCAGATCTTGTACTTGGTCTGAGGGGACCAGATGTCGACGGCGTCGGGACGGGCGTAGCGGGGGATCATCGGCGGTCCAATGCGAAAAGACCCCCGGTCCTTAGAACCGGGGGCCATAACGTTCAAGGCGAGGCTTAGAGGGTGCTAGGCCGTCGCCGCCTTCTTTCCCTTTTCCATGGCGATGATCGCCAGCGCGATCACGACGCCCAGAAGGGCGCCCACGGCAAGCCCAAGGTACCAGTCAATCGCCAGGGCCCGGGCCAGGAAGGCGCCCGGCATGCCGAAGCCGCCGGCGAAATAGACGCAGAACTTGCCAATCCCCATCGGCGCGGGCGGCGTGGCCTCGGCGTTTTCCATGTCGTGCTTCACCGTGAAGCGCGAGAAGAAGAAGCAGGCCATGGCCAGGGGCAGGATCGCCGAGGACCACAGCGCCGCCGCCCTGATACCCGAAGCGAGGCCCGCGCCGCAGGTCGCCTTGGCCGCGTCGGCGGCAGTCTTACAGCTCTGCAGGTCGAGACCATCGGGCGCGAGTGCGCGGTTGGCGAAGGCGTCGGAGACCATGCCAAAGGCCGTGGGCCCAACGCCCAGGCCGACCATGTTGATGACGAACAGAAGCACCGCGGCCGAGAGCGCCCGCATGGCCGGCGGCACCATGCTCTGCACCCCGCCATAGACCGGGCCCCACCACACACCGACCCCAATGTTGGGAATGATCAGGGCGGCAAAAGCCAGCGGCAGGTTGCTGGTGCTGTAGGCGAAGGTCAGCATCGGAATGCTGAGGATCGGGAACAGGGTCGGCACAATGGCGAAGTTGCGGACATTCTTGGCGCCGAACTTGTCGGCCAGAAGGCCGCCCAGCCAGGCGCCGAAGGCGCCGCCAAACCCGGCCAGGACGCCGAGCACGGTGGAGATGAAGCCGTAGGGCGGAACTCCCGGCGTCGGTTCAATGCCGAACTGCCGGGCAAGCTCAATGAGCGCCGGGGTGTGATTGCGCAGGAAGAAGGGCGCGTTGAACTGGCCGTGGGCGTAGGAGACGCAGGACACGAAGGCGCCGCCGAAGGCGAACAGCCAGAAGGTTGGGCGCTTTTCCAGAGCCGCCATGACCCTCGTCATCGGAATATGGTCGGCGGCGTTGGCCTTGGCCCGGACGTCCTTGGAAAGCTGGCTCCTGGGCTCCTTGAGGGTCACGATCGCCAGAACGGCGAACAGCAGGCCCGGCAGGCCCGCGACATAGAAGGCGACGCGCCAGCCGTAGTTCTCGGCGATGATGCCGCCGAGCGCCATGCCCAGCAAAGTCCCGATGGAGATCCCCATTGAATAGATGCCCAGCGCCGCGGCGCGGCGTTCCTTCGGGAAATAATCAGCCAGAAGGGAGTGGGCCGTGGGTGAGCAGCCTGCCTCGCCGATGCCGACCCCAGCCCTGGCCAGGGCCAGGGGGATGTAGCTGCGCGCCATGCCGGAAATGACCGTGAAGCCGCTCCAGATCGCCAGGCACACACCCATGATCCAGGGCCGGTTTCCCTTGTCCGCCAAGCGGGCGATCGGCAGGCCGATGATGGTGTAGAGGGCGGCGAAGAAGATGCCGCCCAGGGCGCCGATCTGAGTATCGGAGAGCTTGAGGTCCGCCTTAATAGCCTCGCCGATGGTGGTGATGATCTGCCGATCTAGGAAGTTCAGCGTGTAGATCACTACCAGCAGGCCGAGGGCGTACCTTCGATACCCAGCAGTGAGATCCTTGGCGCCCCCAGCGGGGTGCGGGCCTTCGTCGACGACGGCGTCCACCATAGCGTTTCCCTTTTGCCCGGTGACGTCCGGGCCTGTGCGGCCGCGCTCTCCCGCGGCTCGTATTTATGACTGGAAGGACCGCCCTAACCGGTCACCCTCCACTCGCGTTGCACCCTTGGCCGCGTTCTGCGCGCGGTCCCAGGGCGGCGTAACCTAGGACGCGCCGATCTTATTGACCATGTCCTTGTTGAGGTACTTGCAGCACCAGAAGAAGAACAGGCCGCCGAGCGCGTAGATCGAGGCGGTGATCAGCATCGAGGTTTCCAGGCTCGGGGCGTTGGCGACCTTACAGGCCGCGGCCTGGGCGGCTTCCAGTTTCTCGAGCGCGCCCTTGCCTTCGCAAAGCTTGCGGCTGAAGCCTTCGGCCATGCCCAGGTCAGCGATCTTGGCCTTGAAGATGAGGTCGCTGACCGCGCCGATGAACAGCGGCCCAAGCCCGTAACCGATCAGGTTGATGACGAAGAGCAGGATGGCGGTGGAGGTCGCCCGCATCCGCCCGCCGACCACGCCCTGGCCAATGGTGTATTGGGCCGCGAGGTAGCCGTATTTGATGAAGCCCCCGGCCACCAGGCCGAAGAGGACGACGTTGAGGTCCTTGGAGGTGAAGGCCAGCCAGTAGAACGGCACGCAGGCGATAAGGCCGATGCCCGGCAGCCAGGCGATGGCGCGGGGGTATTTCTTGGCCAGCTTCTCGGCCATCCACCCACAGAAGAAGGTGCCCACCGCGGAGGCCAGATAGACCGGCACATTGATCTGGATGGAGGCCTCGCCGGCGGTCAGGCCGAAGGAGCGGTTGATATAGACCGACTGGAAGTTGGCGATGCCGTAGCCGCAGAAGGCCGCGATGGTGGTCGCCGCCGCCATGGTCCAGAAGGCGGGCTTCTTGAACAGCACCTTGAGGGTGTCGGAGAAGTTGGCGCGCTCGCCCTTGGCCGTGCCGGGCGGATCGGTATAGCCGCGAGGCGCTTCCTTGACGGTCAGCTTCAGAACGATGGCGACCAGGATGCCCGGCAGGCCCAGGATGTAGAAGGCCGCACGCCAGCCATAGGCGTCGGTGATCGGCCCGCCGATGAGGTTCGCGCCCACGGTCCCCAGGGTCACCCCCATGGCGTAGTAGCCGAGCGCGGTCGAGCGCTTGGCGGCGGGGTAATAGTCGGCGATCAGGGAGTTGGCCGGCGGGGTGCAGCCCGCCTCGCCGATGCCGACGCCGACCCGGCACATGAGCAGGATCCAGACCGCGCCGATGGTGATCGAGCCGATGGTCACTTCCTGCGCCATGCCGCAAAGGGCGGTCATCAGCGACCAGATCGCGATACAGACCGACATGATCCAGACGCGGTGCTTGGTCTCCGCGAACCGGGCGATGGGAATGCCGACGACAGTATAGAGCGCCGCGAAGCCAAAGCCGGTGAGCAGGCCGAACATGGTGTCGGAAATTCCAAGCTCAGGCTTGATGGCCGGTCCGACGACGGAGAGCAGGCCCCGGTCGACGAAGTTCAGGATGTACACGAAGGTCAGAGCCGTCAGCACATAGCTGCGGTATGGCCGGGTGCCAAAACCGGTGATGTGGCCCTGGCCAGCGGCCTCGCCCGTGGAAGTCGCGGTTGTCATTTCGTTTCCCACCAAGTGCGTCTGGCCGCTCTCATGGCGGCGTTAAGCCTTTCGTCCCCGTTTTCGCCATCCCGCGCAATGGCCTTCGCCAAAACCGCGACTAGAATTTCTAGGCGGCGGCGACGGCTCTCGCACTCGCCATATCCTTTTGCAGCCAGCGGCAGGCGACAATCAGGCCCGCGCCCGCCAGGGCATAGAGGCAGGAGGTGATGAGCATCGATTGCTGCAGGCTCTCCGGGTGGGCGATCTTGCAGACCGCCTGTTGCGCCTCGGCCAGCTTTTCGAGCGAGCCCTTGGCCTCGCACATTTTGCGCGTCAGGTCCGACTGGCCGAGCGCGTCGACCTTCAGCTTGAAGAGGATGTCGCTGACCCCCCCGATGAACAGCGGACCAAAGGTGTAGCCCAGCATGTTCTGCATGAAGATCAGGACGGCCGTCGAGGTCGCCCTGACGCGCACCGGCACAACGCCCGCCGCCACCGTATATTGCGCCGCGATGTAGCCGTACTTCACAAAGCCGCCGACCACGAGGCCGAACAGGCACAGGCCGAAGACATCCGTCGAGAAGGCCAGCAGGTAGAAGGGCACCGAAAGAATGAGGCCGGCGCCGGGAATCCACGCGATGGCGTTGGGGTATTTGTTGATCAGCCGCTCGGCCATCCAGCCGGTCGCCAGGGTCCCCAGGGCCGAGGCGAAATAGACCGGCACATTGACGTAGAGCCCCGCGTCCTGGGTCGAGAGACCGAAGGTGCGGTTGACGAAAATCGACTGGAAGGTGGAGATCCCGTAACCGCAGAAGGAGGCGAACGTGACCCCGATCGTGGTCGCCCAGAACGAGGGCTTGGACATCAGGATCGCCATGCCCGCCTTGAAACCGATGCTGGGGACTTTGTTGGCGTTGGGCGGATCGGTATAGCCGCGCGGCGGTTCCTTGACCGTCAGTTTGAGGATGATGGCGACCAGGATCCCCGGAAGGCCCACGACGACGAAGGCCGCCCGCCACCCGAAATGCTCGGCGACCGGCGCGCCGATGAGGCTGGCCGCCATGGTGCCCAGGGTCACACCCATGCCGTAGTAGCCGAGCGCCGTGGAACGCTTGGAGGGCGGGTAGTAGTCGGAGATCAGCGAGGTCGCGGGCGGCGTGCAGCCGGACTCGCCGATGCCCACGCCGATGCGGCAGGCCAGCAGAACCCAGAAGGCGCCGATCACCGCGCCGCCGATGGTGATCTCGCGCGAAAGGCCGCAAAGGGCGGTCATGATCGACCACAGGGCGACGCAGCCGCTCATCAGCCAGACCCGGTGCTTGGCTTCGGCGATGCGCGCCACGGGAATGCCGATCAGGGTGTAGACCACGGCGAAACCGGCGCCGGTGAGGAGGCCGAAGGCGGTATCGTTGATGCCCAGTTCCGGCTTGATGGCCGGACCGACCGCGGCCAGCAGGTTCCGGTCGATGAAGTTCAGGATGTAGACGATCAGCAGGGTGCTCAGGACATAGCTTCTATAGCCCTTGCTGCCGTAGCCGGTCTCAAAGCCCTTGCCCTGTTGAGAGTCGGCGTCGCGTGCCTCTGGCGTCGTCGCGGTCAAATCCTTACCCCCCTGGGAAAGCGGACTTGCGCCGCGTGTTTCCCTGCGTTTCCCTGCCGGCCCGCATAGCCGCGCGCCCTTTGTTTATTGGCGACGACAGTAGCCACAGGCTAGAGCGGAGCGCCAGCCCATGGGCGATAACGAGGATGTCATGCAGCTGCTAACCGGCACCAAGAACTGGTCCACCTGGTCGCTTCGGCCCTGGCTTGTGCTGGTCCGCGCGCAAATCCCCTTCGAGGAGGTGATGGTTCCGCTGCGGCTGGAGGACACGCCTGACGTCATCCGCGCGGCGGGATCGCCGTCGGGCCGGGTGCCGGTGCTGATCGATGGCGAGCTGAAGGTCTGGGATTCGCTTTCGATCTGCGAATACCTGGCCGACAAGTTCCCGGACGCCGCCCTCTGGCCGCAGGACCCCATGGCGCGGGCCGACGCCCGGTCGGCGGCCTGCGAGATGCACTCCAGCTATATGCCGCTGCGCAATCAGTGCCCGATGGACCTGAAGCTGACCACCACCCTTGAGCTGGAGGACGACACCAAGGCCAATGTCAGGCGCATCGTCGAGCTGTGGCGCGGCCTCCGCGCCCGCTACGCCAAGGACGGCCCCTTCCTGACAGGCGCGTGGTCCATCGCTGACGCCTTCTTCACGCCGGTCGCGACGCGGTTCCGCACGTATCGGGTGGACCTGGCCGGCTATGGCGACGATGGAACGGCCAAGGCCTACGCCGACCTTCTGCTGTCGCAGGCCGAATTCCTGGAGTGGGAGCGGGGAGCCCTGGCCGAATGAGAACCATCGCCCTGATCGCCGCCTCCCTGTGAAAACGGTCCCGCTGGACACGATCGCCGCGCGGCGGATCTGGCTGCGCGCCCAGCGGCTGGATGAGGCCGCGCCCTTTGGCGAGGGGCCGGGGGCGGTGGCCGCCGCCGTGGCGCACCTGGGCTATGTGCAGATAGACACCATCAACGTCATCGAGCGCTGCCATCACCACATCCTGTGGTCGCGGATTCCCGCCTACAAGCGGTCGGACCTCGCCACCGCCCAAA
The DNA here is from genome assembly GCA_002398405.1 of Caulobacteraceae bacterium UBA5005. GTDB lineage: Bacteria > Pseudomonadota > Alphaproteobacteria > Caulobacterales > Caulobacteraceae > UBA5005. The sequence goes on from DGYN01000051.1 coordinate 13,005, forward strand.
GCCTCGACAAGTCGGTGTTCGAGTACTGGACCCATGCGCTGGCCTATGTGCCGGCGGCGGACTTCCGGTTCTTCATGGACAAGATGGCGGCGATGCGGAGATCGCCCTGGACCTGGTTTCGGTCCGTCAGGAAGGCTGACACCGCCAAGGTCATGGCCCGTCTGCGGCAAGGGCCCCTGACCATGCGCGACATCGACGACGATGTCCTGGTCGAAAAGGATCACGCCTGGGCGAGCCGAAAGCCCTCCAAACACGCCCTGCAACTGGCCTTCCATCAAGGGGCGGTGACGATCGCCGCCCGCACCGGAATGCTGAAGACTTACGATCTCACCGCCCGCCACTTTGGCTGGGAGGCGCCGCCCAAGGCCGCGAGCGAGCGGCAGCGGCTGAACTACCTGCTGGACCGCGCCCTGAGGTCCCAGGGCATCGTCAGCCTGGAGTCCATCTGCCATCTCGACGCCCGGTCCAAGCCCGCCATCCACGCCTTGATCGAGGCGCGGGTGCGGAAGAAGACCCTGGCGCCGGTCGCGGTCGAGGGCGAGGGCAGGACCCGGCATTGGGCGGCGCCGGAAACGCTGGACGCCACGCTGGAGGAAGGGGCGCAGACCCACATCCTCTCCCCCTTCGATCCCCTGATCATCCAGCGGAAGCGAACCTCGCTCATCTTCGGCTACGACCATCTGTTCGAGGCCTATGTGCCGAAGGAAAAACGCAAACTCGGCTATTTCGCCCTGCCCGTTCTGATCGGCGATGAGATCGTCGCGGCCCTGGATCTGAAGACCGACCGCGCGGCGGGCAAGGTGCTGATCCAGCAGTGGACCTGGGTCGGGAAGGGTGACGCAAAGGCCCATAAGGGTAAGGTGGAAGAGGCGCTCGGCCGGTTCGAAGCCTTCCAGTTCGGGGGCTGAGACCGGAACATGCGCGAGTCCTTGGCGTTTTGACCCGATGATCGATCACACCGGAATTGTCGTCACCGACCTGAAAACGGCGCGGACCTTCTATGACGCCATCGCCAAGCCGCTGGGCCTTGGGACCATAGACAACGGCCCGGACGCCTTCCTGTTCGGCAAGAGCGCCCAGGAGTCCATCCCCTATCTGTGGATCGGGACGCTACGGCCCTCCTATTGGGTGGAGGGGTCCAGGGCGGGGATCAACCAGATGCACGTGGCCTTCATCGCCAAGGACAAGGCAACGGTCGACGCCTTCTATGAAGCGGCGCTCGCCGCCGGCGGCCGGGACAACGGCCCGCCGGGGCCACGGGAAGGCGCCGGCGATTACTACGGCGCCTTCGTCCTCGATCCGGACGGCAACAACATCGAAGCCTGCGTGCGGGGACCGGCGGCCGGGTAAGTCTGGTTGACAGGTGTCATCCTGAGGGTTCAACTTGGCTCACGAGCGTAATCCGCAGGGAGAGCATGGGCAGGCGCAGAATCGATCTGTCGATGGGCGGCCTGGGCCGGATGGACGGGTTTCTGCGCCGCCTCAGCGTACCCATGCTGGTCCTGTTCTATCTGGGCCTGGCGAGCGTTCCGGCCGCCCTGATCGTGGGCGGCTTGCGCACCCGGCCAGGTCCGCCAGCCTCCGCCCTAAGGGCGCCGCCTTGTCCAGAGACGACGCCGGAAGCCATCGCCGCTTCCGGAATGAAGGCGGACCGCACCTTCCAGTTCGACGGTGTCGGCTACGCCCTGCGCCAGGGCGAGGCCGCCTGCAATCTGACCCGGCCAAGGGGCAGGCGCGACCCGAACAAGTTTGTCGTGTGCCAGTTCAGCGCCCCGGTGCTGCTGGTCGTGACAACGCCGAACCAGACCCGCGCCTTTAACCTGAAGACCAAATCGGCGACGGTCTGGTTCGAGGACGGGCAAGTCCGCTGTGCGGCTGATTCCGATCTCAATGTCGGGCGCGCGCTCGCCGCCCGGCGCTAAGATACTCACCCGTGAAACGGCCTAAGGATCCTCACCCGTGAAACGGGGGAGGATCTTTGCATCCCCCGTCACATCAGCCCCAGGGCCTTGAAGCTCGCCACGCCGTCGCGGCCGACCACCAGGTGATCATGGACCGTCAGGCCCAGAGTGCGCGCCGCGTCGACGACCTGGCGGGTCATTTCGATATCGGCGTTGCTGGGGGTGGGATCGCCCGACGGGTGGTTGTGCACCAGGATCAGGGCGGCGGCGGAAACCTCCAGGGCGCGGCGGGCGATCTCGCGCGGATAGACGGGGGCGTGGTCGATGGTGCCCCTGTTCATCACCTCGTCGAGGATCAGCTGGTTTTTCTTGTCCAGGAACAGCACGCGGAACTGCTCACGCGGCTCGTTGGCGAGCGCCAGGCGCACATAGGCCAGCAATGCCGTCCAGGAGGAGATCATCGTTCGCTTGGTCACCGTCTCGCGGCCAAGGCGCACCGCCGTTTCCTGGATCAAGGAGAGGTCAAGCGCCACCTGATCGCCGACGCCTGACACGGTCTTGAGTTCGGCGGGCGAGGCGGCCAGGACGGCGGCGAGGCTTCCGAACCTGGCGATCAGCGCCTTGGCTAGCGGCTTCACATCCCCGCGCGGGATCGAACGGAAGAGGTGCAATTCCAGGATCTCATAGTCAGGCAGGGCGGAAAGCCCGCGCCTGGCCCGGTCGCGCAACCGGTCGCGATGGCCGGCATAGTGCGGTGCAGCCTCGCCCCGCCAAAGCTCGCCCTGCAGTCCGGCGTCCTCAAGTCCCGCTCTCATGGGGCGGTAATGTTCCGCAAATGTTCTTGATTGGCAAGGGGGCCGCCTCTACCGTTTGGCGATGCCGATTCCGCGCGCCTTGGAAACCGAGGGCTTTGTGGTCATTCCGGGTCCCTGCCGGGACATCGCCCTGCTGCCGGCCGCCTATGACACCTTCGTGGCCGCCGCCGATCCGGCGAGCGTCAAGACAGGGTCCACCAGCATCCGCGTGTCAGGCCTCGTCAACGGCGGTCCCGCCTTCGATCCCATCTATGTCCACCCGCCGCTCCTCGCCGCCGCCCAGGCGGTGATCGCGGCGCCCTTCAAGCTGAGCGCCTTCCATGCCCGCACGCTTAGGCCAGGCGTCGCGGCCGAGGCCCTGCACCAGGACTTTGCGCCTGTGGCCGGCGGCTGGCCGATGGTCGGCTTTATCCTGATGATCGACGCTTTTACGGAGGATAATGGCGCCACCCGTTTCCTGCCGGGCTCGCAGGGCCGCCCGGAGGTCGGGGCCGAGCCCCTCGGTCTATACCAGGCCTGCGGGCCCGCGGGTTCGATGGTCCTGTACAACGGCTCGGTCTGGCACGGTCATGGCGCGAACCTCACCGGCCTTCCCCGGCGGTCGATCCAGGGCGCGCTCATCCGGCGGGATCAGCAATCGTCGGTGGACCATGCGGCGCTGACCCTGCCGCAGACGCGGGCACGGCTGAGCGATGTCGCGCTCAAACTGCTGGGTAATGCGCCCTAGACGCCCGGCCGGAACAGGTCCGAGACGGTGAAGATCTCCACTCCCGTCTCGGTGACGCCGCAGGAATGCTCGCACTGGGCGGAGAGGGACTTGTCCCTGGTCACCGCAGTCCAGCCGTCGTTCAGCACCTTCACCTCATAGCGGCCGAGGTTCACCATCGGCTCGACGGTGAAGAACATGCCGGGGCGCAGTTCGGGGCCGGTCCCGGGCTTGCCGTAGTGCAGGATATTGGGGTTGTCGTGGAAGATCTGGCCAAGGCCGTGGCCGCAGAAATCCCGCACCACTGAGCAGCGCTGGCTCTCCACATAGGCCTGGATGGCGTGGCCGATATCGCCGGTGGTGGCGCCGGGCTTGATGGCCGCGAGGCCCCGCGCCATGCCCTCATAGGTGACGTCCACCAGGCGCCGCGCCTTGGGCGAGATGTCGCCCACCGGATACATGCGGCTGGTGTCGCCGTGCCAGCCGTCGACGATCACGGTCACGTCGATATTGGCGATGTCGCCGGATGAGAGGCGCATATTGGTCCTGGTGCCCGGAATGCCGTGACAGACCACATGATTTGGCGAGATGCAGACCGTGTGGGTGTAGCCCTTGTAGAACAGGCAGGCCGGATAGGCGCCGTGGTCGAGGATGAACTCGCGGGCCAGGTCGTCGAGGTAGGCCGTCTCCACGCCGGGAACGACGTGGGGAATGAGCATGTCCAGGCACTGGGCGGCCAGGCGGCCAGCCTTGCGCATACCTTCAAAGGCTTCCGGCCCATGAAGGCGGATGCCCTGGCCCCTCGTGGGCGTGTCGATGGTGTCGAGGGTGTTCATGGGTCTAGTCTAGCAACCCTTGCGGTTCCAGGGAATGCGCCGATCGACGCGGACGCCGTCGGGGCTGGTCGTACACCGATAGGGCAGCACCTCGACCCCGGCATCCGCGGCCTGATCCAGGGCCGCGGCGAAGGCGGGGTCCAGGTCTCGGCAGGCGGAAAAGGCTTCGCAGTCCTCGCGCTGGACGGTGAAAAGCACGACCGCCCGTTCGCCGGCCGCGACCATGGCTGCCAGTTCGCGCAGGTGTTTGGCGGAGCGGGCCGCCACGCAGTCAGGGAATTCGGCCAGGCCCTTGGTGCGGGAAAGCTGGCAGTTCTTGATCTCCAGCCAGCAGCGGGGCCGGCCGTCGGCCTCCAGCAGGAAGTCGACGCGGCTGGCTTCCCCGTACTTCACCTCGCGGCGGTGGCTTGAATAGCCGGTCAGTTCGGGGATCAGGTCCTCCGCCAGGGCCTCGGCGACGACGCGGTTGGGGACCATGGTGTTGATCCCGGCCAGGGCGCCCATCGATTCCACCAGTTCAAGGGTGTGGGGCAGTTTGCGGGTGGCGCTCTCGATGCGGCTCACCCAGACGACGGAGCCCGGCGCGTTGACCCCCAGCATCGAGCCGGGGTTGGGGCAATGGGCGGTGATCGCCGTGCCGTCATCCAGCATCACGTCGGCGAAGAACCGCTTGTAGCGCTGGACCAGGACGCCGCGCTGAAGGGGAGACGGAAACTGCATCGGCTGTTACTTAAGGCCCATGACCCCTGCCGCAACCCGCGTCACCGCCGCCGTCCTGATCATCGGCGATGAAATCCTGTCCGGCCGCACCCAGGACACCAATCTCAACACCATCGCCAAGTTCTTCGGCCAGCACGGCATCGACCTGTGCGAAGCGCGCGTGGTGGGCGATATCCAGGAGGAGATCGTGGCGGCGATCAACGCCCTGCGGTCCCGGTATGACTATCTGATCACCACCGGCGGCATCGGGCCGACCCATGACGACATCACCGCCGACTGCGTGGCGGCGGCCTTTGGGGTGGAACTCTATGAACACCCCGAGATCATGGCCCTGCTGACCAAGCGCTGGGGCGACGAGGTCAACGCCGCCCGCCGCCGGATGGCGCGGGTGCCCGACGGCGGCTTTTTGATCAAGAACCCGGTGCAGGGCCCGCCGGGCTTTGGCATCGGCAATGTCTTCACCCTGGCGGGTGTCCCCCTGATCATGCGCGGCATGCTGGAGGATGTCGGACCCCGGCTGAAGGGCGGGGCGGTGGTGGTCTCGCGCACCCTGCGCGTCGACGGTTCGGGCGAGGGGATCATCGCCGCGCCCCTGGAAAGCGTTGCCAAGGCCCACCCGGACCTGTCTCTGGGCAGCTATCCGTTCTTCGGCGAGGCGGGGTTTGGATCGCACCTCGTCATCCGCGGCCGCGACCCGGCGGAGGTGGATGCGACGGTGGACGAGCTGTCAGAGGCCCTTCGCGCCGCCGGCATCGACAAGCTCACCGCCGTGGCGACGCCCTAGCTCACCCGCGCCACGATCCAGCCCATCAATCCCGCGCAGATCAGCCCGCCGACCATGCCCGGCAGCTCGAAGGCAAGCCAGCCCGTGATCGTGAACAGGAAGGCCACCGGCCAGATGGTCCGGACGCCTTTCATCATGCCGACAAAAGTGTGAGTCGCGACGAAGCCGACACTGGCCCCCAGGAAGATCCAGGCGCCGATCAGCATCAGTGGTTTTAGCTCGATACTCATGATCCACCCCGACGGGATCATTTACTGAACGCCTCACGCTGCGCCCGATTACTGAAATTCCAACAAACGTTTATGGTTGGAAGGGATTCATTCTAAAGCCCTGTTAGGCAAGCCGTCGCGGGCGTGGCGGAATTGGTAGACGCAACGGACTTAAAATCCGTCGGGAGGAAACTCCCATGCCGGTTCGAGTCCGGCCGCCCGCACCAGCCTTCGCCAAAGCCAAGGTGACCTACGCCGCCGCGCAGACTTCGCGCACGCAGGATCGCAGCCAACGGTGAGCGGGATCAGCGTCCATCCGCGGATGCCACAGCATGGATACGGTGAACTCCGTGGCCGGCATGGGGAGGGAAAAGCTGGTCATTCCCTTGCGAAGATTACGCGTGTGGCGGTCCGGCACGGTTGCGATCAAGTCGGAGTCGCGGGCCAGGGCGAGGGCCGCCGAGAAGCCGCTGACGACCGAGCATACATCCCGCTTGAGGCCAGCGGGCAGGAAGGGCAGGTCGACGGCGTCGGCTTCGAGGCCGTTGCGCGACACCACGACGTGCCGGCCCTCCAGGTAGTCGCCGCGCGTCATGCCTCCAGCGTCGAGCGCATGACCCTTGCGCACGACGCAAACCAACCGGTCCCGAAACAGGCCCTGGGTGCGCACCTCCGGCCCCAGGTGTTCTTCCACCACCGCGGTCTCAAGGTCGACCAGCCCCTCCCGCAAGGGGGCGCTGTCCTTGTTCAGCTTATGGATGAAGTTCAGCCGCACGCCTGGCGCCTCAGCGCCCACCCGCGCCAGGAGGCGGGCGCCGAAGCTCTCTATAAAGCCGTCGCTGGTGCGAAGGGTGAAGGTGCGATCGACGGTCGCCAGATCTATGAGCTCTTCGGGGCGCAGCACGGACTCCGCCTCCTCGACCAATTGGCGGACCCGCTCCCGCAAGGCGATGGCTCTGGGCGTCGCCACCAAACCGCGCCCCGCGCGGACAAGAAGCGGATCACCTGTAGCTTTCCGCAGGCGGGCCAGGGCGCGACTGGTCGCTGACGCGCTCAGGCGCAGCCGCTTGGCGGCGCCCGCGACACTGCCTTCCGACAACAGGACGTTGAGGGTGGTGAGAAGGTTCAAGTCCACCGGCTGCATGACCCATGCTTAGCACAGGATCCGCCCATATGCAGCGTCAAACGCAATGATAATTTGCGAATGCTGCGCGTTCCGCCTCATCTCGAGGCCTCATACCCTGTGGCCGGCATCAATCACAGGAGACGGCCATGGGCGACAGTTCGCTGCAAAACTTCATCGAAGGCGTCAGGAGCGCCTGGGGTCCGCTGACCAGCGAACTGGTGGCGGCAAGCCGCGCGCAGGCTGAACAGCTGGTGCGAGCTTCGCCCGCCGAGCCATGGCTGGCGCAACTCCATCGGGATCAGCCCGCCAGCCAGGAGCTCTACCGCGATCCCGGCCACGGGTTCATCCTGCTCGCCCACACCGAGCCGGGCGGTCTCTATCGTCCGCCGCACGACCATGGCCGCAGCTGGGTGATCTACGCGGTTCAGAGCGGCGAGATGGAGATGCGCACCTACGCACGGGTCGAGGACCCGGAGACAGGCGTGCGGCTGGTTCAACGGGACAGCAGGATCGTCCGGGCGGGCGAAGCCCAGGCCTATCTGCCCGGCGATATTCATGACACCCGCTGCCTGACGGAACAGGCCTTGCTGTACCGCTTCACCGAGCGGGACCTGCGCGTCGAGGACCGCCAGGAGCATCGCCTGACGCGCTATCAGCAGCGCAATGGCGTCTGGACGGTAGAGGCGAAATGACCGCCGGCCCGGTCCAGTTTGCCGCCGGCGGGCTAAGCCAACCCCGGCGGGGGTTGGCGATCGCCGCCGTCCTGTCGGCCATGAGCCTGGTGGTCCTGGACGCCGGCATGGCCAACGTCGCCCTGCCGACCCTGGCGCGTGTCCTGCAGGTTCCGCCCGCTCAGACGGTGCTGGTCATCACGGCCTACCAGTTGGCCCTGGTGATGATGTTGTTTCCCTGCGCCGCCCTGGGCGAGCGGTTTGGAAATCGGCGGGTATTCCAGGCGGGCGCCGGCGTGTTCGTTGTGGGATCCATCCTGTGCGCGCTGGCGCCAAGCCTTCCGCTGCTGGTCGCCGCTCGCTTCCTGCAGGGCCTGGGGGGCGCCGCCGTTATGGCCCTGGGCGTCGCCCTGCTCCGGTTTAGTGTTCCGCGGGACCAGTTCGGCGCCGCAGTGGGATGGAACGCCTTGACGGTCGCCATTGCCTCGGCCGCGGCTCCAACACTCGGGGCGTTGATCGTCGCTCGCCTCGATTGGCCGTGGCTGTTCCTGATCAACCTGCCCGTGGGCGCCATAGCTCTTGTGGCGGCGCGCGCCCTTCCGGCCGTCGCGCCCACATCCAAAGCCTTGGACTTGGTCAGCCTCGCCTTGAACGGCGCGGTATTCGCCCTGCTGGTCCTGGGGGCTGAAGCGCTGCCGAAATCGGCGCCAGCCAGCGCCGTCCTAGGCGGGGCTGGGTTGCTGGCGTTGACGCTCCTGCTGCGCCGGGAGGCCTCGAAGGCCGCTCCGCTCGTGCCTATCGACCTATTGCGCGACCGCTCCTTCCGGATTTCGGTGATCGCCTCGGTGTGCTGCTTCATCGGTCAGGCGGCGGGCATGATCGCCTTGCCGTTCTATCTCCAGCACGACTTTGGGCAAACGCTGCTGGCGGCGGGCCTTTACATGTCGGCCTGGCCGCTTGCCGTAGCCGTGACGTCCGTCTTTGCGGGTCCACTTTCCGATCGGATGCCGACGGCCTGGCTGTGCGCCATGGGTGGCGCGCTCCTGGCTATGGGGCTGGGCCTTGTCGCCGTCTGGCCCCGCCAAGGCGGTCCGTATCCGCTGGCTGGATTCGCGGCGCTCTGCGGGGTGGGGTTCGGCCTCTTCCAGACCCCCAACAACCGCAACATGTTCATGTCGGCCCCCTCCGCCCGGAGCGGGGCGGCAGGCAGCCTGCAAGGCGCCGCCCGCCTCACCGGCCAGACGAGCGGCGCAGTCCTGATGACGTTGCTCTTCGGGCTCGCGCCCTTCACGAGCGCGCCTCGCACCGGGCTGGCGATCGGAGCCGCCTTTGTTCTCGCCGCCGGCGGGGTGAGCATCCTGAGGTCGCCAAGGGTTGGGTCGGCCTGAATCCACCGAACGCCGATCCGACGCCCGTGAGGTCGCTCACATTCCCCAGCTCTTTCCAGCCTTTCGCCATATTCCCGGGCTGAGCGCTTCAGGGAGCGGCGAACACAGATACGCTAGTGGCCGAATTCTTCGGCTGCTAATCGATCAGACCAAACCGCCGCCCGTGAGACGATTTTGACGCAAGAGATCCAGACTCTGGACGAGATCCTGCAGGCCGCCGCGGCGGCGTTCGAGGCGGGGCGGTTCGAGGAGACCGTGCAGGCCTACAGTGAGGTGATCGCTCTGCTGCCCGGCGATCCCGCGCCGATCGCCAACCGGGCCATGAGCCTGATCGGCCTGGAGCGGTTTGAGGAAGCGCTCTTGGATCTCGATCAGGTCATCGCGCTGGCGCCGGACTGGCTTTGGGTCCGGGGGCATCGGGGGGCGATCCTGCATGAGTTGAAGCGCTACGAGGAAGCGCTGGAGAGTTACGAAAGCGTCCTCGCCCTCCAGCCGGATGATCCTCAGACCCTGAACAACCGGGCCGCCACCCTGATGGCGCTGGGGCGGCTTGAGGAGGCCCTGGCCGACTGCGACCATGCCCTGGCCCATTCGCCAGCCTACGCCCGGTGCCTCTGCAACCGCGGCGTCATTCTCTTCGCGCTTCGGCGCTATGCCGAGTCCCTTGACGCCAGCCAGCAGGCGGTGGCGGCCAAACCGGGGTTCGCCGAGGCCATGGTCCATTGCGGCTCGGCCCTGCTACGCCTGGGACGTCCCTCAGAGGCGCTGGCCTATAACGATCAGGCCCTGAACTGCGGCGGCCATCCCCATGCCCTGGGCGTCGCGGCCGATTGCGCGGCGAAGATGTGCGAATGGGACCGGTGGGAGGCCTACCGCGGGGCCCTGGCCACCGACCAGGAGGCCCTGGTTCCCCCCATGGTGGCCATGACCTATCTCGACGATGCGATGACGCACCGGCGCTATGCCGAGGGGCTGCGCGATCTCGTCGTCGTCCGGCCCCATCCGCCCCTTTGGCGGCAGCGGGCGCCGCATGAGCGGATCCGCGTTGGCTATCTGTCGGGGGACCTGGGCACCCATCCGGTCGGTTTCCTGATGGCCTACATCCTTGGCCGCTCTGACAAGAGCCGGTTCGAATTCCATGGCTTCTCCTTCGGTCCCGACGAGGAGAGCGAGGTCAGGACCCGTCTGCGGCAGGCCTTCGACCATTTCCACGAGGTCCGCGGCTTGAGCGACGAAGCACTGGCCAATGTCATGGCGGAGCTTCAGATTGACATTGCCGTGGACCTTGGCGGCTACACCACGGGGGGAAACCTCGGCGCCCTGGCGCGGCGGCCCGCTCCGATCCAGGTCAACTATCTGGGCTTTCCCGGGACACTGGCGGCGGATTTCATCGACTACGTCATCGCCGACCCCGTCGTCCTGCCCTTCGATCAGCAGGCCGCCTACGCTGAGGCAATCGTCCACCTGCCGGACTGCTATCTTCCCTGCGACACCAGCCGGGCGATCGCCGCTGAGCCGCCCTCGCGGGAGGAGGTGGGGCTGCCGGCGGACGGGTTTGTTTTCTGCTGCTTCAACGCGGCCTGGAAAATGACGCCGCCTGTGTTCGATGTCTGGATGCGTCTGCTGAAGGCGGTGGAGGGTAGCGTCCTCTGGCTGTCTTCGGACGGCCACGCTGACGCCAATCTCGTCCGCGAGGCGGAAAGGCGCGGTGTCAATCCCGCCAGGCTGGTATTCAAGAAGCGATTGGAATTCGACCGCCACTTGGCCAGCCACCGACTGGCGGACATCTTCCTCGACACCTGGCCATACAACGCCCACGCCACCGCCAGTGAAGCCCTGTTCGCCGGCCTGCCGGTCCTGACCCGACGGGGCAGCGCCTTCGCCGGGCGGGTAGGGGCGAGCCTCCTCACCAACCTTGGCCTTCCGGAACTGATTACCGAAAGCCTGGAGGACTATGAGGCCCTAGCCCTGGCTCTAGCCCGCGATCCGCGGCGGCTGGCGACGATCCGGGAAAAGCTCGCCCGTCACCGCGAAAGCTCTCCGCTGTTCGATGGCGACCGCTATGTCCGCAACCTGGAAACCGCCTTCAAGACCATGCACCAGGCGCGCCTGGAGGGGAGGGCGCCGGCGAGTTTCACCGTGGCCAGTTGAAGGAAAGGGTGGTCTCGCCAATGGTGCGGCCGTCCTCGTCAAAGCGGCGCTCGATGAACCGGCCGTCGCCGTCCGCGCCGATGACCACGACCGAACTGCAGCGCGTGCCGTAGACCGGGCCGCGGATGAAGATCGCCGAACCGTTCCGTTCCTGGTCGAGGGTCAGGCCCGTCGCCGGCAAGAGTTCGTCCTTCGGACGGGCTTCATCGCCAAGCGCCGCGAGGAGCCGCGCGGGATCGTCGCCCGCCTCGTCCAGCCAGCGGCCGACGAAGGCCTTCAGCCGGTCGGTCTTGGGCCATCCGTCATCCAGCCCGCCGTTCGCCATGCCGTAGAGGCCCGGCCGCAGCACCATCCGCCGCGCCGCCGGCCGGTTGGCGAGATAGGCCGCTTCACCCTTATCGATGGTGATCAGGTTCATCGGGTTGAAAGCTTCGGCGTCGGACGGGCCGGGTCTTGCATAGCGGCCCTCGCCGGTCAGGACGTCGCTGACCAGAAGGCCCCGCGACGGCCTTGCCGGATCGGGCGGGCCAAAGCCGCGGACATTGGTGACCACCGCCAGACGGCCTTCCTCCGATACGCCGAGCCAGGAGCCGCCGGAGACCAGATCCAATCCGCCCAGAACCTTTGGCGAATCCCGCCATCGGGCCAGTGGCGCGGCGGCGCGGTCATGGCGCTCGTCGCGGTTGCCGGCCAGGACAACCGGCCAGCGCGGATGGACGCCAAGGGCGATGGCAAGGACGCACATCCCCTAGCCCTTAAAGGACCGGCGCCGCGGTCACCAGCCGATGGTGACGCCCGCCCTCGCCCCCGTGGTCCCGCTGACGCTGGATCCGGCCACGCCCGCGTTGGCCCAGATCCGGTCGCTTAGCCGGGCGACGCCGCTGGCCGAGAAGCCCTGTTCGCCGCGATAGCTGGCGACGTTCATGGAGAGGGCGAAGCGGGAGTCCGGCGGGATCATGGTTCCGCCCATGGCCATGGCGGCGGCCAGGCCGCCATCGGTGCGGCGCGCCTCGACCCGGACCTGTTCACCCAGCAGCCCGAGCTTGGTGTTGGTGGCGCTCTGACCGTTCTGCAGGGTGGCGATGTCGGCCTGCAGGGCGGAGATGTCGGCGGGACTAAAGGCCGACATTGCAAGGTTGCCGGCGCTGTCGGAGGTCGTGAACCGCGTGGGTCCGACCTGGGCCGCCGCGCTCGCCGCCGAGCCTAGGCCGGCGAGGGTGTGGATGGTGCTGGCTGTGCCGATCGCCACCTGGTTGGCGCGGTTGGCGACCGCGCCGTCGCCGATTGCGACACTTCCGGCGGCATTGGCTTGCGCGTTGTTGCCCAGCGCCACAGCGCCATTGCCGGTGGCCACGGTCTGATTGCCCATGGCCAGGGCCCCCGTGCCCGTAGCCTTGTTGTTGGCCCCCATGGCGACGGCCCCCGTGCCGGTGGCGATATTGGGGTCGCCGATGGCCACCGCGCCGTTGCCGGAAGCAATGTTGCCGGCCCCGATGGAGACCGCCTGGCCGCCGACCGCCTGCGCCTGATCGCCGATGGCCACCGACCGCGCCCCGCTGGCGATGCTGCCCGCCCCGACGGCGATGGATTGCGCGCCGGTCGCCTGAGGGCCAGGGCCGGTCATATTGGCCTTGAAATAGGTGGTGTTGGCTAGCGCCGTATTGGCGGTCCCCTGGGCCGTGGCGGCGTTGGCGAGGGCCGTGGTCGCTGTCGTCTGAGCTGTCGCCGCATTGGTCAGGGCGGTGTTGGCGGTGGCCTGGGCCGCTCCGGCCTCGTTGCGGGCTTGATTGGCGGTCGTCTGGGCGGCCGAAGCGTTGCCCAAGGCCGTGTTGGCGGTGGTTTGAGCCGCGGCCGCATTGATGAGCGCCGTGTTGGCGGTGGTCTGGGCCGCAGCGGCCTTGGTGATCGCTGTGTCGGCGGTGGTTTGAGCCTTGGTGGCCGCGGCCTTGACCACCACGACACCCAGAAGGGCAAGGTTCGCGGTCCCCTGGGCCATCTTGGCGTCCAGGATCGCCGTATCAGCCGTGGTCTGAGCGGTCGCCGCATTGGCAAGGGCGGTATCGGCCGTGGTCTGGGCGGTTGCAGCGTTGGTGAGAGCCGTATTGGCCGTCGTCGCCACCCCGGTCAGCTGGTTCATGTTGACCGCGTCGTTGTTGCCGACGCCGTCCGCGACGTTGACGATGCGCCGCTGCAGGATGGTCGTCCCGACCGACACGGTGTCGGCGACATTGGCGATCGAGCCCTGACCGATAGCGACCGCGCCCGCCGCAGTGGCCGACGCCTTCTGGCCGAAGGCGATGGCGCCGTCTTTGGTCGCCTGCGCCTTGGTGCCAATGGCGATGGTGTTGTCGGCCTTGATGCTGCTGCCGGCCTCCAGGCCGATGGCGATGTTGCGGTTGCCGGTGACCTTGTTGCCGGACTCAGGACCAATCGCGGTGTTGTTGTTGCCGTTGACGAAGTTGGATGAGTAGGTCCCGACACCGGTGTTATTGTTGCCCTGAATCTGGAAGCCAGACGCGGGACCGAGCGTGGTGTTCGCCTCGCCCTTTATGAAGACGCCGGAATCAACGCCGAGCGCGGCGTTGGCGTCGCCGGCTACCCCTACGGACGAACCTGCGCCTATGCCGACGTTGACATTTCCCGTGACGGCCTTCGAGGAGCCCGGCCCGATGCCGACATTGGCCTTGCCCGTAACGGCGCTCGAGGCCACAAAGCCCACCCCAATATTGAAGTCGCCATCGACCAGCAGCGAGGATCCGCTGCCAACGCCGACGTTGTAATTCCCGGTCACCTGGCCCGAGGCCTCGGCGCCAACCCCGACATTGTTGTTGCCGGTGACCGTGGCTGAGGCGCCGTAGCCGACCCCGACGTTGGCGGAGCCCTCGACATCGGTGGCCGCCAGAGCGCCAAGCCCCGTGTTTCCGTCTCCAACGATCTTGGTTCCGGCCCCAATCCCGAAGACGCTGTTGTCCCAGCCCTCAACGCTGACCAGGGCGCCGGCGCCTACGCCGCTGTTCTTGCTGCCCGTCACATCCGCGCAAGAGCCACTCCCCAGGCCTGTGTTATGGTCCCCCGTCACCGTGCCCGAGGTGGCGCAGGTTCCGACATTCTGGGCCCGGGCCGGATCTGTGGAGATCAGCAACGCGGTGGCCGAAACGCCGGCGATGGCGGCGGCTTGTGAAAAACGATCCCAGCGCATGGGCATGGTTCTATCCCCCTGAAGAACTTGGGCTGACTATTGGAGCGGTGGACAGAATCCCGGCGACGCGCCCACTTGGTTTTTCGTAAAAGATTTCTTTCGGCCTGGAGTCAAGTCAACGAACGCTGTTCCGCGAATCTTGGATTTGACTGTCTAGCCAACGTCTTGGCCGCGCCGGCGATTGATTTTCCTGGGCGCGGGCCTGACGGTCTATCGTGACAACATGAAGGTTGCGCCGCCCCTGGCTCTCGCCGCCACCCCGTTCTGCCAAAGGGGTTCCAGCGTCACCATCCGATCGTGACCCCGGCCCGGGCGACGCCCCGGCCGCCCGAAGCGCCCGCGAACCCGGCATTGGCCCAGATCCTGTCGCCGACCCGCGCGACGCCGCTGGCCGCATAGCCCTCCTGGCCGTTGTAGCTGGCGACATTCATGGAAAGCGCGAACCGGGCGTCCGGCGGGATCATTGAGCCGGTCAAGGCGGCGGTAGCGGCGATGCCGCCGTCGACCCGGCGCATCTCGCTCTGCATCTGGACGCCCAGGGCGCCGAGCTTGGAGTTGGCGGCGGCCATGTCCGCCTGCAGGGCGGCGATATCGCTGGGTCCATAGGCCGACCAGGCAAGGTTGCCCGACTGGTCTGTGTGCACGAACCGCGTTGGCCCGCTCTGGGCGGCAGTGCTCGCCGCCGAGGCGACGCCGGCCAGGGTGTGGGTGGTGGCGGCGTTGCCCACCGCCACCTGTCCGGCGCGGGTTGCGACCGCCCCGTCGCCGATGGCGACGCTGCCCGCGGCGTTAGCCTGGGCGTTGTTGCCGATCGCGACCGAGCCGTTGCCGGTGGCCACGGACTTGTTGCCCAGGGCGACGGCGCCGGTTCCCGTGGCGGTGTTGTCCGCGCCAAGCGCGATGGCGCCGGTCCCGGTCGCGATGTTGGGGTCGCCAATGGCCACCGCGCCGTTGCCGGAGGCGATATTGCCCGAGCCGATGGAGACGGCCGCTCCGTTCTGAGCCTTGGCGTTGAATCCGAAAGCGATGGATTCCTTGCCGCTGGCGATGGCCCCGGCGCCGAGCGCGAGGGAATTCTCGCCCGTCGCCTGTGGGCCCGCGCCGGTCATGTTGGCCTTGAAATAGGTGGTGTTGGCGAGCGCCGAATTGGCCGTGGCCTGGGCCGCGTCGGCCTTGTTGATGGCGGTGTTGGCGGTGGTCTGGGCCACGGCCGCGTTGGTGAGGGCGGTGTTGGCCGTCCCCTGGGCCGTCGCCGCATTGGTGAGGGCCGAATTGGCGATGTTGTTGGCGATGGCCGCCTTGGTCAGGGCGTCGTTCGCCGTCGATTGCGCGAGGCCGGCCTTGGTGATCGCCGTATCGGCGGCAGCCTGGGCGGCGGCGGCATTGAGGATCGCGGTATTTCCTGTGGCCAGCGCCGTGTTGGCTGTGGTCTGGGCGGCGTCGGCCTTGGTTCCAGCGATGGTGGCGCTGTCCTGGGCGGCGTTGGCCAGGATGGTCGCCGTATTGGCCGTGGCCTGAGCCAGACCGGCGGCCGCCTGGGCGGTGTTGGCCGAGGCCTGCGCCAAGCCGGCGTTGGCCAGCGCTGTGGTGGCGTCGAGCCCGGCCTTAGTGGCGGCGGTCTGGGCGGCGTCAGCGGTGTTCTGGGCGGTGGTGACCGTGGTGATGACGGCGTTGAGCTGGTTAAGGTTCACCGCGTCCGTGGCCTTGGTCCCCGCCGCCACATTGACCAGCCGTCGTTCAGACCCGGCTGAGCCGAACGATACCGTGTTGATCTCGGTCGCAACCGAGCCAGAGCCGATAGCGACGGAATTGGCGGTGTTGGCCGCGGCGTTCCCCCCGATGGCGATGCTCCCGGCCGCCGAAACGCCCGCGTTCCTGCCGATAGCGATGGAGGCGTCCCCGAACGCGAGGGAACCCGAGCCCACAGCAACAGCGGCGTTGGCCGCCGAGGTGTTGGCCCCGGTTCCGAGGACCAGGTTGTCGTTCCCGTTGATTCCGCCGCCGGCGCCGAACCCGACCACCACGTTCTGCTTGCCGTTCAAGCCACTGCCGGAGGTCGCACCGACGGCGATGTTGCTGTCGCCCTTGGTAAAGAGTCCCGCGTTTCGGCCGACGCTGACGTTATCGTTGCCCTGCACCAGGCTTCCAGAGCTTTGGCCAATGCCGACGTTATCGTTGCCCTTGGTGAGCTGGCCCGCAGCGCCGCCGACAAAGACGTTGACGTTACCTTCCAGAAAGGTGCCCGTGGATGTCCCGATGAGGGTGTTGAAGTCGCCCGTCACCAGGGTGCAGCTTTGGGTTCCTTCGCCGTGGTTGAAGTTCCCGGTGGCGCCGCCGGCGCAGGTGCCGGTGTTCTGGGCCTGGGCGGGATCGGCGGCAAGGAGGGCAAGGGTCGAGCCTCCAAGGACGATTGCGGTCTGCGTAAAGCGGTTCCAGTGGTTGGACATTGGGGGCCCCTTGGGATTTGAACAGCGGCTCAAGGCCGACAGACGCGGCGAAAAACAAAGAACGCTGATATGCGACTTGCCAATGTCGGGCGTTAGACACAAGGGGGCGGAGCAGAACGCCGGTGGCGCAGTCCACGCTTGATGCTTATCGTGGCGGCCATGAGCGACCCTCTGATTGAGAAAGCCCGCGCCGCAGCGCTTACCGCCTACGCCCCCTATTCGAAGTTCAGCGTCGGCTGCGCCATCGAGAGCATCGACGGCGAGGTGGTCACCGGGGCGAATATGGAAAACGCCTGCTACCGCCTGGGAATCTGCGCGGAGGTCTCGGCCCTGACCTTGGCCCAGCAAGCCTTCGGACTTGGCAAGGTGGCGCGGGTCGCGGTTTCAGGCGGCGACGCCTCAGGCGGGATGCTTAAGGGCCGGATGATCGTCACCTGCTGCGGCGCCTGCCGTCAGTCGATCCTGGAGGCGGCTCAGGTGGGCGGGCGTAATGTCGAGATCCTCTGCGCCAACGGCGATGGCGACGGGTTCACCGCGACCACGATCAACGACCTGCTGCCCCTGTCCTTCGGGCCGGACAATTTGCGCGACGCCGGGGGCTAGCCCCTTCGTGTCATCCCGGACAGCGGCCGCGCCGTCTCCGGGATGACGCCAAAATCAGACCAGCTTGATCTCGCGCAGCCGCTCCATGAGGTACTCATCGGCGGTGATGGATTGCGGGTAGCGGTCGGGATGCGCGGCATCGACGCACTGCGGCAGGGTCTTGATGCGGAAGTCGGGCCTAAAATGCAGGAAGAAGGGCATGGAATAGCGCGCCTTGCCGCGCCGCTCCGGCGGCGGATTGACGACGCGGTGGGTCGTCGACTTGAGCTGATGGTTGGTCAGTCGCTGCAGCATGTCGCCGACGTTGATGACCAGTTCGCCCTCGTGCGGCGAGACCGGCAGCCACCGGCCGTCACGGTCGAGAAGCTCCAGCCCTGCCTCCTCGGCGCCGAGCAGCAGGGTGATGGTGTTGATGTCCTCGTGGGCGCCAGCGCGGACCCCCGGCGCGTCAGGGCCGATCGGCGGATAGTGCAGAAGGCGCAGGATGGAATTGCCGTTCTCCACCGTGTCCTCGAACCAGTCCGGCGGCAGTTTCAGGTGGCGGGCGATGGCCGAAAGAACGCGCAGGCCGGCGGTCTCGAAGGCGGAATAGAGTTCTGAGAAGGTCGCCTCGAAATCCGCGATCTCCCTGGGCCAGATGTTGTCGGGCATGAACTGGCGCAGCGGATCGCCGGGCGGCAGCTCGCGGCCCACATGCCAGAATTCCTTGAGGTCGTGCTGGGTCGCGCCCTTGGCCGTTTCGACGCCGAAGGGGGTGTAGCCCCGCTGGCCGCCGGCGTTGGGCAGCTTGTAGCCGCGCTTCACGTTCTCGGGCAGAGCGAAGAAGGCCTTTGCCGCCGCCTCGGCCCGCTTGATCAGCTCAGGCGCAATGCCGTGGTTGTTGATGATGGCGAACCCATAGCGCTCGAACGAGGAGCCGATGGCGGCCGCGAAGGCGTCAGGGTCCTTGTCCGCGTCGGCGAGCGAGACGGAGGCGATGGCGCGGGGTTCTGCGAGCGTGCTCATGTGAACGACATTAAGTCACGAGCATGAGCCCCGCCAAGGCGGCGCTCATCAGATTTGATAAAGTTCCCGCGACCAAGGCCTTGAGGCCCAGTTTGGCGATCACCGGCCGCTGGGTCGGGGCAAGGCCTCCGGTCACCGCCATCTGGATGGCGATCGAGGAAAAATTGGCGAAGCCGCAAAGGGCGAAGGTGATGATCGCTACGGTGTTGGGACTGAGCGTTCCCTGGATGCCGGAGAGGTGGATGAAGGCCACGAACTCATTGAGCACCACCTTTTCGCCCAAGAGGCCCCCAGCCGTCGTCGCCTCGCTCCAGGGGATGTTGAGCATGTACATCAGGGGGGCGAAGGGATAGCCGAGCAGTTGCTGGAAGGAGAGGTCCTTGAGGCCGTTCCAGCCTGTGACGCCTGCAACAGCGTTGCCGGTTCCTCCCAATATGCCGTTGGCCAGCGCCACCAGGGCGACGAAGGCCAGCACCATGGCGCCCACCGCCACCGCGATCTTGACGCCGGTCTGCGCGCCCTGGGCCGCGGCCATGAAGATGTTGGCCGGCCGCTCCCCCTCTTCGAAGACCATGACGGGTTCTTCCACCGGGGGCGCATCGGCGGGGGGGTTGTCCTTGGGGTCGTCCGGCATCATCAGCTTGGCCATCAGGATGCCGCCGGGCGCCGACATGAAGCTGGCGGCCAGCAGATAGTCGATGCGGATCCCCATGGAGGCGTAGGCGGCGAGGATGGTGCCCGCGACGCCGGCCATGCCGGAGGCCATGACGGTGAAGAGCTGGGCAGGGGTCAGGCCCGCCAGGTAGGGCCGGATGACCAGCGGAGATTCGGATTGGCCGACGAAGATGTTGGCCGCGGCGCAGAGGCTCTCGACCTTGGAAATGCCGGTGACCAGCTGCAGCGCGCCGCCGATCCATTTGACCAGCCGCTGCATGACGCCGAGGTAGTAGAGGATCGAGACCAGGGACGCGAAAAAGATGATGGTCGGCAGGGCCTGGATGGCGAAATTCTGACCCAGCGGATCGTCCGCGAAACTGCCGAACAGGAATTGTGTCCCGGCCTTGGCATAGCCCAGCAGGTTTCCGACCCCGTCCGACATGAACGACAGCACGGTCTTTCCAGCCGGCACATAGAGCACCAGAAAGGCGATGGCGGCCTGCAGGGCGAAGGCAGGCAGGACGACGCGCAGGCGGATGGCCTTGCGGTTGGACGACAGCAGAATGGCGATGGCCAGGATGATGAGAATCCCGCCGATCCCGATCAGCACCTTGTTCACGTCGCCGTCTCCCGCAGCGGTCCCCGATTGAACGCTTGCGCGGACGGCCAAGAACGGCAAGCCTATTTCCGCTAACTGCTTCTGTTTTGAGGGGATAACTGGATGTCGACCGCGCAGCCGTCACGCTCCTTGGTGCTTCTGTCGACCTTCTATGGCGGCATGATCTGTATCGCCGGGGTTCTTGGATCAAAGCTGGTGGCCTTTGGTCCGTTCGGTCCGGTCCCGGCGTTGGGCGTGGAGGCGGGCATCTTCGCCTTCATCCTGCTGGTGGCCGCCTCCAGCGCGATTGCGGAGACCTCCGGGAAGGATGCGGCCAATCGCCAGGTGCTCCTGGGGTTTGTGCCCCTGGTCATCTCGATGATTCTGATCCGCATCGTCCTGGCCTTGCCGCCCGCCCCCTTCTGGGGGGAAGAGCAGCGCGCCGGTTTCGACATCACCCTCAACCAGACGTCGCGGATGATGATCGCCGGGATGATAGCCTACGCGGCCTCTCAGACCCTCAATGTCTACGTCTTCACCAAACTGAAGAGCGCGCCGGGCGGCTTTCTCTGGCTGCGCGGCATGATCGCGGGCGTGCTCAGCCAGGTGGTCGACACCGTGATCTTCATCACCATCGCCTTTATCGGCGTCGCCCCGGTCATGGAGATCATGCCGGGACAGCTGATCGCCAAGATCATCCTCTCGACCGTCCTCACCCCGCCGTTGATCCTGGGGATGGTGGCGATCGCCAAATGGACGGACCGCAAAGCCGCCTAGCGGAACGGCGGCTCGTCGAAGCTGCGGAGTTTGCGCGAGTGCAGGGCGCGTTCCTCGCGCTTGAGGTCCATCAGGGTTTCGATGCCGATGCGCAGGTGCTGGCTGATCGACCGCTCATAGAAGCTGTTGGCCTGGCCTGAGAGCTTGATCTCGCCGTGCAACGGCTTGTCCGAGACGCAGAGCAGGGTGCCGTAGGGCACGCGGAAGCGATAGCCCTGGGCCGCCACGGTGGCGCTTTCCATATCGATGGCCACCGCCCGCGACTGGTCGAAGCGCAGGGCCGAGCGGGTGTACTGCAGTTCCCAATTGCGATCATCCGTGGTCACCACCGTGCCGGTTCGCAGGCGCTTTTTCAGTTCCTGGGCGTCCTCGCCGGTGATCTCCATGGCGGCGTTGAACAGGGCCTGCTGGATTTCAGCGATGGCGGGGATGGGGATTTCCACCGGCAGAACATCGTCCAGCACGTGGTCGTCACGGACATAGGCGTGGGCCAGGACATAGTCGCCGATGGTCTGGGAAACCCGCAGGCCCCCGCAGTGGCCGATCATCAGCCAGGCCTCGGGCCGCAGCACCGCCAGGTGGTCGCAGATGGTCTTGGCGTTGGAGGGGCCGACCCCGATGTTGACCAGGGTGACGCCCCGGCCGTCCGGCGCCATCAGGTGGTAGGCCGGCATCTGATGCTTGCGCCAGGGCCCCTGCTGCACGGCCAGTTCGGCATTCTCCATGTCGCGGCCGACGACGATGCCGCCGGGGGCCGAGAGGGCCTGATAAGGGCTGTCGTCCTTGTTCAATTCGTCGATAGCCCAGCGGATGAACTCGTCGACGTAGCGGACGTAGTTGGTGAACAGCACATAACGCTGCACATGGGCCGGCGGCGTGCCGGTGTAGTGCCGCAGCCGCGCCAGGGAAAAGTCGACCCGGGGGCCGTCGAACAGGGAGAGCGGCCGCTCTCCCGTCGGGCCAGGCCGCCACCCCCCGTCGGAAATCTCATCGCCGATGTGCGAAAGGTCGGTGGTCGGAAACCAGCGCGCCAGGTCCGAGGCCTGAGCGCCGTCGAGCTTGAGATCCTCGGCTTCGTCGAGGACGTAAGGGTAGGGGATTTCGCTGTCCGACGGGCCCACCGAGATGGTCACCTCATAGGACTCCGCCAGGAGGCTCAGCTGCTCGATCAGATAGTTCCGGAAGAGCTTGGGCCGGGCGATGCTGGTCGTGTAGCGGCCCGGGCTGTTCAACCGGCCAAAGGCGCGGGACGGGAAGGCGGGGGTCTTGTCCGAACTGTAGTCGACGCGGATCTCGGGATAGGCGAAGGCCCCCCGCGCGCGGGCGTTGGGATCGGGCCGCTCTCCGGTGGACAGGTATTTGCTCAGCGCCTCACGGACTGCGGCCACCGAGGCGTCGTACAGGGCCGACAGGCTATCGATGATGGCGGGGATATCGGCGGGTGTGGTGTAGGAGCCGGATGCTCCTTGGGTGTCTGTGTCTTTCATCCGAGAGATTATAGCACGGCTTGGCCCTAGCGTCGGCCAGGGCGCGACTCTTTACCGGACACTGTTTCATCTTCGGGCCGCCGTGAAGGCGCGTTGACAGCCTAGCGCCGCTAGTCGAGCTTGGCGGCAGGGAGAAAACGCCATGCACCTTGACCACATCGCGCGCCGCGAGGCCCTGATGCTCGCCGCCGCCTTCGGCCTTGCCGGGCCTGCCTTCGGCTACGAGCCGCCCGCCACCGCCGTCACCCCAGCTGTGAAGACCACGAACGGCCCGGTCCGCGGCTATGTCGTCGACGGAATTCAGACCTTCAAGGGTCTGCGCTACGGCGCGCCGCCCGTCGGGCCGTTGCGTTTCGCGCCGCCGAGGAAACCCGATCCCTGGACCGACGTCGCCGAAGCCCTGCGCTTTGGCCGCGCATCCATGCAGCTGCCGAGCGGTGGCTCGGTGGTGGCCCAGCCGGGAATCATCCGGCCAGCGCTTAACCAGTTCATGACCAGCGGCGACGACCTGCAGCGCGAAAGCGAGGACTGCCTGTTCCTCAACGTCTTCACCCCCGCGCTGGACCGCAAGGGCCGGGCGGTGATGGTTTGGATTCATGGGGGCGGTTACAACTACGGCTCAGGGAGTTGGCCGGTCTATGAAGGGCATAACCTCGCCAAGAACCACGATGTTGTCCTGGTGTCAGTAAATCACCGGCTGAACGTCTTCGGCTATTGTCACACCGCCGGGGTCGGCGGCGACCGCGCGAGCGGCAACGCCGGCCAGCTCGACATCGTCGCCGTGCTTGAGTGGGTGCGCGACAACATCGCCGAATTCGGTGGCGACCCTGGCAACGTCACCGTCTTCGGCCAGTCCGGCGGCGGCGCCAAGGTTTCGACACTGATGGCGATGCCTGCGGCCAAGGGCCTGTTCCACAAGGCAATCGTGCAGTCGGGCGCCAGCCTTTCCAGCGTTCCGGCAGATCGCGCCGAGGCCGCCACGCGCACCCTGATGGCCAAGCTCGGCGTGACCACCTTGCAGCAGCTGCGCGATGTTCCAAGCCGCCTCCTGGCCGATGTGGTCGCCAATCGGGTCAACCCGACCGGCGCGCCAGGGACCATGAGCTTCGCGCCGGTGGTGGACGGCGCGGCGATCCCCCGCAACTCCTTCACGCCCGACGCCAATCCCCTGGCCAAGGACGTCATTGTCATGGTCGGCTGCACGTCGGACGAGCAGACTCTCTATCAGGTTGGTGCTCCAGCCTTCGCCCAGACCACCTGGGACAGCCTCAACTCCCGCTACGGCGCCGCCGCCGTCGCCGCGGCGCGCAAGGAGAAGCCCGACTACGGCGCGCCACATATCGGCACCTTCCTGGCCTCGAAGGGGACCTGGAACAGTTCCGCGACCCTGGCCGAACGCAAGGCCGCGCAGGGAGCACCGGTCTTTACGTTCGTCTTCGAATGGGGATCGCCGATCGAAGGCGGCCTGATGAAGGCGCCGCACACCATCGAACTGCCGTTCTGCTTCGACAACGTCGAGATGGGACCTCTCTTGATGGGCGAGAATGGAAAAATCAGCGCGGCGACCAAACGCCTGGGCAAGGTCACCTCCACCGCTTGGACCAATTTCGCCAAGACGGGCAATCCGAACGCTTCGGGGCTCCCCAAATGGCCAGCCTTCGATGCCCAGAGCCGCGCCACGATGTTCATCAACACCCCGTCCCGCGTGGTGAGGAACGCCTACGCGGAATACCGGCAATTGTCCGCAGGCCCTCCGGGCTAGCCGTCACACCCCCGTCACCGAACGGGCCTATCCGCCAGCCTGAAGTCCGGGAGGGGGATCTCCATGACCGCGTCGCCCAGTGTCGTTTGCCGCACCGCCTTCATCTCCGACCTGCACCTCGGCACCCGGGGATGTCAGGCGGAGTTGCTGCTCGATTTCATCCGCGAACTGGAGTGCGACACCCTCTATCTGATCGGCGACATCATAGACGGCTGGAAGATGAAGTCCGGTCTCTACTGGCCGCAGTCGCACAACGACGTCGTCCAGAAGGTGCTGCGCCTTGCCCGCAAGGGGGTGAAGGTTGTCTATGTGCCCGGCAATCACGACGACTTCGGCCGCGAGTTCTGCGGCGTGCATTTCGGGGGCGTGATCGTCGCCAAGGACGATATCCATACGACCGCGGATGGGCGCCGGTTCCTGGTCACCCATGGCGATGAGTTCGACGGGGTGGTGCAGCACGCCAAGTGGCTGGCGTTCTTAGGCGATTGGGCCTACCGGGGGCTCCTGGCGTCCAACACCTGGTTCAATAGAGCGCGCCGCATGATGGGCTTTGGCTACTGGAGCCTGTCGGCGTTCCTGAAGGTGAAGGTCAAGAACGCCCTGCAGTTCATCGAAAACTTCGAGGAAGCCATCGCCGAGGAAGCCCGCCGCCGCGGCGTTGACGGGGTGATCTGCGGCCACATCCACAAGGCGGAGATGCGGGACATCGGCGGAGTGCTCTACATCAATGACGGCGACTGGGTGGAAAGCTGCACCGCCGTGGTCGAGCGCCACGACGGGACTCTGGAAATCATCGACTGGAGCCGCCGCGGCGCCCTCAAGGGCAAGCCGGCGCTGGAAGTCCTGGAGCCGGTCGCGGCCTAGGGGATCAGGAACCAGTAGACGGCGAACAGGGCCAGCAGGCTGACGCCGGTGAGGATCAGGCTCGTCTTCAGGCGGAAGCGCAGGGAGAAGAACAGCACATAGCCGACGATCGAGAGGATCAGGACGATGATGGCCGTGGCGTCGATGATAACGGCCCAGGCCTTGCCGCTGTTCTTGCCGCGATGCAGTTCGTTGATGACGGTGACCGCGTCTGACCGTTCCACCGCGACCTCGGTCTCGCCGGTGACCAGATCGACGGTGATGTCGGATCGGCCCTTGACGCTTTCGAAGCTGATCAGGGCCTCCTCGTCGATGGTCTCGCCGGCCTTGTAGGCGCCCACCAGCTTTACCTTCTGGCGGACGATCTCGGCGATCGCCTTGCCGGGATCCGCCGCCGCCCTGGCCTTGGCGAGGTCGGCGGGGGCGAGGGTCAGGGTCTGTTCCTTGACCACGTCTTCGCCGGCGTTCTCGAACCACTCGGGGTGGTTCAGCAAGAGGCCGGTGATCGAGAAGAAGATCAGGGCGATGAAGGCGAAGGCCGACAGATAGCCGTGCCAGATGCGGCTCTGGCGGAAGAGCTCGCCCTTGAACGAGCCGCCGCCCTTCGGGGCGGGCTTCTTTGCGGGGGGCTTGGTCATCAGCGGCGGAAGTAGCGCACACTGGCGGCGCCGAGTTCGTCCTTGCCGGCCATGGCGGCGGTGACGCCCGCCGCGCCGAGATTGACGTCCACCGACTGATAGGCGTGGCCGCCGTGTTCGCGGGCGGCTTCCACATGGATGGTGTAGCTGCCCTGGGCGACGCGCTTGCCGCTCTCGTCGGTCCCGTCCCAGACCACGGAATATTTGCCGGGCGCCTTGCTCGGGCTGGCCTTGGTGAGGACCTCCGGCGTCTTGCGGCCGTAACGGCGCCACCAGACGTTGTTGCTCTCCTGCCAGTCCTTGCGGTCGCCGATGACCAGGACGTTCTTGACGATGTTCTTCTCGGCGTCGGTCACCCAGACGATGATGTAGGGCTTCTTGTAGTTGCCGACGTTGAAGCGCGGGATCTCATAGGACACCTCCACCGCATAGCCGGCGGGCAGGGGAGCCTGGCAGATCGCCGCTGCGGTCCAGCCGGAGGTTTGCAGGATCTGGGCGCCGGCGAAGATCGCCGCCTCGACGCCCGGCAGGCGTTCGGCCAGGGCCGCATCGGCGCGCGTCGCCATCATGATCTCGAGGAGCGCCATGGCCGGCGGCTGGACGA
>DGYN01000065.1:0-2859 GCA_002398405.1 Caulobacteraceae bacterium UBA5005
CCGATGTCCCCGGTCTGAACACCTTCATGGGGAGGGTGCTTGAGCGCAGCAAAAGCGGGTGGGGAAGTCGCGGCCTACCACCAGCGCCAGAGCAAACTTCCCGCTCCCCCACCCGTCTCGCCGCTTTGCGGCGAGCCACCCTCCCCATAAAGGGGAGGGAGAAAAAATGACCACCACCCTCCAATCCCTGACCCTGACCGACTACCGCTCCTACGAGCGGGCGACGCTGCACGCCGCCGGGCGGACGACCTACCTCTTCGGACCCAATGGGGCGGGGAAGACCAACCTTCTGGAGGCGATCAGTTTCCTCACCCCCGGGCGGGGCCTGCGGGGCGCGCAGGTCGCCGAGGTGGGGCGCAGGCTCTCTGGAGAGCTTCAGGGGCGGGCGTGGAGCGTTTCGGTGGTCGTGGGCGACCGGCAGATCGGGACGGGGCTGGAGACGCCCTGGGCGGTCCGGCGCGCGGTCCGGCTGGACGGGGAGAGCGTGACGCCGGGAAGGCTCGCCGACCTGATCAGGCCCATGTGGCTGACGCCCCAGCAGGACCGGCTGTTTCTCGAGGGGGCGGGGGAGCGGCGGCGGTTCTTCGACCGGCTGACCCATGCGGCCGAGCCCGAGCACGGGCAGGTGGTCACGGCCTATGAGAAGGCCATGCGCGAGCGGAATGCGCTCCTGGCCACCGATGCCCCCGATCCCCTCTGGCTCGACGCCCTGGAGGCGCGGATGGCGGAGACGGGCGCGCAGATGGCGGCGGTGCGCCTGAAAACCCTGACCGCCCTGCAGGCGGAGATCGAAAGCCGGGAGGCCACGCCCTTCCCCCAGGCGCTGATCGCCTTTTCCGGCGGCTTTGGGCTGTCGGAGGGGGCCATCGACCCCCAGATGTGGCGCGAGGACCGGGCCAAGGACGCGGCCGCGGGGCGCACGCTTCGGGGTCCTCACCGGGGCGATCTGGTGGTCTTTCACAAGGCCAAGGACCGGCCCGCCGCCGAATGCTCGACCGGAGAGCAGAAAGCCTTGATTCTCAATCTCGTTTTGGCCCAGGCGGCGCGATTAAGCCGTGTTCCTGACACGCCGAATCCTATAGTCTTATTGGACGAGGTCGCGGCCCACCTCGACCAGTACCGAAGGGCCGCGCTGTTTGATGAAATCGAGGCTCTGGGACTGCAGGCGTTCCTCACCGGAACCGACCAGGGACTGTTCGATGGACTGGCCGGGCGGGCGCTCGGCGTAAGCGTGGAAGACGGGCGGCTGACGCCCCTGGATAACTGAATGAGCGACGAGAACGACGACACCTCTTCAGTGGAAGAGGGGCCCCCCGAGCAAACCGGCGGCGATTACGATGCGGATTCCATCAAGGTCCTCAAGGGCCTGGACGCGGTGCGCAAGCGGCCGGGGATGTACATTGGCGACACAGACGACGGCTCTGGCCTGCACCACATGGTCTATGAGGCGGTCGACAACGCCATCGACGAAGTGCTGGCCGGTCACGCGACGAGGGTCCAGGTGATCCTCAACGCCGACGGCTCGGCGACCATCACCGACGATGGGCGCGGCATCCCGGTGGACATCCACGAAGGCGAAGGGATTTCGGCGGCCGAGGTCATCATGACCCAGCTGCACGCCGGCGGTAAATTCGACCAGAACAGCTACAAGGTTTCCGGCGGTCTGCACGGGGTGGGGATCAGCGTCGTCAACGCCCTCTCCGACTGGCTCGAGCTGAAGATTCACCGGAACGGCGATGAGCACCGCGTGCGCTTTGAGCGCGGCGACACGGTCTCGCCGCTGAAGGTGACCGGCAAATCGCCCCTGCGCGAGAACGGCAATGTTCTGACCGGGACGGAAGTGACCTTCCTGCCCTCGCTGGACACCTTCAAGACCATCGATTTCGACCTGAAGACCCTCGAGCACCGCCTGCGGGAACTGGCCTTCCTGAACTCGGGCGTGACCATCATCCTTCGCGACCTTCGGCAAGCCGAGCCCTTCGAGGAGGTGTTGCACTACGACGGCGGGGTCGAGGAGTTCGTCAAGCACCTGGACAAGGCCAAGAAGGCCCTGATCCCGAGCCCTATCGTCATCCGCGGCGAAAAAGAAAAGGTCCAGATCGACCTTAGCCTGCAGTGGAACGACAGCTATCACGAGCAGATGCTGTGCTTCACCAACAACATCCCGCAGCGGGATGGGGGAACGCACCTGTCGGCCTTCCGCGCGGCCCTGACAAGGATCGTCACCGGCTATGCCGAAAGTTCCGGCACGGCCAAGCGGGAGAAGGTCAGCGTCAACGGCGAGGACGCCCGCGAGGGTTTGACCTGTGTGCTGTCGGTCAAGGTGCCGGACCCCAAGTTCAGCTCCCAGACCAAGGACAAGCTGGTCTCCTCCGAGGTGCGCCCGGCCGTGGAAGGCCTGGTCTCCGAGGGCCTGTCGACCTGGTTCGAAGAACACCCGGCGGAAGCCAAAGCCATCGTCCAGAAGATCGCCGAGGCGGCGGCGGCGCGCGACGCGGCCCGCAAGGCCCGCGAACTGACCCGGCGCAAGTCCGCGCTGGATATCAGCTCCCTGCCCGGCAAGCTCGCCGACTGCGCCGAGAAGGACCCGGCCCTGTCGGAAATCTTCATCGTCGAGGGCGATTCCGCCGGCGGCTCGGCCAAACAGGCAAGGAACCGTGAGAACCAGGCGGTCCTGCCCCTGCGCGGCAAGATCCTCAATGTCGAGCGGGCGCGGTTCGACAAGATGCTGGGGTCAGAGCAGGTCGGCACCCTGATCACGGCGCTGGGGGCGGGGATCGGGCGCGATGATTTCGACATCACCAAGATCCGCTACCACAAGATCATCATCATGACCGACGCCGACGTCGACGGCGCCCA
>DGYN01000065.1:3135-26922 GCA_002398405.1 Caulobacteraceae bacterium UBA5005
TCTATATCGCCCAGCCGCCGCTCTATAAGGCGGCCAAGGGCAAGGCCTCGCGCTACCTCAAGGACGACGCCGAGATGGAGGCCTTCCTGATCGAGGAGGGTGTCGACGGCGCGACGCTTGACCTCGCCAACGGCGAGCGCCGAACGGGGGCGGACCTGATGGCCCTGGTGACCACCGCCAAGGCGGCCAAGGCCAATATCGAACGCCTCGCCGCCCGGGCCCCGGCCTTCGCGGTGGAACAGGCCTCGATCGCCGGCCTGTTCGGCAACGAGCGCGACCCGGTGGCCGCCGCCAAACGCCTCGATCTCTATCGCGAGGAAGGCGACCTGCGCTGGGAGGGAGAACGTGGTCCGGCGGGCTTCACCTTCACGAGGTCGCGCCGGGGCGTGATGGAGCAGGTGGTGCTGGACGATGCTCTGATCGCGTCGGCAGACGCCCGGCGCCTGGCCGAGCGCGCCGCGGCGCTGGCCGACGTCTTTTCCGGCGCGGCGACCTTCACGCGGCGGGACAAGGTCTCCACCGTGCGGGGCCCCCTCGATCTGATGGCGGCGGTGTTCGACGCCGGCCGCAAGGGCCTCTCGATCCAGCGCTACAAGGGCCTGGGCGAAATGAACCCCGAGCAGCTCTGGGAAACCACTCTGGACAGCGGCGCCCGGACCCTGCTGCAGGTAAAGGTCAACCACGCCGACGAGGCCGACGACATGTTCTCGCGGCTGATGGGCGAGCTGGTCGAGCCGAGGCGCGAGTTCATCCAGGAGAATGCGCTGGACGCCGAGGTGGATGTTTGAATTCCAACGCCCGAGAACGGGCGCGAACATGGGTTCACTACCTTTATTTTGCTCGCCAGTTCTGCGAGGCGTCTGGAGTTCTTTCTAAAGCCGAGGACGCTGGGCGTCTTGTTTACGCGCACTTGGCTATCAACCGACATTGCCTGGAATTGATCCTCAAAGCCCTTCTTGTGCGGGACAGAGGATTTAGCGATCACGCCATCGCTGAGGCAGCCCTTAAAAAGCTCGGGCATGGATTTAGGGCTCTAGCTGAAGCCTTGAGGCAAAATGAGTTCCTTCGAAAGAACGCCTATTTTGATGCTCTGTTAGAACTCGCTGAGCACTTTGGTGATACCTCCCAAGGCTCGGGGTTTCGGTACCCGTATGCGCGTACCGACATCACGACCTTTAGGCCGGGCGACATCCAGAACGGGTTGAACACCGCCATCATGGCGCTTCTTCGTGAAGCGGAACATGAGTTGCTTGAGGCGGAATTTGCCTCGGACGAGATTGTGATGTTGCTCGACGGTCAGGCCATTCCTTCGAAACGCTTGATGGAATAATTTTTCGGTCGGCCGTCGACGTCAAGGACGCGGCATTGCCGCGCCGCTGCGCGGTCGCCGAAGGCGATCCTTGACTTCGGCGACCGGTCCGAAAGCACGCTCCGCCAAGCGATCGACGAGTTGGTGTCGTCTCTGTTCGAAAATTTGGCCGAGCCGCAATCCCATTCTGAAGTAGAACGACAGGCCCCCCAGGCAGGCGCCTTGCGCGCGTAGACAGGCGGCGTCGACATGGCCATCCTGAGGAATATGTCTCGTCATTCCATTACCGAAGCCCGCAATAGTCTCTCCAAGCTGGTGAGCCGAGCGCGCAAGGGAGAGGAGATCGAACTTTCCGTGCGCGGCGAGCCGGTGGCCAAGATCGTCTCAGCCAAACCGGTTTCGGCGCGGCTGAATTTCGAACACCTCCTGAACCAGCAAGTGATCTTGGACACCAAAGATTTGGATTGGACCAAGATGATCCGCCACATGCGTGACGACGGGTATTGACCGCATGTCTGGATACGAGCGTCCTTTTGGACCGCTCGTGCGCGATGCCGATTGGAGCTGATACAGTTCTAGCTCACCCCCTTGCCGCCTGCGCCATCGCCACCGCCGTCCGGTGCAGGTGCTGCGCCATCGCCTCGGGCGAATACGCCGCCAGGCCCGATTGCCAGGCGTGGATCAGGCCAAGGTGGGCCTCGGCCATCTGGTAGGCGACGAGCTTGGCGGGGGCGGCAAGGCCCTTTCCCAGCCGCAGGTCGATGAGGGCGGCAAGGTTGCGCACCAGATAGGTCCTCGCCTGGCCGCCAAGCATGGCGCGGCCGACCCGGCGGTTCTTCCAGAAGCCCTCCATCCAGCCCGTCAAGCGCTCGGGATCGTGGGCGGCGGTGGTCATGTCGGCGAGCGCCGTGAAGGCGCCGATCAGGCTGGCGCGCAGAAGCTCGTCCTTGTTGGGGTAGTGCTCATAGAAGGTGGACCGGCCGACGCCGGCCTTCTCGGCGATGTCGGCGACGGTGATCTCATCGTAGGGCCGCTCAATCACCAGGGCCATGCAGGCGTCGGTCAGAGCCTTGCGGCTCCGCTGGACGCGGCGGTCTTCGCTGGCGTTCTGGGCCAAGCCTTGCCTCCCCGGACGATCGGGCCGGAGCGTCCGCTATCGGACATTGGGCCGAATTTGTCCGGCAACACAATCGTCCCGGACGATAAGAACATCGACCATGGACCGGTGGTTGCGCAAGCCGATGATGGCCGGAATGGGGATGGCGTCGCTGCTGAGCGCGGCCTGCGCGACAACGCCGGCCGTCGAGGGACCCGGTTATGGCGGCAAGCTCGCCCTGGAGGCCGTGCGCGCCGCGCGGGCCGCCGCGCCCGGCATGGCCACTTCGCCTGAGTACGCGCTCCATCTGGCCGGAATCGCGCCGTTTGACGCTGATCATGATGGCGCCCTGTCCTATGACGAGTGGCTGGAGCGCTCCATCGCCCGCCACCTTTTCGATGACACCGATGAGGATGGCCGACTGTCGTTGCAGGAACATGTCGCGGCCGGGACCAGGCCACGATCGCCTCCGAAACTTGAGTTCCTTGAGCGTCAGTTTGGGGAGATGGACCAGAACGGCGACGGCTATGTCGCGGTGAACGACCGGTCTTACGACACGGCCTACTCCTTTCGTAATCTCGACAAGAACCGCGATGGAAAGGTCTCGGCGGTAGAGTTTGGCGGACCCGGTTCGTCCAGGCCGGTAGTCATGGAGCCGAAGGCCGCCGTGGCCGACCTCATGGGCATGACGCCCAACGAGATCCGCGACCGGTTCGGCTTGAACCGCACCGACGAGGTCTATGCCGACGCAGCGCGGATAGAAAACGGCGGCCTGGTCACCATGCTCTCCGGACCTGCCTTGAGCCGCTCCGGCGGCGGCTGCGACGCCAACGGTCAGCCGGCGCTGGGAGCCGTGAGAGTAGGGGACTGGCCTCAGTTCGTATTCCGCGATGGCAAGCTCACCGGCGTCGCGCTTCACAACGGTTTGTCCGGCCCCGTCACCGAGGTCGTCATGCGGTGCAACGAAAGAGTCGATGCAGCGGGGGAGGTGGCCGCGGGGACGGTGCTGCTAGTCATTGCGGGTGCGCCATTGGCGCCATTCATGCTGCCTGGCCTGCTGAACTCGGCGGCGTCCGGCAAGCCCAGCCGCAAGGACGGGGTCGCCGCTCTTGCAGCCCTAAGACTGGGCGAGCCGCCGCCAGGGGGCCTGGCCGCCTATGCGGCCGCCCCGCCCAAGGCCGCGAAAGTGCAGCGGTCCGAGGACGGCTCAAGCGCGATCGTGATCCAAGTCGACCAGACCAATTTCCACGCGACTATCCGCGTGCGGGACGGCGTGATCGTGGCCTTGAGCGCTCCCTATCCCTGCCTCCTTGGCCAAGACCGGGCCCTCCATTGCTGAGCGGCGCCCTTCGCTGTTGATATGCCCACGCTTGGCGGGCAATGGTTCGCGCCTAAGCGAACGGAGTTTAGTCATGGCGGACGGCGAGCTTTTCATCGGCCAGGGGTTTGAGAGCGGCGAGCGGGACGGGCCGCAGTCGATCCGCCTGGATCGCGCCAACCGCCATGGACTGGTCACCGGCGCCACGGGCACCGGCAAGACCGTCACCCTGCAGGGGCTGGCCGAGGGGTTCGCCGCCGCCGGCGTTCCGGTGTTCGCGGCCGATGTGAAGGGCGACCTTTCGGGGATCGCCATCGCCGGGACCCCCAGCGAGAAACTGCTGGCCCGGGCCCAGGCCATGAACCTTGCCTGGGAGGGACGGGCGACCCCGGCGATCTTCTGGGATCTGTTCGGGGAAAAGGGCACGCCGGTCCGCACCACGGTTTCGGAAATGGGGCCCGTCCTGCTGTCGCGCCTGCTGGAACTGGAGGACGCCCAGGCCGGGCTGATGGACATTGTCTTCCAGGTGGCGGACGACCAGGGCCTGTTGCTGCTCGATCTCGACGACCTGCAGGCGATGATGGTCGAGGTCGGCCAGAGCGCCAAGGAGATCGGCCTCAAATACGGCAACGTCGCCGCCGCGACGGTGGGGGCGGTGCAGCGGAAGCTTTTGTCGTTGCGAAACGCGGGCGGAGAGAAGCTGTTCGGCGAACCGGCCCTGCGCCTCGAAGACCTGATGCGCTCCTCCATCGATGGCCGCGGCTATGTCAGCGTGCTGGCGGCGGACAAGCTGATCAATTCACCCCAGCTCTACGCCACCTTCCTTCTGTGGCTGCTCTCGGAATTGTTCGAGGTGTTGCCGGAGGTGGGAGACCAGCCCAAGCCACGCATGGTGTTCTTCTTCGACGAAGCGCACCTGCTGTTCACCGACGCCCCGAAATCCCTGCTGCAGAAGATCGAACAGGTGGTGCGCCTGATCCGATCGAAGGGCGTCAGCGTCTGGTTCGTCACCCAGTCGCCGACCGACATCCCGGAAAACGTGCTGGCCCAGCTCGGCACCCGCGTACAGCACGCCCTGCGCGCCTATACCCCCAACGAGCAGGCGGCCCTGCAGCTGGCCTCGCGGTCGTTCCGGGCCAATCCGGCTTTCGATACGGCGGACGCCATCCAGAACCTGGGCGTCGGTGAGGCGCTGGTGTCGACCCTGGACGAGAAGGGGGCGCCGACCATGGTGGCGCGGACCAAGATCAAGCCGCCCACGGGCCGCATCGGCCCGGCCCAGCCGGACGAGCGCTCCGGCCTGATTTCCGGCAGTCCGGTGGCGGCGGCCTACGCCACGGCGGTCAATCGCGAGAGCGCTTACGAAAAGCTGTTGGCGAGGACTGAGGCCGAGGCGGCCACGGCGGCCCAGGCGGCTGAAGCAGCGCAGGCGGCCAAACAGGCGCCCAAGGCGGAGCCCCGCTATGAACCCGAGCCAAGGTATGAGCCCCGCCCGGCGCCAAGGGCTCGCACGTCCAGCCGCCAGTCGGTGGGTGAGGCTGCGATAAAAACCGTGGTCCGTTCGGTGGCAAGCCAAGTTGGCAGCCAGCTTGGGAGGCAGCTGATGCGCGGGATTTTGGGGTCTCTGACGAAGCGCTGATTTTCTATCCCTCCCCTTTATGGGGACGGTGGACGGCGCGAAGCGCCGGACGGGTGGGGAAGTGGAAAGCTTGCTCAGACGTCGGTGATTGCCATGAGACTCCCCACCCTGCTCCCTGCGCGAGCTGTCCCTCCCCATGAAGGTGAGGGAAAAGAATTCCGCTAGTTTTCGCGAACCAACTTCAACACCGCCTGGCCGTAGCGCTCCAGCTTCGATACGCCGACGCCGCTGGCCAGCATCAGCTGGTCGGGGCCTTGGGGACGGAGCAAGGCGATGTCCTGCAGGGTGCGGTCTGAGAATATGACATAGGGCGGGACGCGCTGCTCGGCGGCCTCTTCCCGGCGCCAGGCGCGCAGGGCTTCGAACAGCGGCGCGTTTTCCGGCCCCATGGCCGCCAGGGCCTCGCGGGTGCGCTTGCGGGGGCGGCCGGAGCGGGTGGAGGGATCGTGGGCCTCCAGCTCGCGGTGGATCATGACCTTGCGCTCCCCGCGATAGACGGCGCGAACCTCGCCGGGATCGCCCAGACCGATCAGCGGGCGGCCATCGTTGGGGTCCTCGCGCAGCAGGCCCTGATAGAGGAGGGCGTCGAGCAGTTCGCGCCAGGCGCCCTGCGACAGGTCCTTGCCGACCCCGAAGGTGGAGAGGCGGGTCTCGGCGGAGTCCGGCTCCTTGGTCTTGCCCAGCAGGTGGTCGACGATCCGCCCCCGGCCAAAACGGCCGCCCAGACGATGGACGGCGGCGAGCGCTTTCTGAGCGGCTTCGGTTCCATCGACCGCGGCGGGCGGGGCGGTGCAGTTGTCGCAGACCCCGCAGTCTTCCACCCCCTCCTCGCCGAAATAGCGGCGCACGGCGGTGGCGCGGCAGCCGGGGCCGGCGAGCATGGAATAGAACTGGCGGGCCTTCTTGATCTGGACCTCTTTGACCTCATCGGAGATCTCGCGGCTTGAAATGCGGCGAAGGGCGAAGGCCAGGTCCGAGGGCGAATAGAGGGTGATCCCGTCGGCGAGGTCGCCGTCGCGCCCGGCGCGGCCGATCTCCTGCCAGTAGGCCTCCAGCGAGGCGGGGGGATCGGCGTGGATGACGAAGCGCACGTCGGGTTTGTCGATGCCCATGCCAAAGGCGATGGTCGCCACCATCACCGCCGCGTCGGCCTGGAGGAACTCGCTGAGCCGGCCGGCGCGGACCTGTTTGTCGAGCCCGGCGTGATAGGCCAGCGCATTGATCCCCTCGGCGCGCAGAGCCTGGGCGAGATCGTCCGTGCCGTCGCGGGAACCCGAGTAGACGACGCCGGAGACCTTGGGCCGGGCCTTCACGAGTTCGATCACCCGGTCGCGGCCCCTGCCCTGCTTCTTCTCGGCGCGAAGCTGCAGCTCGGGGCGGGCGAAGCTGTCGACGAATTCGGCGGCGCCGCCGAGCCGAAGCTCCCGGCGGATATCGTCGCGGGTGCGGGCGTCGGCGGTCGCCGTGACCGCCAGGCGCGGGGCTTCCGGCATGGCGCCCGCCAGCTGGCCGAGCATGCGGTATTCGGGGCGGAAGTCGTGCCCCCACTGGCTGACGCAGTGAGCCTCATCGATGGCCACCAGGGCGATCTGGATTTGCGAGAGGCGCTCGAGCATGGCGGGCTGCATCAGGCCTTCGGGCGAGAGGTAGAGGAGGTCGAGGCGGCCATGTTCGATGTCGCCGATGATCCGGACGCGCTCGTCGGGGGAGGCGGTGGAATCCAACCGCTCGGCCTTGACGCCGGCCTGCTGCAGGGCGGCGACCTGGTCGCTCATCAGGGCGATCAAGGGGGAGATGACCAGGCCCAGGCCCGGCCGGACGATGGCCGGAATCTGGTAGCAAAGGCTTTTTCCCCCGCCGGTCGGCAGGACCGCGATGGCGCTTCGTCCGGCCAGGACCTCGCCGACCACCCCGGACTGCAGGCCGCGGAAATCCGCATGGCCGAAGGTGCGGCGAAGAACCTCTCGCGCCGCCTCGAGCCCGGGCGTGGGCGTCATCCGATCTTGGTCCAGCCCTTCCGGACCATGCAGTCGTCGCGCAGGGCCGCATAGAGACGATCGGCGCCGCCGCCGCGGATGTCGTCGCGATCGAGATAGCCCGCCACCGCCGCCGCGGTCGCCGCGGCGTTGGTCGCGCCGCCCTGCAAGGCGTTCATGTCGGCGCCGCCGGCCTCGCGGGCGCAGGCGGCCAGGTCGACGCCAAGGTCATGGCCAGGCCGCAGGGCCCATTTGGACTGCGGGACGGTCTCGCAGGCGGAAATCAGGGCCGTGGCCACAAGGAGCACAGAGACGGTGCGGATCATCCGGCGATGTTAGCGCGTCGGGCGATGGAGTCATGGGGGAAAACGCGGGAGAGCCGCTTCTTCAATCCTCCACCGTAGGGGGAGGGGGACCGCGCAGCGGTGGAGGGGGTTCTAAGTCAGGTGCGCCCGTTCGGAGTTAAGCCGAGGTAGGAGTCCAACCGTCTCAGGCGCGGAGAACCCCCTCCACCATCTTCGATGGTCCCCCTCCCCCTGCGGTGGAGGATTGAAGGTGCGTTGACGGAACGGTCCGCCCTTCCCCCGCCGCTTTTGTTCGCCATCTTTTGATCGATCCCGCGTCACGGCTGCGCTAGACCCAAGGGACGGGCATCGGAGATTCGAAAACCATGGCCAATGGCAGAGGGCCCGATCGCAACGGCGCGATGGGACCTGGCGGGGGAAGGCCCGGGCGCACCCGCTTCCAACAGGTGGTCTATTGGGGATCGGTGGCCGCTGTCTGGGGGATGATTTTCCTGGCGACGGTGGTCCTGGTGTTCGCCATGGACCTGCCGGACACCTCCAAGCTCTATGAGGTGACGCGCCAGCCGTCGGTGTCCTATCTCGACCGATCGGGAACCCTCTTGGCCGTGCGCGGCAGCCAGTACGCCCCGCCGGTCGATCTGGACGAACTGCCGAAATATGTGCCCGACGCCTTCGTCGCCATCGAAGACCAGCATTTCTATTGGCACCCCGGCTTCAACCCCTGGGGCATCGCCCGCTCGCAGCTGTGGAACCTCACCCACCGGGGCGGACCGTTGAGGGGCGGCTCGACCATCACCCAGCAGCTGGCCCGCAACCTGTTCCTGTCCGCCGACCAGAACATGCGGCGCAAGATCCAGGAGCTGATCCTCTCGTTCTGGCTGGAGCTGCGCTTCTCCAAGAAGGAGATCCTGGCCCTCTATATGAACCGGGTGGGGTTTGGGGCCGGGGCCTATGGCATCGAGGCCGCCGCCCAGCGCTATTTCAACACCACGGCGAGCCAGCTGACCCTGCCGCAGGCGGCCCTCCTGGCCGGTCTGATCAAGGGGCCCTCGCGCTATTCGCCTCTGGCCGATTCCGAGCGGGCAGCCCGCCGCGCCGATGTGGTGCTGCGGACCATGGTCAAGACCAAGAAGATCACCGAGGAGGAGCGCCTAGCCGCCATCGCCAAGCCCGTGCGGGTCTCCCGCAGCCTCGCAAACCAGAACGCGCAGTACTTCGTCGACTGGGTGGACGGACAGGTGCGCAGCCTGGTGGGCGAACCCACCGAAGACCTGATCGTCGAGACGACCCTCGATTTACCCATCCAGGTGGCCGGCGAAAACTCGCTGCGGGCCATCGTCGAGCGGGACAAGAAGGCCAGGGGGGTCGAGCAGGCTTCCATGGTCGCCCTGGACGGCGAAGGGCGGGTTCGCGCCTATGTCGGCGGGGTCAGCTATATCGACAGCCAGTTCGACCGGGCCTCCAACGCCCACCGCCAAGCGGGTTCGGCCTTCAAGCCCTTCGTCTATCTGACCGCCATGGAGCAGGGCCGGACCCCCAACGATCCGGTGGTCGATGAGCCGGTGACGATCGGCAACTGGAGCCCCAGGAACTATGACGGCCGCTTCAGCGGGCCGATGATCCTGCAGACGGCGCTGGCCAAGTCGATCAACACCGTGGCCGCCAAGCTGGCCAGCGAGGTGGGCACCGGCAATGTGGCGACAACGGCCCGCAGGCTCGGCATCACCGGCCCGATCCAGACCGATCCCTCCATGGCGCTGGGCGCTGTCGAGGTGACGCCGGTGGAGATGGCTCAGGCCTATGCGCCTTTCGCCAACGGCGGCTATTCGGCCAGGGCTTACGGCATCGAGCGGATCCGCACGGCCGGCGGGCAGATTCTTTATGACAAGAGCCTTCAGAGGGAGGGCCGCGCCCAGGTGATCGGGACGCCCGCCCTCCAGTACATGAACCAGATGATGCGCCAGGTCCCGGCCGTGGGCACGGGGACGAGGGCCAACATCGCCGGCTATGACCTGGCGGGAAAGACCGGCACGACCAGCGACTACAAGGACGCCTGGTATGTGGGCTACACCGGCGGCTTCGTGGCGGCGGTGTGGGTCGGCAAGGACAACAACAAGCCCATGGTCCAGGTCACCGGCGGCAATGCGCCGGCGGAAATCTGGCGCGGTTTCATGACGGCGGCCCTGCCAAGGCTGGCGGTGCAGGCCATCCCCGGCGGCGCGGCGCCCATCGCGGCGCCGGCGAGAGATACGATCTCCGACCAGATCGGCGACCTGATCGGCCAGGAGCACCGCGAAGGCGCGCCCGAGGAGGAAGAGCCCCGGCCCGCGCCGCCGCCCGCGTCGAACGCACCCAAAGGGCCGCCGCCCGTCCTCTACTAGACGCCCCCTCCACCACGCCTTCGGCGCGGTCCCCCTCCCCCATTCCCCTTGGTCACGAGGGAGGTGAGCCGAAGGCGTGCAGCCTGGGACCGTGGCTGCGCAGCCAGGCGCGGTGCGGCTTGGCGGGGCCGATCAGGCGTTCGACCAGGGCCCAGAAGCGGTCGGAGTGGTTGGCCTCCACCAGGTGGGCGCACTCGTGGGCGGCGACATAGTCCATCACCGCATAGGGGGCGAGGATCAGGCGCCAGCTGTAGCGGATCGATCCAACCCTATGCGCGCCGCCGAACAGGGTGCGGCGCGGCGAGGTGCACGACCCCCAGCGGCCCTTGGCGTCCATAACCGCGACACTGGGGGCGGGCTCGCCCAGGGCATGGGCGTGAACGGCCGTGCGCTCGGCGAGGATGCGCTTGGATTCGGCCTTGAGCAGGCGAACGACGGTACGGGTGAAGCGCTCATCGTCGGGGGCCAGGAGGCGCATGGGGGTCACGTCCGTGGCCGGGATCAGCTTGCCGCGCACCGAGCCCCCCTCGAGGCGGCAGGGCTGGCCCAGGACCTCGATCGTCTGACCGGGGGCCAGGGAGGCGACGGTGGGCAGGCGGGCGAGCTGGGTGGCGATCCAGACCAAGCGGTCGCGGGCAAAGGCGATGGCTTCGGGAAGGCGCCGCTCGGTCGGGGCGGTGGCGATCACCTCGCGCTTCTGCTGGTCGATGCGGATCGAGACCCGCCGCGCCCGGGCGTCCACCCTAAGACGCACGCTCGCCCCGTCGAGGGTCAGGCGGTCGCCGTGATGATAGCGCTGCGGATTGAAGAGATTCATCGGCCCTTCTGCTCATAGCACGATCTGGTATGGAGCGGCCCATGTCCCAGACCGCCCACGGGCCCCTGCGCTCCTTCGGCCGCATCAAGGCCAGGCCGATCAAGCCCCGGCAGGAAAAGCTGCTGGAGACCCTGCTGCCGAAGATCGCGGTGCCGGAAGGGCCGGTGGCGATCAGCGGCGAGACCTGGCTGGAGATCGGCTTTGGCGGCGGCGAGCATATGGTGGCCCAGGCGGTGCGGGCGCCGGAGGTGACGGTGATCGGCGCCGAGCCGTTCCTCAACGGGGTCGCCAGCGCGCTGCGGCATGTGGAGGAAATGGCGGCGGCCAATGTCCGGCTGCTGTTTGGCGACGCCCGCGAGCTGATCGGCAATCTGCCTAACGCCTCGATCGGACGGGTGTTCATCCTGTTCCCTGATCCCTGGCCCAAGACCCGGCACCACAAGCGGCGCATCATCCAGACGTCGCTGATCGAGGATTTGGCGCGGATCATGAAACCCGGCGCGCGGCTCAGGTTCGCCAGCGATTGGGCGGATTATGTGGACTGGACGTTGGAGCGGTTTTCCGCTTCGCCGGACTTTCGCTGGCTGGGCGAGCGGGCGGACGACTGGCGCACTCCCCCGGCGGACCACATCACCACCCGCTATGAGCAGAAACGGCTGGGCGACTGCGCGCCGGTGTTTCTGGAGTTTGAGCGCCACTAATAATAGCGCGCCAGGGTGACGGTTCGCGTGCGGCCGTCCTTCAGGGTGAGGGTCAGGACCGTGCCGGCGGGTGCGTCCTTGTGAGCCCGATTGGCGGTTGCGGCGGGCTCACCGTTGATGGCCGTGACGATCTCCCCGGCGCGGAAGCCAGCGGCGGCGGCGGGGCTGCCGGGGGAGACGTGGGTGACGCGGATGGTCTCGCCCTCCACCGGTCCGTAGACGCCCAGATAGTCGCGCTTGAACGGCGGGGGGATCGCGGCGCTGGCGGGCGGGGCGAACCAGGCGCGGCTTCCGGCGAAGTCGAAATAGAGGTGAAAACGGGACAACAGGCCAAGGCCCAGATTGGCCTCGACCCCAAGGCTGCGGGAGGCGGCCTGCACCGGTACATCGCGAAAGGCGGCCCCGCCGACGCCCAGGTTCGGCGCCGATGCGGTCTTCACCACCGAGGCCCCGCCGACACCGCCGAGCGGCGCCGTGGACGTCTTGCCTTTGAACAGGCCGAGCTTCGCCGCCGGCATCGGCGACAGGATCAGAGGCGGGGCGGAGCCGGTGTCGATCAGGGCAAGGACAGTGATCCCGCCTGGAAAAGCGATGGGGACGGTCATCATCTCGCCGCGGGCGGTGAGCGCGGTGGCGGGCACGCGGGGCGGAGGGACAAAGGCGGCGCGCTCGTGCAGCGCCAGGGTCTGGGTCTGAAAGTCGATCTCGACCACGAAGCGGCGGAAGAAATCCACCCCGAGCGCCATCTCCACCGGGCGGCCCACGGCCAGCGACAGGCTCTCGTAGGAAAGCACCACGGCGTCGAGACCGCCCAGCGCGGTTCCGCCAACAGCGACCGCCGCAAGACGGGTCATCCGCCCGGAAAGCGTGTGCTGCACGCCGCGCAGGGTAATCCGCCTGCCGGTCTCGGCAATACCGGCATGGGCGGCGAAGGCGGCGTCCATGCCGGTGAACTGCGAGCCGGAATCGAGCATGGCCTGCACGGGCTGATCGCCGATGAAGACCGGTACGAAAATCTTGTCGTGGCTGAATTCGAAAGGGATGCGCCGCGGCTGGGCCAGGGCGGGGCCCGCCAGGATAAGGCCCGTGGCGGCAGACAGCAGCGTGCGGCGATCCAGGATCATCGACTGCTACTTAGGGAGCGTCGCAGCAAATCGCCAATCTTGGCGATGTGGCCTACTAGCGCCTCAGCCCGCCGGCGTTGGGCAGATAGATGGGCGTGGGCACCGGGCAGCCGTCCACCATGCGATTGACGGCGGCGTAGTAGCCTTCCTCGCGGTTGGCGCCGGGAACCCAGACCGGGCTCTCGGTTTCCCGCCCATCCTTGTGCTCGAACTTGGAAGCGCCCTGGACGATTTCCCCGCGCTGACCCTCGGCCTTGGGCCGCATGGCTTCGACGACGAGGCGTTGGCATTCGGGCCGGTTGCGCCAAGCCTCGGCCTTGTTGCCACGGTCGATGAGGACCGGGGGAGGCGGCGCGGCGGCTACCGCAGCTTGCAGCAAGAGGGCGATCAGCATGGCGTCTACTCCTCCAACGGTCGATGAAGGATAGCATCGTTCGGCAATTTGTCAGCCTGTGGGCAGGCCGATCTGTTTGGCCTGGCTGGCGGAATCGCGGGCCATCAGGTGCCTGCTGATCCTGCCGTCGTCGAACTGGAACCACTGCATGGCGACAAGCTCGTATTCCTGGCCGGAGGGGCGGTCATGCCCCTGATAGGGCCCGGTCCAGCGGCCGGTTTCCTTGAGGAGCACGGCGACCTCGTCGTCCTCTGCGGCGATGGCCAGGATTTCCAGCTGCGGCGAGAGCCCTGCGCACCACTCTGTCCAGGCGCCGATGGCCTGGTCGACCGGCATGACGTCGTCGGCGCCCTGCACCACCCCGTCATCGGTGAACAGCAGGCGGACACGGTCGAAGGCGCCGGCGTTCATGGCGGCGACAAAGGCCGTGACAACCATCTTGTTGCCGGCCTCACTCATGCCTGCATCGTCCAGCCCTCGACCCCCATGGCCGCCTGGCGCAGAGCCTCGGAGCGGGTCGGGTGCGGGTGGCAGGTGCGGGCCACATCCTCGCTCGCGGCCGAGAATTCCATGGCCACGCAGTATTCGCCGATCATCTCGCTGACCGCCGGGCCTATCAGGTGGGCGCCCAGGACGCGGTCGGTCTTGGCGTCGGCGAGGATTTTCACGAAGCCCTCGGTCTCGTGGTTGATCTTGGCGCGGCTATTGGCGCTGAAGTTGAAGCGGCCGGCCTTGTACTCGACGCCCGCGGCCTTCAGCTCCTCCTCGGTCTTGCCGACCCAGGCGACCTCGGGGCTGGTGTAAACGACGCTCGGTATCAGGTCGTAGTTCACGTGGCCCGCCTTGCCACTGATGCGTTCGGCCACAGCCACGCCCTCTTCCTCGCCCTTGTGGGCCAGCATGACGCCAGTGGTGACATCGCCCACCACCCAGATCCCCGGCGCGGTGGTCTTGCCGTGATCGTTGGCGATGACGCCGCGCTTGTCTGTGGCGATGCCGACGCTGTCGAGGCCGAGCCCTTCGGTAAAGGCGCGCCGCCCGATGGCCAAGAGGACATAGTCGGCGGAGAGGGTTTCGGCCGCGCCGCCTGCTACCGGCTCGACGGTGACATCGACGCCCTTGGCGGAGGCCTTGGCGCCGGTGACCTTGGACGACAGCTTGAAGCTCATGCCCTGTTTGGTGAGCGCCTTCTGGAAGGTCTTGGCGACCTCGGCGTCCATGCCCGGCGTAATGCGGTCGAGGAATTCGATGACGGTGACTTCGGCGCCAAGGCGGCGCCACACCGAGCCGAGCTCCAGGCCGATGATGCCGGCGCCGATGACGATCAGCTTCTTCGGGACTTCCGGGATTGAAAGGGCGCCGGTGGAATCCAGGATGCGCTTGTTGTCGACGGTGACGCCCGGAAGGCCGCTGGGCTCGCTGCCCGTGGCGATGACGATGTTCTTGGCCTCGTGGGTGTCGGATCCGACGGCGACCTTGCCCGGGCCGGCGATCTTGCCAAAGCCCTTGAGGACATCGACCTTGTTCTTCTTCATCAGGAACTCGACGCCCTTGCAGAGCGCATCGACGCTGTCCTGCTTCTGCTTGAGCATCTGGGCGAGGTTGAGCTTGGGGGCGACCTCGATGCCGAGATGGGCGAACTCGGTATTGGCCGCCTCGTAAAGCTCGGAGGCGTGCAGCAGGGCTTTCGACGGCATGCAGCCGACATTGAGGCAGGTGCCGCCGAGGGTGGCGCGGCCCTCGACGATGGCGGCTTTCAGGCCCAGCTGCCCGCAGCGGATGGCGCAGTTATAGCCCGCGGGGCCTGCCCCGATGATGATGACGTCGTAGGAAGCCATGCCGCGCCCCTTAGATCTTCAAGACCAAAAAATATGGGGTTTCGTCTAATGCGGTTGGAGGCTGGCGTCGATAACTTACTCGGCTGCCGGCGTTCCGTTGGCCATCTCTTCGCACCGGGCGCCCGAGAGGATGTTCCGCAGGCCGTAATTGCTTTCATGGCAGGCGAACTCGAGGATTGGCGGGGCGCTGCGCACCATGGAATATTCCGCCCGCCAGACCTTTGTGTAGAGCAGTGGGTCATCGACGGTGAATTCGG
Source organism: Caulobacteraceae bacterium UBA5005 (assembly GCA_002398405.1). Lineage (GTDB taxonomy): Bacteria > Pseudomonadota > Alphaproteobacteria > Caulobacterales > Caulobacteraceae > UBA5005. Next base: position 18,291 of record DGYN01000065.1, read on the forward strand.
AGAGAAGCTCGTCCGGTGCGATCAGGCGGAAGCGCCCGGGGGTCTTGGTCTCCGGCCGGATCGGAAATCTCGAGAGGGGATGAGAACGCGTCTTGTCGTCCGGGCGGAACCCGGAGAGGGAGCGCGTCAGGGGGCGATGCACCGCAACGGTTTGAACTTGGCCTCGCTTGCCAGGAACGAGCGCAGCTTTGTCAGGTCGCCCGCCTGAACCCGCCAGGCCATGTAGTCCTGTTGGGCCTTAACCGACTCCCAGACCTCGTAGAAAATGACCTGATTGGGTCGCGCTTCGTCGATCAGGATGTCGAATGCAAGATTGCCCGGGTAGGACCTACTGATCGCCAGGTTCGCGACGGTATAGTCCAGGAAGGCGTCGAGCATGTCCTGTTTGACCGTCAATTCGGCCAGCATAACCACATTTGCGACGTAACCGTGTTTCATGGGCAGCCTCGACTGTTGAAGGGGGCCTTGCGGATCGACTTGGATCTGTTGCGAGACGCCGGCCGTGGCGCCGGCGTGGCCCGGAAGGCCGAGCATAGACGCGCCTCCAGCACTGAGGGTCAGGACGTCGCGGCGGTTTGGCATCGGTGAATTCCTCGCGGGTTGGCGGCCGACCGGCGCCCCAGGCGAAGCACTACGACAGGGTGCTGTCAGATTCTGGCAGCAGTCATTGCTTCAAGGCATTTTGGTTGACGACTGTAATCCCATAGCTCAAGCTGGACCGTAAGTTTCGAGCGGATGCGAGGGAGACTCCCATGTCGCGTGGATTGTTCGCCGTGGCGGCGGCCCTTGCCCTGGCGCTGGGCCTGCAGACAGCGGCCTGTTCGCGGGCCAAGGACCCTGACGCCCTGACCGACCCGGCGATGAAGGGGGCCGAGGTCATCGCCTTCATGGGCGTCAAGGCGGGGGACAGGGTCGCCGATATCGTCTCGGGCAGTTTTACCCGCGCCTTCAGCCAGGCCGTGGGGCCGGGCGGCAAGGTCTATGCGGTGGAGCCGGCCGAGATCGTCAAGGCCTATCCGGAGGTGGTGACCAGGATCAAAGGTCTGGCCAGCGATCCGGCCCATGCCAATGTGGAGGTCTCAACGCCCGCCATCGATAGCCCCAACCTGCCGGCCGGCCTGGACGTGGTATTCATTCGCTGGAGCTACCACGACATGTACACCAAGTACCTGGGGCCGGCCGATGTGGATCAGTTCAACCGCAACGTCTTCGCGGCGCTCAAACCCGGCGGCGTCTATGGGGTGCTCGACCATGCCACGGCGCCCGGCAGGGGCCTTGGCGACACCAGTACTCTTCACCGGATCGACCCGGCGGCGGTCAAGCGATCGGTCCTGGCCGCGGGCTTCGTGCTCGACGGCGAGCGTCCGATCCTGGCCAACCCGGCGGACGACCACAGCAAAATCGTGACCCACCGCTCCATCAAGGGGAAGACCGACCAGTTCCTGCTGCGGTTCCGCAAGCCGGGCTAGCACTCCTCAGTACCCCCGCTGCGACCGCTGCCAGTCGGCGTTGTACTGGTCGCGGCGCTGGTCGAGCCAGTTCTGGGTCGATTGCTGAATGCCGCGCACCTGGGCGTCGCTGGCGGCGCGCAGGGCGCCTTCCCAGGCGCCGGGTGGGACGTAGCTGCGCTGCAGTTCGGCCTGTTCGGCGCGGTAGGCCTGTTCGCGGTCGTAGGCCTGGGCGCGGTTGGTTTCGACCGCGGCGATGGACGCCTGGGCATAGCCGCCGGACTTGAGGCGGTTGAGGTCGTCGAGGTTGTAGCGGTGCGGGCACTGGGCGGCGTGGCGCTCAATCATGGTCTTGGGCAGGTTCCAGGGCGGGGTGTAGGCGCAGGCGGCGCCGCTGGCGAGGGACTGCTCATAGGCGGCGAGAGCCTCCGCCTTCTGGCGCGCCTGGTCGGCCTGCCAGGCGGCGGTGTCGGCGGCGGCGGCGGCCTGGATACTGGCCAAGGCGGCGTCGTAGTCGGCGCCCGAACCCCCGACCTCGCTGCGCATGTAGAGAAAGCCGTACCAGCGGCCGTCCTTGGCGTCCTGGCCGACCAGGGCGGTGTTGGCGTTGCGGAAGATGATCGAGGCGTCGGTGGGGGAATCCGGCGGCAGGGGCGCGCTGCGATACATGGTCGAAAAGCGCCGGGCGGTGGGGGCCGCCGCGATGGCGCCGCTGAGCGGGCCTTCGAACAGGGTGAAGGTGAAGCCCTTCTCAGCGGGATAGACGACCCCCCAGACCCGCGTCTGGCGATAGGGGGCGTAGAGCCCCAGTTTCGGCGTCGGCGCCTTGGCCGCCCGGTAGGGCGTCACCGGCATGACGCCGATCGCGCCTGGCGGCAGGGGCAGGGGCGCGCCGTCCGGGCCCAGGGGGGTGTAGAGCGGTCCCCAATAGGCCCCCTCCTCCGACACGAACTCGTCCAGCAGCGGGCCGGTGATCAGAAGCTCGATGCTGTCGGTCTGATAGCAGGGCAGGTTCAATCGCCGATCGTCTACGCGCAGGACGGTCGCCCAGCGGGTGACATCGCCCAGGACCGGCGACAGGGGCCGCCCGCCCAGGCTGTAGATGCGGTGGCGGAGGGTCCCGTCCGGGTCCTTCCAGCGGCCGATGAGCAGATCGCGATGGCGCTCGATGGGGGTGTCGACGCCTGGGCCGCCGAGGCCGGAGATGGTCGCGGGGACCTCGTCGCCGGTGTAGATCACCGCGTTCCTCTTGCCGTCGGGGCCGGGCGCGGTGAGGCCCGCGAAGACCGTGGGCGAATAGTCGGGCGCGGTGACGCTGCGCGCCTCGCAGGACTCGATGGAGCGCAGGGCGACGACATCGGTGTAGGGCAGCGGCCCGCCCGTTTCGCCCCGGCCGCGGCGGTAGAGCACCCAGGGGCCGTTGTTGATGCGCTTGACCATATAAAGGCTGTGGGAGAACGGCGCGACATCGTCGTAGCGCGCCGGGACCTGGTTGGCGTAGGAGGCGGCCACGCCATCGGGAGCGCCCGACACGCCGTAGCGGTAATACTGGACGTTGTTGGGCTGGCCGTCACACTTCCAAGGCGCGGCCACGACGTGGAACTCGGTGCCGACGCCGCTGCTGCCCTGGACGCGAAATTCCCGGCCGCCGAGATAGTCGCTGGCCTCGCCGGCGGCCTTGCAGCCGCGCAGGCCGGGGGGCACGGGCTGGGGTTGGCGGGGTTGGGCGAGGGCCAGGCCCGCCCCAAACATGGACGAGGCCAAAGCGACCAGAACCAGGGTGGGCCAGCGACGCATCAGGGCGGATCCTTTGGGCGCAAAACGAGCGCTCTCCCCATAAGTGTAGTGCCTCAAATCCCGCCGATGGAACCCGCATTCAGGGTGGGAAGCGGATTGGCGCGGCGCTTTTTCCGCCGTCGCGCATTTACCTCAGCATGAAGATATCCAGACTGCTCCTGCTCGCCGCCCTCGCAGCCTCGCCGCTCGCCGGCCCCGCCGCCGCCGGGCCCAAAACCGGTATCGACCACGCCTTCGGCAACACCCTGCTGACCATCGACCCCGATGGGCGGTCCCGGAAGATCTGGCTGAAGCCGGATGGGACCTGGACGGGCCTTAGCCGCCGGGGACTGGACCTGGCCGGCGCCTGGTCGGTGAATGGCGACAAGGTCTGCCTCAAGCAGTCGAAGCCGCGGCTGCCGGGCAGCATGTGCGAGAAATTTCCCGCCCAGATGGGGGCGAGCCTTAAGGCCAAGGACCCCTCGGGCAAGACGGTTCAGCTGAAGCTGGTCAAGGGCCGGGTCACCAAGTAGGCGAGCCGTTCGCGGCTACAGGTCCAGCAAGAGCCGTTGCGGGTCTTCTAGGGCGTCCTTGACGTGGACCAGGAAGGTGACCGCGCCCTTGCCGTCGACGACGCGGTGGTCGTAGCTCAAGGCCAGGTACATCATCGGGCGGATCTCGATCTTGCCGTCGACGACGACGGGACGTTCCTGGATCTTGTGCATCCCTAGGATGCCGGACTGTGGCGCGTTGAGGATCGGGGTCGACATCAGGCTGCCGTAGATGCCGCCGTTGGAGATGGTGAAGGTGCCGCCCTGCAGATCCTCCAGGGTGAGGGAGCCGTCGCGGCCCTTCTTGCCCAGCTCGCCGATCTCCTTTTCGATTTCGGCCAGCGACTTGGCGTCCGCATCGCGCAGGACCGGGACGACGAGGCCCTTTTCCGTGCCGACGGCGACGCCGATGTCGTAGTGGTTCTTGAAGATCAGGTCCTGGCCTTCGATCTCGGCATTGACGTCGGGGACGGCTTTGAGGGCCGCGACGCAGGCTTTGACGAAGAAGCTCATGAAGCCGAGCTTCACCCCGTGCTTCTTTTCGAAGACGTCCTTGTACTCGGCCCTGATGGCCATCACCGCGCTCATGTCCGCCTCGTTGAAGGTGGTGAGCATGGCGGCGTTGTTCTGGGCTTCCTTCAGGCGCCTGGCGATGGTCTGGCGCAGGCGGGTCATGCGGACCCGCTCCTCGCGGCCGTTCAGCGCGCGGGGGGCGGCGGGCGCCGCGGGGGCGGCCGGGGCCGAGCCGCGGGTCTCCAGGGCGGCCAGGGCGTCGCCCTTGGTGATGCGGCCGTCCTTGCCGGTGCCGGCGATGGATTTGGGATCGAGGTTGCCCTCCGTCACCACGCGATTGGCGGCGGGGGATAGCGGCCGGTCATCGCCGGTCGCGGGAACAGGGGGGGCGGCGGCCTGGGCGGCGGACTCCGCCGGCGCCGGGATGGTCGGGCCCTTGGTGGGCTCCTGATCCGGGGCGGTCGTATCGGCGACCGGGGCCTTAGGCTCGCCCGTCGGGGTGTTGGTGGGGCCATCGCCGGGAGGGGCGGCGGCGGCCTGGGCCGGCTTCTTTTCCTCGGCCTTGGGCGCGGGGGCGGCCTTGGCGCCGGCGGCTGAACCGCCGACCACGCCGAGGATCGTGCCCGGGGTGATGGTCGCGCCTTCCGGAGCGGCGATGGCTTCCAGGACGCCGTCAGACGGCGAGGCGACCTCGAGGCTCACCTTGTCGGTGTCGAGTTCGACCAGCACTTCGTCGCGTTTGACCGCATCGCCGACCTTCTTGGTCCAGCGCGCGACGGTTGCTTCGGAAACCGATTCCCCGAGGGCGGGGGTCATGATGTCGGCCATGGGTCTATCGTCTTCTTTCTTAGGCGAAGGCTTCGGTGAGGAAGGCTTCAAGTTCCTTGTTGTGACGGCTCATCTGGCCGGCGGCGGTGGAGGCCGAGGCGGGCCTACCGACATAACGCGCACGCTTGGCTTTCACATCCAGCTTTTCGAGGGTGAGTTCGATCCACGGGTCGACGAAGGTCCAGCCGCCCATGTTCTTGGGCTCTTCCTGGCACCAGACCAGTTCGGCGTTCTTGAAGCGGCCAAGGACCGCCGACATCGACTTGATCGGCCAGGGATAAAACTGCTCGAGGCGGACGATATAGACATCGTCGCGGCCGGCCTGGGCGCGGCGCTCCACCAGGTCGAAGTAGACCTTGCCGGAGCAGGCGATGACACGGGTGATCGCATCATCGCTCTTGAGCTTGACGCCGCCGACATCGCAGCCGGCCTCGGCCCCGTCGACCATGACGCGGTGGAAGCTGTTGCCGGGACCGAAGTCCTCGATGTTGGAGACCGCCCGCTTGTGGCGCAGCAGGGATTTGGGCGTCATGACGATCAGGGGTTTCCTGAAGTCGCGGCGCATTTGGCGGCGCAGGGCGTGGAAATAGTTGGCCGGGGTGGTGCAGTTGATGACCTGCATATTGTCCTCGGCGCACATCTGCAGGAAGCGCTCGAGGCGGGCGCTTGAGTGTTCCGGACCCTGGCCCTCGTAGCCGTGGGGCAGGAGGCAGACCAGGCCGCTCATCCGCAGCCACTTGCGCTCTCCCGAGGAGATGAACTGGTCGAAGAGGACCTGGGCGCCGTTCGCGAAGTCGCCGAACTGGGCCTCCCACAGGGTGAGGGTGTTGGGGTCGGTCAGGGAGTAGCCGTATTCGAAGCCCAGCACCGCCTCTTCGGAAAGGGCTGAGTCGATGACTTCGTAATGGGCCTGGCCGGGGCGGATATTGTTGAGCGGGGTATAGTGTTCCTCAGTCGACTGATCGATGATGTCGGAGTGGCGGTGGGAGAAGGTGCCGCGCACGCTGTCCTGGCCGGAGAGGCGGATCGGGATGCCCTCGTCCAACAGGCTTGCGAAGGCCAGGTGCTCGCCGCAGCCCCAATCGATGTCGTGGCCCTGTTCGATGGCCGTGCGGCGGCCCTCGATGACGCGCTTGACGGTCTTGTGGGCGTTGATCCGCTCGGGGATGGCGGTGATCTTCATCCCCAGTTCCTTCAGGCGGTTCAGCTCGACGCCGGTATCGCCCCGGCGTTCCTCGTCGTTGGGCAGGCCAAAGGCCTTCCACTTGCCGTCCAGCCAGTCGGCCTTGTTGGCGGCGTAGTTCTTGCCCGCATCGTACTCGCTATCGAGGAAGGCCTCGAAGTCGGTGACCCAGCCGTCGACCTCCGCCTGGGAAACGACGCCCTCATTGACCAGGCGCGTGGCGTAAAGCTCGCGCGTCGAGGGGTGGTCCTTGATGCGGGCGTACATCAAGGGCGAGGTCATGGTCGGATCGTCGCCTTCGTTGTGACCAAAGCGCCGGTAGCAGAACATGTCGATGACCACGTCCTTGCCGAACTTCTGGCGGAACTCGGTGGCCACCTTGGCGGCGTAGACCACGGCCTCGGGATCATCGCCGTTAGCGTGGAAGATCGGCGCCTCGACCATCAGGGCGACGTCGGACGGATAGGGGCTGGTGCGCGAGAAGCGCGGGCTGGTCGTAAAGCCGATCTGGTTGTTGACGATGAAGTGCACGGTGCCGCCGACCCGGAAGCCCTTCAGCCCCATGAGGGTGAAGCACTCGGCGATCACGCCCTGGCCGGCGAAGGCCGCATCGCCGTGCAGCAGGAGCGGCAGGACGTGGCCGCGGCCGGCGTCGGGCTCCTCGCGCAGGGTGAAGGTCTGTTTGGCGCGGGCCTTGCCCAGGACGACCGGGTTGACGATCTCCAGGTGGCTGGGGTTGGCGGTCAGCGACAGGTGGACGGAATTGCCGTCGAAGGCGCGGTCCGAGGAGGCGCCCATGTGGTACTTCACATCGCCCGATCCCTCGATGTCGGAGGGGACGGAAGAGCCGCCTTGGAACTCGTGGAAGATGACATGGTAGGGCTTGCCCATGACGGCGGCCAGCACGTTCAGGCGGCCGCGGTGCGGCATGCCGACGATGATGTCCTTCACGCCCAAAGCGCCGCCGCGCTTGATGATCTGTTCGAGGGCGGGGATCGCCGCCTCGCCGCCGTCCAGGCCGAAACGCTTGGTGCCGGGGAAGCGCTTGTGCAGGAAGCGCTCGAAGCCCTCGGCCTCGATCAGCTTCTTGAGGATGGCGACCTTGCCCTCCTTGGAGAAGGCGATCTCCTTGTCGCGGCCCTCGATCCGCTCCTGCATCCAGGCCTTCTCGGCCGGGTCGGTCATGTGCATGAACTGCACGCCGACATTGCCGCAATAGGTGCGGCGCAGGATGGACAGGATCTCGCGGACCGTGGATGTCTCCAGGCCCAGGACATAGTCGAGGAAGATCGGGCGGTCGTAGTCGCCTTCGACAAAGCCGTAGTTGGCCGGATCGAGTTCGGAGGCGTCGCCCTCGGTCTGGGCGATGCCCAGGGGATCGAGGTTCGCCTTCAGGTGGCCGCGCATGCGGTAGGCGCGGATCATCATCACCGCGCGCAGGGAATCCAAGGTGGCCTTGCGCAGTTCCTCTTCGGACGCGGCGGGCTTGGCGGCGGCGATCTTGGCGCCGAGCTTGGCCTCCACCGCCGGCCACATGCCGTCCATGGCGCTGAGCCAGTCGGGGCGCGCGGCGGGGGTGGGCTTGGCCGCCCAGGCCGGTTGCGCCGGCATGGCCGGCTCGTTGGGGAGGTTGGCGAAGAAGGCCGCCCAGGAGGCGTCGACCGATTTCGGGTCCTTCTGCCAGCGGGCGTGAAGGTCCTCCACGAAGCCGGCGTTGGCGCCGTAGAGGAAGGAGGTTTCGGTCAGAACCTGGTTAATCAGACCCGCGTCGTCGGCCATCGTATCGCTTCCTTGGCGCACGCCAGCGAAGCTTCGAATCAGCCGCGCCGAGCGCCGTTGTTATATAGTGCTTCAGGCGCCCTTCAGCACCTGAACCAAGGTTTCCCCAAGCTTCGCAGGGGACGGTGATACCCTGATCCCCGCGGCTTCCATCGCGGCGATCTTGTCGTCAGCCCCGCCCTTGCCGCCCGAGATGATGGCGCCCGCATGGCCCATCCGGCGGCCGGGAGGCGCGGTGCGCCCGGCGATAAAGCCGACCATGGGTTTCTTAATCTTGGAATGCTTAATGAAATCCGCCGCGTCCTCTTCGGCCGAGCCGCCGATCTCGCCGATCATGATGATCGACTCCGTGGCCGGGTCGGCGAGGAACATCTCCAGGATGTCGATGAATTCGGTGCCCTTGACGGGGTCGCCGCCGATGCCGACCGCGGTGGTCTGGCCAAGGCCGACCTGGGTGGTCTGGAACACCGCTTCATAGGTGAGGGTGCCGGAGCGCGAGACAACGCCCACCGAGCCCTTTTTGAAGATGTTGCCCGGCATGATGCCGATCTTGC
>DGYN01000030.1:0-145 GCA_002398405.1 Caulobacteraceae bacterium UBA5005
CTCCGCCCCCGCCGCCACCGCCGGTGGGCCTATCGGACCAGATCCTGGAGCTCGCCGAGACCTACCGCACGGCGATGAGCGTCGCGGGCGGCATCCAGCCCAATTTCACCAACGGCGATGATGTCGCCAACGCCGTGAAGCTCGG
>DGYN01000030.1:371-8513 GCA_002398405.1 Caulobacteraceae bacterium UBA5005
GTCGCCAACGCCGTGAAGCTCGGCGCGTCCTATGAGCACAACCAGATGCAGCAGGGCGCGGTCGCCTACGCGGCCCTGATGGCGCTGCAGGAACCGGCGTTCGTCGCCTCGGTCCGCAGCTTCGGCTCCGACCGGGAAACCCGCGAGGAGATCATCCGCCGCCTGCTGGCCAATCCGGCCTATGCGGCCACCTTCCAGAGCTCAGACCGGGCCGCGGGCCTGGCTATCGACTCGATCGACGGCATGGGGGCCAAGGTGATGGTCTCCGGCCGGGCGGTGAAGCAGTCGGCCTATGACATCCAGCGCCAACCCTGGTCGCGGAACAACGTCCAGAACGCCGCCGAGCGCCTGACCGGCGCCAAGGACCTTTCCACCCGCCGGCTGATGGCCAACGCCGCCGAGGTCGCGGCCATGAAGCGCCTGGCGGCCGGTGAAGCGGCGGTGAGCGTCTCCGGCGCCCCGGTGCGCCCGCCCCATGCGCCGGTCATCGAACGGGGCCTGGCCATCGCGGCCATCGCGGCCCTGGGCGGCGCGGACACCGCCGCCGATCAGGCGCGGCTTGCGCCGCTGCTGCAGGAAACCGAGACCAACTACTGCCTGAACATGGCGAAACTGAACCTCTATCAGTGCCTGGCGGTGTCACGGCCGCACTATGAGGACATCTTCTGCCTGGGCCAGCACGCCATCATGGACCTGGGGCAGTGCATGATCTCTGCGGCCAGGTCCCCGACGCCCGCGTTTGTCGCGCCGCCGCCCCCGCCGCCACAGCCCAAGGCGGCCCCGAAGGCCAAGGCGAAGGCCAAGGGACGGTAGCTCGCTCGGGGACATGTAGCGCGCAGCGGTGCGTGTCCCCAAGAAGGCGCTTGATCGTCGGTACACGTATCGCTGCGCGCTACATGTCCCGGTTCGGCGCATGTCCCGGTTCGGCGCGTTAGGTGTCCCGTGGGGCGTTGCACCGCCAAACGCCTTCGTGTAAGGAACCGCACCCAATTCGGAACCGACCGGCGCCGCGCGGATCACCTTCGCTGCGGCGCTTCGCTTTGAGAGCTAGAACTGACATGGCCGACATCGTCCTCAACGTCGAAGTACGCGATCGCACCGGCACCGGCGGCGCGCGCGCCTCGCGTCGCGAAGGCCTGGTCCCCGGCGTCCTCTATGGCGGCGACAAGGATCCCGTGGCCGTGGCCGTGAAGCAGAACGAGTTCCGCAAGGCGCTCTATTCCGGCAAGCTGGTCGGCCACGTGGTGACGCTGGCCCACAAGGGCGAGAAGCAGAAGGTCATCGCCAAGTCGATCCAGTTCCATCCGGTGAACGATCAGCCGATCCATTTCGACCTGTATCGCGTCGATGAGCACCAGGAGATCAAGATCTCCGTCCCCGTGCACTTCCTGAACCAGGACGTCTGCGAAGGCCTGAAGCGCGGCGGCACCATCACCTACGCCTTCCACGAAGTGGAAATCTCCACCACCGCCGACAACGTGCCTGAGCACCTGGAAGCGGACATCGGAAGCCTGGACATCGGCGACCAGATCCACGCCAGCGACCTGAAGCTGCCCAAGGGCGTCAAGATCGCCGCCCAGGCCGATTTCGTGGTCGCCACCATCTCCGGCACCTCGGCCCAGGCCGCCGCGGACGACGCCGCCGACGAAGCCGCCAGCGCCGAAGCCAGCGCTGAAGCCGCCGCCGAGCCGGACGCCAAAGAGGACTAATCCTCTTCCTTTGGGGGGAAGCGATGCTGATCCTCGCCGGCTTCGGAAATCCCGAGGCCAAGTACCAGGGCAACCGCCACAACGTCGGCTTCATGGCCATGGACGCCATCGCGCGCGGTCACGGCTTTGCGCCCGGCAAGAAGCGGTTCTCCAGCCTGACCGCCGAAGGGGAGATCGCCGGGGTCCGCGCCCTGCTGCTGAAGCCCCAGACCTTTTACAACGACAGCGGCCGCGCCATCGCCGAGGCGTTGAAGTTCTACAAGGTGACGCCGGCGGACGTCGTGGTGTTCCATGACGAGATCGATCTGGCCCCCGGCCGTTTCCGGATGAAGACCGGCGGCGGGGCGGCGGGCAACAACGGCATCCGCTCGACCACCGCCCATATCGGCGATGCGTTTCGCCGGGCCCGGATCGGCGTCGGCCATCCGGGCGACAAGGCCATGGTGCAGCATTATGTCCTGTCGGACTTCCACAAGGTCGAGCGCGAATGGCTGGACCCTTTGCTCGCCGCCATCGCCGGCGCCGCCCCGTTCCTGGCCAGGGGCGAGGACGAACGCTACCAGGCCGAGGTCCTGCGCCTCGCGCCGGCGGAAAAGGCGGACCCCAAGAAGCTGCGCGGCGGCGGGGACTGACGGCCAAGCCCGCCTAGCCCTTCCCGCGGCGCCATGCTACCTCGCGCGCCACCATCCCTTACCCGCTTCGAAAGTCTCCATGGCCCTCAAAGTCGCCATCGTCGGCCTGCCCAATGTCGGCAAATCGACCCTGTTCAACGCCCTGACGCAGACGGCCGCCGCGCAGGCCGCGAACTATCCGTTCTGCACCATCGAACCCAACACCGGCGACGTGGCGGTGCCAGAGCCGCGCCTTGCGGCCCTGGCCAAGATCGCGGGAAGCAAGGAGATCATCCCGGCGCGGATCAATTTCGTCGATGTGGCGGGGCTGGTGCGCGGCGCGTCCAAGGGCGAGGGGCTGGGCAACCAGTTCCTGGCCAATATCCGGGACTGCGATGCGGTGGCCTTTGTGGCGCGGTGTTTCGAGAACGACGACATCACCCACGTCGAGGGGCGGATCAATCCGCTGGAGGACCTCGACATCATCGAGACCGAGCTGATGCTCGCCGACCTGGAGAGCCTGGAAAAGCGCCGGCCGGCGCTGGAGAAGAAGGCCAAGGCGGGGGCCGACAAGGAGGCCGCCAATACCCTGCGGCTGGTGGATCTGGCCTTGTCCAAGCTGAGCGCCGGCAAGCCCGCCCGCACCGCCTCGGTCGGCAAGGAGGACGAGAAGGCCTGGCACATGCTGCAGCTTTTGACCGCCCTCCCCGCCATCTATGTCTGCAATGTCGATGAGGGCTCGGCGGATAAGGGCAACGCCTTCTCCGATCAGGTGGCCGGGCGCGCCAAGGCGGACAACGCCAAGGCAGTGGTCATTTCCGCCCAGATCGAAAGCGAGATCGCTTTGCTGGACCCGGAGGAGCGGTCGGAGTTCCTGGAGACCCTTGGCCTGGAGGAGCCGGGCCTCAACCGTCTGATCCGGGAGGCCTATGCCCTGCTGGGCCTGCAGTCCTATTTCACCGTGGGGCCGAAGGAGGCGCGGGCCTGGACCATCGAGGTGGGAACGACGGCGCCCCAGGCGGCGGGCGTGATCCACAACGATTTCGAAAAGGGCTTCATCCGCGCCGAGACCATCGCCTACGCCGACTACATCGCCCTGAACGGCGAGACCGGGGCCAAGGACGCGGGCAAGATGCGGTCCGAGGGCAAGGAGTACATCGTCAAGGACGGCGACGTGATGCACTTCAGGTTCAATGTCTGACCGAGCCCGCCTGCGCGATCTGATCGCGCAATCCGAACGGATCGTCGTCTTCACCGGCGCGGGGATATCGACCGAGAGCGGCATTCCGGATTTCCGGTCGCCCGGCGGGGTGTGGTCGAAGATGCAGCCGATCTATTTCCAGGATTTCGTCGCGAGCGAAGAGCGCCGCCGGGAGGCCTGGACGCGGGTGTTCAACCGGACGGCGGGTTGGACGGGCAAGGCGCCCAACGACGGGCACTTTGCGGTCAAACGACTGCATGATCAGGGGAAGCTCTCCAGCGTCATCACCCAGAACGTCGACAACCTGCACCAGGATAGCGGCCTGCCGGCCCGCAAGGTGATCGAGCTGCACGGCAATGCCAGCTATGCGACGTGCCTTTCCTGTGGCCTGCGGCACGAGCTGGACGAGCTTGCGCCGATGTTCGTCGAGCGGGGGGAGATCCCCACCTGCCGTTCCTGCGCGGGGCTGGTGAAGACGGCGACCATATCGTTCGGCCAGCAAATGCCCGAGGGACCGATGATCCGCGCGGAGGAGGAGACGCTCGCCTGCGACCTCTTCCTGGTGCTGGGATCGTCCCTGGTGGTCTATCCGGCGGCGGGCTTTCCGGTCCTGGCGAGGCGAAATGGGGCCAAGCTGGTCATCGTCAACCGCGAGCCGACGGAGATCGACAGCCTTGCCCACCTCGTCCTGCACGACGAAATCGGGCCGGTGATGAGCGAGGCCGTGCCTTAACGCGGCCGGTTGCCGCCGCCCTGGGCGACGAGGGCGCCGCCGTTGATGATGATCAGGTTGCCGCCGCCCTGAGCGACGAGATTGCCACCGCCCTGAGCCACGAGGTTGCCGCCGCCCTGAGCCACGAGGGGAGTGCCCGTCACCCCGATGACCCCGCCGCCGTAGAAGATTTCGCCGGCTTTGGAGCCGCTCATCACCCCGGTCGCCTCGTTGCGGCGAAACTCGCCCCGGGCCCACTTCTGGTTCTTGCCACCGTTGCACTTATGCGTGCCGACCCCGAAGGTCTGGCTCCAGAAATTGGCCCCGAAGGGGACATCGGCGCACCAGCCGCCCTCGTTGTTGAGCTGGCCGTCTCGTTGCAGCTGCCACCGCTGATCCGGGGTGTTGCGGCAGGTCGTCATGGTCAGGTTTCCGTTCGACCCTTCCATGCATTGGCCGTTGTAGATCTGTTGGCCGTAGGCGCCGATGAACCAGTTCTGCGCGGGCGAGCCGTTGCAGGTCTTCAGATAGAGCTTGCCGCCCTCGGCCTGCATACAGAGCGAGCCGGCCAGGCCCTGGACCATGACCTCGGCCCGGGCGACGTTGGGGATGGCAAGCGGCGACAAGGCGAACACGGCGGCTGCCGCGATGGCGAACGAACGATAGATTTTCATGGAATGCCCCTGGGTCCTAACGCGTAGTCCCTCTGGGAGCGAACCTTCTACCCAGTTCGCCCCAATAGATAGCCGTCTTGTCGACATAGGTGATTTCAGGCCGGTCGCGCGCGACTAGCCGCTCTCCGGCGCAGGGGGTAGAGGTGGGCCATGGGCGAACGCGTCACCCTCACCAATCCCGCTGACCATCACCACTTCGACGCCTGGCGTTGCGAGCCGGGCGACGCGCGGCGCGGCGGCTTGATCATCCTGCACGCCATCTGGGGGGTGACGCCGCATCTGCGGGAGCTGGCGGAAAGCTTCGCCGAGGACGGCTACGAGGTCTTGGTCCCGAGCCTATTTGATCGTTTCCAGCGCGGGTTCGCCGAGGTCGACATCGACCCGGCCCGGATGGCGATCCAGATGTCGTACGGCGAGCGGACGAAGTGGGGCCTGACCTGTCTTGGCGATATTCAGGCGGCGATCGACGCCCTGCCTAAGCCCGTGTTCCTGATGGGCTTCTGTTTCGGCGGGACAGCCGCCTGGCTGGCGGCGAGCCGTTGCACGGGGCTTTCGGCGGCGTCCTGTTACTATGGGGGCCAGATCGTCGATTATGTGGCCGAGACGCCGCGCTGCCCCGTGATCCTGCATTTCGGCAAGACCGACGAACTCATCCCGCCCAAGGACGTCGAGACGATCACTGAGGCCCACCCGGAAATCCCCGCATTTCTGTACGACGCCGGCCACGCCTTCGTGGCGCCGAACGGTCATCACCCCGACAGCGCCCGCCTGGCCCTGCTGCGGACACAGCAGCTGTTCCATCGTTCGGGCGGGAGCAAGGGCGAGGCTTAAGCGGCGCCGTCGTCGAGGCGCCTGAAATGTCGAGACCATCGCGCCAGCGCCATAGCTGCGTTACGCTGACGCCATGCGTTGCCGCGTAACCGTCCTGGCCATGGTGCTAACCCTCCCGATCGCCGGCGCGGCCCGGGCCGGGGAGACGGCGTGCTGGTTCGAGAATGGGGCGGTCATCGTTCCGGCGGCGATCGCCGACATGGCCGGCGACTATGTGCTCGACCTCTCGGCGCCGCGCACCCTGCTGCACGAGACCAAGGCCCAGATGGCGGGGATCACCGCGCCGGCGCTGACCCTGCCCGTTCAGGTCGCGGGCCTCAGGGCCCCGGCCGTGTCGGTCAAGGTCGCCGACCTGGACGCGCGCGGCGCCGGTTTCGTCACCCCGATCGCCGGGGTCATCGGCATGGACGTCCTGACCGGACACGGGGTGGAGATCGACTTCGCCCCCTGCCGAGTGCGCATCGACCAGCCGTGGAGCGCGGCCCGTCAGGTCGTGTTTCCGGTCGAGATGATCGACGGCCTGCCGACCATCGTCGCGGCCGTCAGCGACGGCCCCACGGCCCTGCGCGGCGCCTTCGCCATCGACACCGCCTCCAAGGCCATGAGCCGGCTCTCCACGCGGGGAGCGACCGCGACCGGCAAGCTCGACCCGAACGCCCGCCACATCGCGCCGGCCCGGCTGCGCGCCCTGTCGATCGGCGGCGTGCTGGCCGAGAACGTCCCCGCCACCCTGGCCGACGACCTGCCGGAGGGTGTCGACGGGACCCTGGGCACGGCGCTTTGGGCCGGTCACCGTCTGCGCCTGTCGGCCGACGCCCGCACCTTGTCGGTCGCGCCCTGATGCTGATCGAAGCCAAGCCCGACGACTTCGCCGCCCTGCTTCGCGGCGAAGCGCCAGCCCCCTATCGCCTGGCCGACAGCCCGGTGGCCCCACCCGAGGTGCTGGACATGCTGGCGCAGCTGGCCGACCAGATCCGCGCGGTGTTCAGCCCCAGCGCCTGGATGATGGTGGAAGACGGCGAGGTCGTGGGCCTGATCTCGTCCGTCCAGCCGCTGGACACGGCCGACCGATCCTTGATGATCGGCTATGGCGTCGCCCCCACCCGCTGGGGTCGAGGCGCCGCCACCCGCGCCGTCGCCGACCTGGCGGCCTGGGCCCGGGGGGATGATCGCGTCCACGTCCTGACGGCGGAGACCTCGGTCGACAACCCCGCCTCCCAGACGGTGCTGAGCCGCAACGGCTTCCAGGCCGTGGGCGAGCGCGAGGACAGCGAGGACGGGTCGCTGATCGTGTGGCGGCTGGACCTGTAACCCGCAAAGAAGAAGGGCCCGGTGTTTCCACCGGGCCCTTCGAACTTCAGTCCTTTTGGCGCTGAGCCCGCTTAGTGCGACTCGTTGCGCCACACGGTCTTGTAGCTGGCGTACAGCAGGCCCGAGAGCAGGACGAGATAGATCAGAACGGCAAAGCCGGTCTGCTTGCGCTCTTCGAGCTTGGGCTCGGCGGCCCACATCAGGAACGCCGAAACGTCCTTGGCCTGCTGATCCAGGGTCGACTTGGTGCCGTCGTCGAACGTCACCAGGCCGGCCTTCAGCGGCGGGGCCATGGCGATGAAGCCGCCCGGCGGGACGTGCTCGTGGCTGCCCGACCAGGCCGAGGTCAGGTCGCCCGGGAAGTACGGGTTATAGTGACTGCCGGTCGGAACCTTCAGGCCCTTCGGCGGATCCACATAGCCGGTCACCACCGAGTAGATGTGGTTCGGCCCCTCTTCACGGGCCTTGGCCAGCAGCGACATGTCCGGCGGCAGGGCGCCGCCGTTCGAGGCGCGGGCCGCGGCTTCGTTGGCGAAGGGCGCGGGGAAGTGGTCCGCGCTGGTGGCCGGACGCTTGATGGCGTCGCCGGTTTCACCGTCGATGTCGGCGACCTCGTAGTCCTTGGCGATCGCCTTGACCCACGGGTTGTCGTTCGAGTTCGGATACTTCTCGCTGTAGAACGGGCCGCCCTTGTCGCCGAGGTTGCGGAACGCCACCAGCTTCATCGCGTGGCAGGCCGAGCAGACCTCGCGATAAACCTTGTAGCCGCGCTGCAGCTGGGCCTGGTCGAACTTGCCGAACGGGCCTTCGAACGACCAGTGAACTTCCTTGGCCTTCAGCGCGCCGCCATTGGCGAGCGCCGGACCGGCGACGCCGACCGTCAGGAGACCGACAGCCGCCGCGAGAACCGAGAGTTTGCGGAGCATCGGGATCAACCCTTATGAGCGTCGGCCGAGAGGGCCGGCGAAGCGATCGAGTCCGGAACCGGCAGGGTCTTTTCGACCAGACCCAGGACCGGGAGCACGACCAGGAAGAAAGCGAAGTAGTAGAGCGAGGCGACGCGGCTGAGCCACACGAAGCTGTTCAGGTCCGA
>DGYN01000031.1:0-12801 GCA_002398405.1 Caulobacteraceae bacterium UBA5005
CGCTTCGCGGGGGAGGTAGCTACAACCCGAAATCCGCCGACACCGGCGCGTGGTCGCTGGGCCGCTCCCATTCGCGGACATCGTCATGCACCCGCGCCGACGCCTTGCCGGTGCGCAGCGCCGCATCCCGCAGCCCCGGCGTGATCAGGATGTGGTCCAGCCGCAGGCCCCGGTTGGATGCCCGGAAATCCGCGGCGCGATAGCTCCACCAGGAAAACAGCTTTTCCGGATCGGGGATGGCCTCGCGCACCAGGTCGGTGAACTGGCCTGCCGCCATCAGCTTGGCGAAGGCCTCCAGCTCGATCGGCGTGTGGCTGACCACCTTGGACATGTATCGGTGGTTCCAGACGTCGTGCTCTCCCGGCGCGACATTGAGATCGCCGGTGACGATCAGCGGCGCCTTGGGATCGCGCGCCGCCATGTCCACGGCGAGGCGCTCATAGAAATCGAGCTTGTGGTCGAATTTCTTGTTCACGCCCCGGTCCGGGATATCGCCGCCGGCCGGGATATAGAGATTGTGCACCTCGACCCCCGCCACCTTCACCGAAACACAGCGGGCGTGGCCCTCGCGGCAGGCTTCCAGCGGCTTGACCTCTTCGAGCGGCAGGCGCGAGGCGATAGCGACGCCATGCCAGCCCTTCTGACCGGCGATCTTCAGGTGCGGAAAGCCAGCCTCGATGAAGGCTTCGCGGGGAAACTCCCCCTCCTGGCACTTGATCTCTTGCAGGCAGAGGACATCGGGACTGGCCTCGGAGGCGAACTTCACCACCTGCTCGGCCCGCAGCCGAACCGAGTTCACATTCCAGGTCACTAATCTCATGGGAGCACTCTTAGTGTGCGCCCTCCTTGCCGCAAAACCGGCGGCCACTTTTGCGGGAGGGCGCGACCGCCCAAAACGAAGTGCGCCCGATGCAGTGTCGGCTGCACCGGGCGTCTTCAAGAGGGGTCTATCTCTTTATCTGCGCCACGGCCGGGAGGGGATAAGGGTCCGGCGCGGGGAAGAAACGAAACTTGTGATCCCGTCTCTACGCGTGATAAAAGTGCAACGTCAGCCGAAAAAAGTCAAGACCCAACTCTCCTCACGCTTGCGTGTGGTTGAAATACCATAATCAGGGGATGTCCGCCTTTCCCTAAGCGTCAACCGCCCCTGGATGGGGCTCTCGGCCGGGGGTCCTTGGGCAGGGTGAAAAGCGCGCTCGACAGGCCTGACGCCGGGGCGAGGTTGCTGAGCACCACCCTTGTCTTGCCGCGCTGGGCGTCGATGACGGTCCATTCCCGCAAGGCCACCGGATTGTCCGAGAACACCAGGGTGACCGATCCAGGGGTCTCGCGCGTGCGGTCGGCGGCGGTGAGGGTGAAGCCGCCCGCGGTCCGGGTGACGTTGGAGACCGCGACGCCGCGATCGAGCCGCACGTTCTTGGCCAGGAACAGGGCAAGCGGCGTCGCCCGGAAGGGATAGGCCTCATAGGTATTGAGCTTCATGTTATGGATGGCGACCTGGTTGCCATTGGAGACCACCAGCAGGTCATTGGGCGGATCATAGGCCAGACGCACCTTCCCCGGCCGCTGGACGAAAATGTCGCCGGTCGCGGTCTTGCCGCGGGGATCTGTCTGGGAAAAGCGGCCTTTGGCGGCCGCCAGGCCCTCCAGATAGGCGATGGCCTTATCGACCAGGGCCTGGTCCTCAGGCGTCAAGCCTTGGGCCAAAGCAGGGGAGGCGGCGAGAGCGGCGGCGCTGATCAGCAAGAGGCGGCGGGTAGGGGTCATGGTCCGATCAATATGGGGCCGGGATGGCCTTATTGCGACGCAAACTTAAGCGCGCCAACCCTGATGAAGGCCGAACGGGACGTTCAGTTCCGCCTCAGGCGCGCCAGCGCGCCGGGATAGCGGCGGGAGAGGGGGGCGGAAAGGGTTGAGAGGCTCACCGTCCAGTCGCCGGAGCCCTGCGCCTCCATCGCCGTAACGCGGGCTTCGTTGATCAGCCAGGAGCGGTGAATGCGCAGGAAGCCGTGCGGCCCAAGCGTCGCCTCAACCTTGGCCAGCGTCGTCCGCATCAGGGGACGGCGGCCGTCGGCCAGGTGGAATTCCACATAGTTGCCGGCCGAGACAGCGGCGAGGATGTCTGAAGGCGTGGTGCGGATCAGGCGGCCGCCGTCGTGGATATCGACCCGGGGCGCTTCGCCGGTCTTCCCCCGGCGGGCGGCGAACCAGAAGAGGGTGGCGAAGATCGCGTAGGAGACGACGTCCTTGGGACCCTCATAAAGGAGGCGGCCGGGGAGGGAGCCCACCAGGTAGCTCTCGCCCATAACGCCAAAGGCGGCCTTGCGAAGACCCATCATGACGAGGACGTGGACCAGGGTGTAGGCCAGAAAGGCGGCCGCGTGGAGCAACGCTGTGCGCGGATTAAGGCCCCGCGCCATCCCGACGGCCCGGCCGGGAATAAAGGCCAGGGCGCCCAGCACCAGGTTGCTGGTCGCCTCCAGGACCCACGGCTCCCAGGGCTCCCAGCCGGGGTTGTCGGCCCCGACCGAAATGGCGTTGGCAGTCATGGAGATCAGGACGAGACCCACACACAACAGCCAGGCGGTGCTGAAGGCCGCGCCGCTCGCCCCATCGGCCGCGCCGTTCGTCCCATGCGGCGAGCCGGGCCGTTGCCCTCGCCGCCGAACCTGCGCCATCGATTGCGCCATGACCCCCGTTTCCATCCCCGCGCCTGAACGCCGCCATGACCTCGACGCCCTGCGCGTCGGAGCCTTCGGCCTTCTGATCCTCTACCACCTTGGTATGTTCTACGTGCCCTGGGGCTGGCATGTGAAGAGCGCTCATATCGTCCCGGCCCTGGAGCCGGTGATGGGCTCGGTGAACCCCTGGCGGCTCACCCTGCTGTTCGTGATCAGCGGGGCCGCCACCCGCTTCATGGCCGCCAAGACGGCGACGAGGACCCTGGCCGCCAGCCGCAGCCAGCGCCTGCTCATCCCGTTGCTGTTCGGCATGCTGGTCATCGTCGCCCCGCAGAGCTGGGCCGAGGTCGTCGAAAAGCACGGCTACGAGGGTGGCTTTTTCCAGTTCTGGCTGACGCGGTATCTCGCCTTCGACCAGAGCTTCGGCATCATTCTGCCGACCTACAACCACCTGTGGTTTGTGGCCTATCTGTGGGTCTACACCCTGGCCGCCATCGCCGCCCGGCCGCTGGCTCCGGTCGCCGACCGGTGGGCGAAGATCCTGCTGGCGGGCCCGGGCCTGTTCCTGACCCCCATCCTGGTCTTCGGACTCATACGGGCGACCGCCTTCCCCGTCTATGGCGAGAGCCACATCATCTTCAACGACGTCTACGGCCACCTGCACTACGCCGCCGCCTTCGTCATTGGCCTGGTTTTGGCGCGGCGGGACGAGGCCTGGTCCCGGCTCCTGCGCCATCGTTACGCCCTGCTGATCGCGGCGCTCGTCAACCTCGCCGTGGCGCACGCCCTCAACGACCTCTACGAGGAAAAGCCGGGCCTGGCCGGCTTTGCCTTCGCCTTCCTGCGCCAGGCCTATGCCTGGATCGCGATCTGCGCCCTGTTCGGGCTCGCCCGCCGCTGGATCACAAGGGGCTCGCCCCTGCTGTCGCGCCTCTCCGAAGCGGTCTTCCCGGCCTACATCATCCACCAGACGACCATCGTCCTGGCGGGCCACCTGATGAAGCCGCTTGGCCTCACCCTTTGGGCGGAAGCCGCGATCCTGCTGCTGCTAACGGCGTTGAGCTGTGGCCTGGCCTACGCCGTCGCCCTGACCGTTCCGGGCGCTCGGATGCTGCTCGGGGTCAAGCCCAAGGCCTAGACGCCCTTGCCCTTGTAGGCCGCCAGCTCGTCCTTCGCGATCTGCTGCAGGGCTGTGGTCTGGGCCTGCGAGAAGCCGAGTTCCTGGGCGCAGACCTCGCGGGGGCCCAGCGAGGTCGGATCCTTGCCGGTGATCCGGCCAAATACCATCAGGGCATGCAGATAATAGCCGAAGGCCGAGGCATGGTAGCTGTCATAGGTCCAAAGATTGACCTGGTTGGCCGCGATGCCGTCGTAGGGGTTGGGATCGGCAAAGCCGGTGGCGAAGGCGCGGTTCCAGGACTCGCCGACCGGGATCACGGTCCGGATGAAGGGCGAGGCGGCGGCGGCGCTGTCATACGCCTTGCGCACATCGGCGGTCATGGCGGTGATTGGCTTGCCGTTCCAGGGGGCGGGCGCGGCGGCCGGATAGGTGAGGTCCGCCCTCGCCCAGGTCGCGGTGATGTGGATTTTGACGTTGGGGTTCCTGGCGTTGAACATCCTGGCCGCCTCGGTGGCGGTGGAAACCAGAAGCGCCGGATCGCCCGGCTTGGCCCGGTCCAGGGTCGACAGGCCATGCATGACCACGATGTCCCACGGCTTGTCGATCAGGGCCTTCTTCTCGGCCAGGTGATGGTCCAGGCCCTGGCCCGCCACCGTCTCCAGGCTGACCTCATAGTCGAGCCCCGCCTGCTGGGTGAAGGACTTGAACAGGGCCGGCACCCCCCCGACACCGCCGCCGTTCAGGTCGGTGACGGTATTGCCCTTGTACTTCCACACCGGCGAGGAGGCGCCGTAGGTGAAGCTGTTGCCCACGAAGAGGATCTTCTCGGCGGCCGCCGCGGCGCCGGCCGAGGCGGCGAGGGTGAGCGCGGTCAGGGCGCTGAACGCCAGGCGCGTGAAAGTCCTGCGGGTGGTCATGGGGTCATCCTCTCAGATCGCGCCGCTTCGTCGTCGGCTCAACGCGACCCTAGCGCGGTGGTGAGGGGATCGACAAGCTAGGGCGCGACCGCCGCCACCCGGAAGCGGAACTGGTGCCGCTCGCCGGCGAAATTCACCGTCACCGTGACGTTCACCGGCCGGGTCAGCGGGACCTTGTCGGTCACCACCTGCCCGCCGTAGGTCGAGCCCGGATCGATCGTGGTGGTCTGCAGGATGCTGCCGTTCAGCGCGTCCAGGGTCTCGTTCAGCGAGCGGTTGATGGTGGCGAGGGTCGCTCCTGTGGCGGCCACGATGACCACCGCATTGGCAGCCTCCAGTCCAGAATTGGAGGAGGTGGTCGTTGTATTGACCGCGCCCACGTACCGGCCCCGGGAGTCGCGGACCGTGCTGGTGGTGGTGCTCGTCGAATCCTGGGTGGCGTCATAGGCGGCCGCTACGCCGCCGATCGCCGCCACAACCTGGGCCGCCGTCGCCGCGTTCTTGGCCTGGCGCTCCAGCTCCGTGAAGGAAAACACCCGGACCGGCTGGCCTTCCACGGCCACGGTGATGTTCTCTGTCCCAAAATTCGCTGACCGGTCGCCCCTGTTGAAGGCCGCCACGCCGAAGTTCAGCCGGGTCGCCGGCCCAACCCCGATCGGCGTCACCCGCACCGCGCCGTTGGCCTTCTGTGAAGAGGTCGTCGCCTGGCCGCGCTCGTAGCGGACATCCCCCTCGGCCACGCCCACCGGCGTGATGGAATAGGTGGTGGCGCACGCCGACGTGCTCAGCGCCAGGACAAGGCCCAGCGCGGCCTTCGCGATGATTTTCATGTTTGCCCCCGCAATTCCGGCGGAGACTGTAGGCAGCGGTTGCGCGGGTGTCATCCGGCGCTATGTCTCTTGGCCTTCTCCTAAGGAGCGCGGCGATGGCGAAACTGATCTTGAGCGTGACGGGCAGCGACCGCCCGGGCTTGACGCAGGCCCTGGCCGCGGCCGTCTTGTCGGCCGGCGGCAACTGGCTGGAGAGCCATCTTAGCCGGCTCGGCGGTCTCTATGTCGGATCGGTCCTGGTGGAACTGGTCGATGCGGGGATCGAACCCCTCCGCGCCGCCATCCGCGCCGTCGACGCCCACGGGCTGGAGGTCCGCATCACCCCCTCCGTCGAGGGCGCGAACCAGGCCGGCGAGATCATCCATTTCAACCTGGTGGGCGCCGACCAGCCCGGCATCGTCCACCAGGTGACCGCCGCCCTGACCGCCCTTGCCGTCAATATCGAAACCTTCCAAAGCGAGGTCGCCGCCGAACCCCACTCCGGCGCGCCCCTGTTCCACATGAACGCCCGCCTGCGCCTGCCGCCGGCCTTAAGCGCCGCCGACGTTCAGGCGGCCCTGGAGGGAATCTCGGCGGAGATCATGGTCGACATCTCGCTGACCGCCGCAGACTAGCCTGCCGCCGCCCCACCCCGGGACATGGAGCGCAAAGCGATCCGTGTCCCGAACCCCCACGCATGAACCGCGCGGTTCACCCCCCGTCCGCATCCACCATGATGGCCACGGTCTTACCCCGCGACATCGGCTCCCAACCCGCCGCGATGGCCGAGGCGATGGCCCGCGCCACCAGCTCCGGATCGATCTGCGAGGCCTTCAGCTGCGGCGCGCCGAACCTCGGCTGGCGCTTGGCCGGAAACTCCACCACCGCCTCCCGCTGCCCCTCCGCGTGCCGCACGGCCAGCGCCATCCCCTGAAAGGCGTTCACATCACTGGACCACTGCGGCATCCGCTGCAGCCGCCAGACATAGGGCTCGCCGTCGACCGTGATCTCAAACTCGGGAATTTGCTTGCGCGCCATGGGACGGAGTTAGCCCGCCGCCCGGCCTTGACGCGACCGGAACAATTGGGGAACAATTCGCCCCTTGCCGCCACACCGCCTGGAGCCCGCCATGGCAGAGGACGAGATCATCGCCCTGGAACGCGCCGCCCTAGACCGCTGGGGCGCCGGAGATCCGTTTGGGTTTCTGGAGACCTATGCGGACGAAATCAGCTATTTCGACACCGCCACCCCGCGCCGTATCGACGGCCTCGCCGCCATGGCCGCCTACTACGCCCCCTTCACCGGCCTCATCAAAGTGGCTCGCTATGAGATCATCGGCCCCCGCGTCCAGCGCCACGGGGACGCGGCGATCCTGAGCTACAACCTGGCCAGCGACGCGGTCCGTCCCGACGGCGGCGAGGTCACCATCCACTGGAACTCCACGGCGGTGTACGCCCGGATCGAGGGCGCGTGGAAATCAGTCCACAGCCACTGGTCCCTGACCGCGCCTCCTGCCCTGCAGGGCGTGATGTAGGTATCGCCCTCTCCCCGCAGGGGAGGGGACCAGGATCGCCCCGCGATCCGGGGGGAGGGGAGGCTCTTACCCCGCGCCCGCTCCGATTGTTCGGATCACGAACCCGTGATACCGCTGTCACGGGCGGGCTCGTGGAGGACTTGAGATGAAACGCGCATCCCTGCTTTGCCTTGCGGCGCTCACCGCCCTCGCCGGCTGTTACAAACAGGAAGAATCCACCCCCTTCGCCAGCGGCCCCAGCCGCTTCGGCCGCTACGCCGGCGTCGGCATCTACCAGACAGACCGGATGTGGGAACAGCTGACCCAGGCCCCACCGGCCGACCCCAAGGCCGCCCGCCTCTCCGACGACGCCCAGGTCATCGTCACCGTCGACACCCGCACCGGAGAACTGCGCCAATGCGGCAACCTCAGCGGCCACTGCATCACCATGAGCCCCTGGAGCAAACCCGCCCCCACAGCCCCGGCCTTGGTGGAAAGGCACGCGCAGGAACTGGACGATCTGGAGCGTGCGGCGATGGAGCCCCCGCCGAAGTAAGGCCTCGCCCCCTCTCCCCGCAGGGGAGGGGTCGGGGGAGGGGAGGCTCTTGAAATTTCGGGATAGGTCATCTCAGCCGCTCACCGACATGCCGATTTGATGCATATCTAAGACATGGTCCGCCTCGAAGCCGCCTCACCCCTGGAGATCGCCGCCCTCTGGCGCCGCGATCTCCTGACCGGACCCGAAATCGCCTCGATATCCATGCGCTGGCTGGAGCACGGGCTTGACCAGGGCAACGCCGACATCGCCGCCTTCGCTGGCGAGAGCAACCTTCTGCTCAGAGAAGCGGGGCCGGCCTTCGGGCGCTTCCTCCATCGGCTTATCGGGCGCGAGATGGGCGAGGACGAAGCCCTGCTACGGGCGCTGAACCTTCACCTCGCAGCGGCCCTGGACAGCGACGATCTGATGGAAGGGGTCGCGCTCGTCCTCGCGCGCTTCGTCCACGTCACCGAGCGCCGGCTGGTGCATGACCCCCGGCGCGCCCGCGACCACCCGACCGGAACCTATGCCGAGCAGGAGCTTGGCCTGGAATACGTCTACGGCGGCTACTACGCCTTCGACGACATCCAGCACCTGGGCCCCGCCCAGCGTTTGGCGGCGGAGCATCAGTTGCGGGATGAGCTGCGGGCCGATGTGCGCGAACTGCACGAGCATCTCACCACCGGGCTCCATGGGCCAGCGAGGGAATAGGGTATCGTGTCGCCGCGAATGCACTGATCGGGGACTGGCTTGGCCGTGGCTTCATCGAGCCGCGCCCCGCATGCTACGAAGCCCCATGAGCCTGCGCGCTATCCCCGACTCCATGGACCCCGCAAAGGTCGCCGCCATCGACGCCCTTCTCGACCGGGCGGTCGCGGAGCACGGCGTCATCCTGCCGCTCGCCATCGAGAGCGGCAGCCGCGCCTGGGGCTTTCCGTCACCGGACAGCGACTATGACTGCAGGTTCGTCTATGTGCGCCCCGCGCGCGCCCATCTGACCCCATGGCCGCATCGCGACGTGATCGAATTCGCACTGGAGGATGAACTCGACGCCAACGGTTGGGACCTAGGCAAGGCGCTGCGCCTGCTCCTGAAGGGCAATGCGGTGATCCTGGAGTGGCTGCAGTCTCCGGTCATCTACCGGGCCGAAGCATGGTTCCGGGACGAATTCCTCACTTTCGCGGAGGGGATCGCTAGCCGCGAAGCCATGGCGTGGCACTACCTCCACCTGGGCGAACGGCAACGCCGCGTGTACTTCGGCGACGGAACGGCGGTGGCGCAGAAAAAGGTGTTCTACGCCCTACGCCCCGCAGCGACCCTGCGCTGGCTCAGGCAGTACCCCGACGCGGCCTTCGCGCCTATGGACTTCCCGACCCTGATGGCGGAGTGCGATCCCCCCGCCGACCTCAGGCGCGAGGTAGAGGACCTATTGGTCCGCAAGGCTGCCACCCGCGAACTGGGCCAGGCGCCTCTCTCCCCCGTCATATCGGCCTTCATCGATCAGGAATTCGACCGGGCGCGCGACGCCGGTGATGCGCAACGGCCCACCGTCACACAAGAGCAGCGGGCGAAGGCGGCGTCGTTCTATCGGGCAGCGGTGGAGCGGTTGTCGGGCTCTAGTGAACAGACCGATCCTTCGACCTCATGATGGAATGCTTTTTCGGCCGGCCGTCGAACTCAAGGACGGCCGAAGGCCACCGCGGGGCGGTGGCGCGAAGCGCCATGTCGGCGGACTTCGAAGGCCGGTCCGAAAGCACGCTCCGCCGTGAGGTTCGATGGTGCGGCGTGCCAACGGTCCACCGAAATTTGTATCGCGGCACCAAATCTCACCGAGCCGAGGTTGTATTTACTCAACCCGCGCCCAAATTGGCGAGATGCCCGGCCCAATCGAACCCAAGCTCTTCATCTCATATAGCTGGAGCAGCCCTGACCATGAAGCGTGGGTGCTGACGCTTGCCGAAGAGTTGGTGGCCCAAGGAGTCCAGGTAATCCTCGACAAATGGGACTTAAAACCAGGGCATGACGCTAACGCCTTCATGGAAACAATGGTGACCGACGCGACCGTTACAAAGGTGCTCCTGGTCTGCGATCGAAAGTACGCTGAAAAGTCTAACGAGCGCAGTGGCGGCGCTGGCAACGAGGCCCAGATCATCACTCCGGAGCTATATGCGAAGAAGGCCCAGGACAAATATGTAGCGATAGTCAGCGAGCGAGATGAGATTGGCCAGCCATATCTCCCTGCATATTACGGTGGCCGAATCTATATCGATCTTTCTAGCCCTGCGAGTTACGCGACGGACTTTGAGCGCCTGCTGCGGTGGATATGGGATAAGCCCCTCTACGTCCGCCCAGAGTTAGGATCGACCCCAAGTTTTCTAGCGCCCGAACAACCAAGGAAGATCGCTACGTCGACTGATTTTCGACGGGCAATCGACGCTGTGAAAGCAGGCGCTCCCAACGCCGCGGCTCTCGTCGGCGAATATTTCCGGACGCTATCGAATGGGCTGGAGAACTTCAGGCTAAGTCGTAATCCAAGTGATGACACTGCCTTCGACGACGCCGTTGTGGCCAGTATCGAAGAGTTTACTCCGCTTCGGAATGAGGCAATCGAGATATTTAGCGCCATTGCACAGTACAATTTTACTGACGAAATTCTGCTCGTCACACACCGTTTTTTTGAGAGCCTTATACCCTACCTTTATCGACCGTTGCATGTAAATTCATGGACGGATACAGATTTCGACAATTTTCGCTTCATCGTCTGCGAACTATTTCTCTACGCGATCGCAACATTTATTAGGCACGAAAAATTTGAAGCCGCAAATTACATGCTTTCAAACGAATATTTTTGGCAAAGTACAGAAAACAATCAAGAAAAAATGCACACATTCCCAATTTTCAATACCAATGTCCAATCACTCTCACAGAGAAATACAAGGCTCAAATTAAATCGTCTCTCGGTCAAAGCCGACATGTTGAGTGAACGTGCGACCGGTACAGGAATAGACTTTAACTTCGTGATGGCGGCGGACTTCGTACTCTATTTGCGCTCGATTCCCGACGGCGGTTGGAGCGGGTGGTGGCCAGATACGCTTGTCTATGTGGGGCGTTTCGGAGGGCCTTTTGAGATGTTCGCCAGGGCCAAATCGGTCCGTTATTTCGATCGCATCAAGGGGCTAATTGGTTTCGCCAACAAGCAGGCCCTGGGTGCCTATATCCAGAAGACCACGCTGGAGCCCAACATGTTGCCAAGGTGGCAGTATCAGCGCCTCGGCATCGGCAGGCTAACGGCGTACGATGCTCTAGCGACGGTTCCTTAGCATCGTCGGGTGACGGCGACCGTACACACTTCGGCGCTGGCCAACTGGCGAAGATTCTCCAGCATTTGGAAATTAGCTGACGCCAATAGCGCCCCACCTCACCGCTCAGAATCATTGTGGAATAGCGGGATGGCCATCTTCCCTACTCAACCAACTCAAACGCTTCGAGCGGCCGACTTTGATGCAATTTCAAAACGACTCTCTCACCGCGGAGGCATCGTTCCAGGATTCATTGCGCCTCAGCGGGGGATGTTTGATCGCATCGCCCTGACGTACGCGAAAGGTGTCGAGGGTTGGACCTTTTGCCTGCTGCCGGATCGGAACTTGGTCTCACGCATGGCCTCGGTCGCGCAACATGGCCGGCCAATCAGGGATGATGGACCGACGTCGATGGCCATCGAGCTCATGGCTTTTTGCCAAGCAATCGACATTCAAATCGAACCGTCTGTTGCGTTTCATGAACTGGCGCATCGTGAGGGCAATCTTACCGCTCAAGAGGAGTTGCGATGGTTTAGGCTGGCCGACCGGGAGAACCCGAGTGCTTGGATCGATTTGGCCTTAGGCCGGCGCGACAGTATTGTATTGGGAGAACCTCCTCCGCGCACCGATGAGGACCTGGCGTTCCCGCTCGCTCGATGGCGTCGAAACTACATTGTGGCTCTTAAGGTCGGAGAGCTTGAGCTATCGCCACTTCAGCCAGTTGAAAAAGCTCGGGAACTCCTTCGCTGGATGTACGAGGAATTCATGCTGGCCGGGCCCGGAGCAGCGTTTGCGCTGTTCTACCTTGCTCCGCGAGGCCCTCGACGTGGCCTAATAAAACGGCTGCGTAGTGTTGAGCGGACCGAGGCGATAGCGGGCATCAAGAATGCTGCATGGGATATCACCCAACTGAGCGATTTTTCGGCCCGCATTCAACGGGGGGAAGCTGAGCGAAGACGGTACCTGTTCGCGACAGCTGACCAAGGCCTAGCTCGTATTGCGCCTGCGATCATCTCCACGCCGGAGCCACAGGAAGATCTTCCATATGTCCGCGCGCTGCTGACCGAGGGCTGGGGAGAATCACTTGCTGCTGAACTCTCGAATCTACTTGTTAAGTACGTTGCTCAGGACAGCTCGCCGACACGGCCGGCCCCTGATCCAAGGCCGGATTTTATTTCGATCTGCATTGTCGAAGGCGAGAGGCGCATGCTCGACTGGACCGCCTAGTCGCAATCCAGGACCAGTCTAGACTGTTTCCGAGCCTGCCCAATTCCCCCACATCATCGCGCTTGCTCCGCCGCGCTCGCCTCCCAAAGTTCGCCGGGATGTGCACCGCCAGGCCCGCGACCAAACCCACACCGCACCCCCCGGGGGGGATGTGCGGTTTCGTTTTTGCGCTGACGCGCGAAAACACTCAGGATCGCTGTGGCTTAGACTGTAAGAACTCTCGCCCTCTACCGCGGCGGCGCCCCCGCCAAAATCTCCCGCTTCCCCGCATGGTTCGCAGGCCCCACGACGCCTTCCTTTTCCATCCGCTCCATCAGGCTGGCCGCCCTATTGTACCCGATCTGCAACCGCCGCTGGATGTAGCTTGTGCTCGCCTTGCCATCGCGGGTGACGACGGCGACGGCGTGGTCGTAAAGCTCGTTGGCGCCGGCGCTGTCGCCGGGGCCAGAAAGCCCGGCCAGTTCGCCGTCCTCGTCGTCGTCGCCGCCGGCGGTGACGTCTTCCAGATACTGCGGCTGGCCCTGGTCGCGCAGGAACTTGGCGACCGCCTCGACCTCGGCGTCGGACACGAACGGTCCGTGCAGGCGGGTGATCTTGCCGCCGCCGGCCATGTAGAGCATGTCGCCCTGACCCAGGAGCTGCTCGGCGCCCTGCTCGCCCAGGATGGTGCGGGCGTCGATCTTGCTGGTGACCTGGA
>DGYN01000031.1:13068-31762 GCA_002398405.1 Caulobacteraceae bacterium UBA5005
ATCTTGCTGGTGACCTGGAAGCTTATCCTGGTCGGGAAATTGGCCTTGATGGTGCCGGTGATGACGTCCACCGACGGGCGTTGGGTGGCCATGATCAGGTGGATCCCCGCCGCGCGGGCCATCTGGGCCAGGCGCTGGACGGCGCCTTCGATGTCCTTGCCGGCCACCATCATCAGGTCGGCGACCTCGTCGATCACCACCACCAGCATGGGCATGGGCTCGGGGCGGATCTTCTCGCTCTCGTAGACCGGGCGGCCGGCATCGTCGAAACCGGTCTGCACCGTGCGCTCGAAATGCTCGCCCTTGGCGGCGGCCTCGGCGACGCGTTCGTTGAAGCCGGCGACGTTGCGCACGCCGATCTTACTCATCCGGCGATAGCGGTCCTCCATCTCGCGGACCGTCCACTTCAGCGCGACGATGGCCTTCTTGGGGTCGGTGACGACCGGGGCCAGCAGGTGCGGGATGCCGTCGTAGACCGACAGCTCCAGCATCTTGGGGTCGATCATGATGAACCGGCACTGGCTGGGCGGCAGGCGGTAGAGGATCGACAGGATCATGGCGTTGACGCCCACCGATTTGCCGCTGCCGGTGGTGCCGGCGATCAGCAGGTGGGGCATCTTGGCGAGGTCGGCGATATAGGGCTCGCCGCCGATGGTCTCGCCCAAAGCCATGGGCAGGATCTGGCTGGATTTTTCGTATTCGGCGGACGCCAGCAGGTCCCGCAGGAAAACCGTCTCGCGGCGGGCGTTGGGGAGTTCGATGCCGATGGCGTTTCGGCCGTGGGCCACGGCGACGCGGGCGGAAGCCACGCTCATAGAGCGGGCGATGTCTTCGGCCAGAGCCACGACGCGGGCGGTCTTCACCCCGGCGGCGGGCACCAGTTCATAGAGGGTGACGACGGGGCCGGGCTTGATCTGGTCGATGGTCCCGCGGACGCCGAATTCGGCCAGCACGCTTTCCAGCATCCGGGCGTTCTGGCGCAGAGACCCTTCATCGATGGTGTTCTGGCGGGGCTTGGGCTTGGCCAGCATGGCCAGCTCCGGCATGCGGAAGCCGTCCGGCTGGACGAAGTCGAAGGTCGACTGGCTCTCGCGGCTCTCGCGGTTCCCGGGCTTGGACTTGTTGCCCACTGCCACGACGGGCTCCGGCAGGACCTCCGGCTCATGAAACGGGTCATCGGCGATCGGGGCCCGCTCGGAAACGGCGGGGCTCTTGCGGCGGGCGCGGACCGCGGTCGCCGGCCTCGCCGTGCGGCGGGGGGCCAAAAGACCCGCGAGGCTCGAGATGGCCGTCAGATAGTCGCGGCCACGGATGTCCAGCGCCATGTTGAACAGGACCAGGCCCGCCAGGCTCAAGATCACCGCGGCTATCGGCTCGGCGGCGGGGAGGCGCACGAAGGTGAAAAGCCCGGCCAGCAGGCCCAGCATGCCCTCTCCCGCCATGCCGCCCAGCCCGACGCTCAGCGGCCAGACCTTGGGCGCCGCGAAGGCGGCAAGGCCCCCGGCGATCAGAACAAGGCCCGCGATCCCCATCAGGGTGCGCAGGCGTAGGCGGTTGCGGGTCGCGTCAGGATCGCGCTCCAGGGCCCGGCCGGCCCCCATCAGCACCATGAGCAGGCCCGCGAGCCAGGCGGTGACGCCGAAGGTCTGCATGCCGACGTCGGCGGTTTTCGCGCCGGCGCCGCCGAGGAAATTCTTCACCGCTTCAGCGGAGGCCGCATTCCAGCTGGGATCGGCGGCGTTGTATCCGGCCAGGGCCAGCAAAAAGCCAAGCCCCATGGCCGCGACGACGCCACCCCGGAACCGCGCCACGCTCGAGTGCGCCCAGATCAGGGCGAAATACTCGAAAATGGCGTCTTTTGTCGAAAGCCTGGCGGCGCGCGCCATCACCAATACCCTTTGAGCCTGCTTCTTGGCTGCGATTTTGGGGCAGGAGGGTTAAGGCGTGTTTACTTTGAACAGTTTTTGCTGCGGCGTTTGCACTCAGCGATAGGCGATTTTCCGGATCAGCTCGCCGGTTGCCGCACCGATCAGGGCAAAGGTCAGAAACCAGGCGATGGGCAGGGGAGAAATCGCCACGACTCCAAGCACATAGCCGCTGACCCCGGTCGCCAGGGCCCCCAGCATCATAGCGTGGAGCCGGGCCCTATGACCCAGCCGGTGCAACAGGACCCACAACGGCGCTCCGATGACCGCCAGACCGGCGATCCAGAACAGCACCATGACCAGGAAGATCAACCCCCAGACCCCCGCCTGCCCAAGGTCAAACCCCACCGACCGCGCCTCAGGGCTCTGCGGGAACAGATAGGCCGAAGCCGCGAAGGCCAGCGCCGTGAGGACCGCACCCACGACGGCGCCCGCGAGCAGGGCGAGCGCCGCCCGGCCAAGGGTGGTTTTCGGCAGTGCAGGCGGTGTTTCCGTCATGCCCCTTCCCCTGCGCGGAAGGTGGGTCGGAAGAGCTCAGCGAGTCAAGATCGTGCTACCCGCTGACCACCGTCAGGTTCGGCCGCTTCTGCGGGGCCATGGGCGGATCCCAGCGGTGGGTGAAATCCTTCACCCTGGGATAGATCTCGGCCTTGAAGCGGCGGCCGTTGAAGACGCCGTAGTGGCCGACATTGGGCTGGACGTAGTCGATCTTCATCTCCGCCGGCAGGCCCGAGCAGAGGGCGTGGGCGGCCTGGGTCTGGCCGATGCCGGAAATGTCGTCGAACTCGCCCTCGACGGTCATCAGGGCGATGTCCTTGATGAGTTCGGGTTTGACCAGGCGGCCCCGATGGACGAGCTCGCCCTTGGGCAGCAGGTGTTTCTGGAAGACGATGTCGATGGTCTCGAGGTAGAATTCCTCGGTGAGGTCTAGGACCGAAAGATACTCGTCGTAGAACTCACGGTGCTTGTCGGCGTTGTCGCCGTCGCCTTTCACCAGGTCCTCAAAGTATTTGCGGTGCGCCTCCTGGTGCTTTTCGGCGTTCATCGACATGAAGCTGTAGAGCTGCACAAAGCCCGGATAGACGCGGCGGCCGGTGCCCGGATAGGGCGGCGGCATGGTGTAGACCATCTCCTTCTGGAACCAGGTGAAGGGGCGCTCTTCCGCCAGCTTGTTGGTCTGGGTGGGCGACAGGCGCGCATCGATGGGCGATCCCATGATGGTCATGGAGGCGGGACGCGAGGGATCGTCATCCTCGGCCATCAGGGCGGCGGCGGCCATGACCGCCGGGCCCGGCTGGCAGACGGCCAGGACGTGCGGCCGGGGGCCCAGCTGACGCAGCATCTCCTGGATGTGGTCGACATAGTCGTGGAAGCCGAAGCGGCCCTCCATGATCGAGACATCGCGGGCGTTCGACCAGTCGGTGATGAAGACGGCGTGGTCCTGCAGGAAGGCTTCGACCGTGCCGCGAAGCAGGGTGGCGTAGTGGCCGGAAAGCGGCGCGACGATCAGGATGGCGGGGTCTAGCTCGCGATGGCCGGCGCGGCGCATGTCGGACATGTCGCGGTCGAACTGCACCAGCTTGCACCACGGGCTTTCCCAAACGGTGGTCGGGCGCACGCGGACCGGAGAGCCGTTGACCATGATCTGGTCGATCTTCCAGTCGGGCTTTCCGTAGCGGCGGGTCAGGCTGGAGAACAGGTCGGCGCTGGCGGTGATGGTGCGGCCGAGCGGGCTGTCGTGGGCCGGATTAATGGTCGAGCCCCAGAAGTCGCGCATGGCCCGCGCGGCCATTCGCCAGGGGGTGGAGGCGTAATAGGCGGCCTCGTGGATCGCGTAGAGCATGGCTCTTGGTTCCGTTGTTGCACCGCAAAATATGTTCGCTGCAGTGCGAGGAGTCTAGGCCCAAGATGTTTAGAAAGATTGGTTGCGGGCGCTTCAGGCCCCACGCGACATAGCGTCGCCTATTTGCTGGGCGATTTGCTCAGGGGTCAGACCGTGGGTCAGGGGCCGGACGAACTCGCCATCGGGATTCATCAGGTAAATGATCGACTGGTGATTGACGAGGTAGCCTTCGCCATCCCCCGCCTTCTTGTAATACATCTTGTAGGCTTTGGCCGCCGTTGCGATCTGCTCGGGGCTGCCGGTCAATCCGATCAGGCCCTTGGGAAACATGTCGTTGGCGACGTAGGCTTTCATGGCGGCAGGGGTGTCGCGCTCGGGATCAACGCTGATCAGATAGGTCTGGACTTCGTTCGCCTTGGAGCCCAGGCGCTCGAGCCCGTCCTTTAGCGTCATCAGGCTGGTCGGGCAGATGTCCGGGCAATAGGTGAAGCCGAAGTAGATAGCGCTCCAGTGGCCTTTCAGGTCCTGGTCGGTAAAGGGCCTGCCGTCGCCATCGACTAGGGTGAAGGGCCCGCCGATGGCGGGCGCGCCAGCGGCTTGGCTTGCCGCCCTGGGTTTTGGCTCGCATCCCGCCAGCGCCCCGGCGGCCGCGAGAACGAGGGTTTGACGGCGGGTCAGCATGTTCAGGCTCAACTCGAAGGTGACAGGCGGCGCGCGCCGGGTGATCCTGCGGGGCCATGACCACCGCGCCGTCAGATAGACCTCCGTCCCCCGAGGGACAAGACGGCGCCGGGCCCTGGGACTTTGTCACGGGCAGGGGACGCCTCAGACTCTCGACGCTGGCGGCCTTGCGCTGGCGGGGGGTGTTGGGCCAAGCCCTTGTGCTGGCGGTCGCGGGGCTGGCCTTCCAGGCGCCGGCGCCGTGGCCGATCCTGATCCCGCTGGTGCTCATCACCGCCGCTTCCAACATCGCGCTCTCGGCCTATGACACGGCAAAGCGGCAGGCCACGGACGCCGAGATCGCGGCGGTCCTCTCCTTCGACATGGTCGGCCTGGCGGCGATCCTGTTCTTCTCCGGTGGGGTGTTGAACCCGTTCTCGGTGCTGCTGGTCGCGCCGATGGCGCTGGCCGCCGCGACGGTGAACGGCCGCTATGTCATCGGCATGGTGACGCTGGGCTTTGTCCTGGTGGCGGCCATGGCCGTCTGGGGCTGGGCTCTTCCCCTGCCGGAGGGCCAGACGGTGATCGTCAGTGATCCCTTCAAGGCGGCCCTAACCATCGCCCTCCAGGCCGCGATCGCCTTTACCGCCAGCTATGCCTGGCGGGCCTCGGCCGAGGCCGAGCGCATGGAGCTGGCCCTGAACGCCACGCGGACGGTGCTGGCCCGCGAGCAGCAGCTTTCGGCGCTGGGGGCGCTGGCGGCCGCGGCGGCGCACGAGCTTGGCACCCCGCTCGCCACAATCCAGATCGTCGCCAAGGAACTGGGCCGTGAGATCGCCGATCCCAGAATCCGCGAAGATGCGGAACTGCTGGTCTCCCAGGCCGAGCGTTGTCGCGAAATCCTGAAGCGCCTGACCGACGCGCCCCTGGCCGAGGACGCCATGCATGCGCGGCTCTCCCTGCGCGAATTTCTCAACGAGGTGATCGAGCCTCACCTTTCCGGGCCTATCCGGGTCGAGGCGGTGGTCACCGGCCCGCCCGGCGAGGCCGCGCCGGAGATCCGGCGCATGCCCGAGGTGCTGCACGCCATGACCACCTTCGTGGAAAACGCCACCGACTTCGCCAAGGGCGAGATCCTTATCAGCGCGCGATTTGACCAGCGCCACATCACCGTTGAGGTGCGTGATGACGGCCCGGGATTCGCGCCGGAAATCCTCTCCAAGCTCGGCCAACCCTATGTCACCAGCCGCCCGTCTGGGGAGGGGTCGCGGTCCGGGCACACGGGTATGGGCCTGGGATTCTTCATCGCCAAAACCCTTTTGGAGAAAACAGGGGCCCTCGTCAGTTTCGAGAACGGCAAGCGTGGCGGGGCTGTCGTTTCCGCGCAATGGTTGAGGGAGAGTATCGAAGCTCCCGTTTTGCGAGATTTTTACGCGCCGGGGGTTGAAGCTTAGGAATTTAGGGCGGCAAGATGTCGCAAGCTGAACTTATGAGGCGGATTAGGGAGCAACGATGGTCGACCTTTCGGAAGCGATCGCAGCCTTACCCGATAGGAGTCTCCTGGTTCTCGACGACGATGCGCCCCTGCGCACGCGCCTGGGCCGGGCGCTTGAGAGCCGGGGGTTCGAACCG
The DNA here is from genome assembly GCA_002398405.1 of Caulobacteraceae bacterium UBA5005. Taxonomy (GTDB): domain Bacteria; phylum Pseudomonadota; class Alphaproteobacteria; order Caulobacterales; family Caulobacteraceae; genus UBA5005. The sequence continues at coordinate 19,129 of DGYN01000031.1, forward strand.
GTGCTGGTCGGCTCGGTCGCCGAGGCTGTGGCGGCGGTCAAGGCGCACCCGCCCGCCTTCGCGGTCCTCGATCTTCGCCTCGACGACGGCAACGGCCTGCAGGTGGTGCAGTCAATCCAGGCCGCCCGGCCAGACGCCAAGGTCGTCATGCTGACCGGCTACGGTAATATCGCTACCGCGGTGGCGGCGGTGAAAGCCGGCGCCATCGACTATCTGGCCAAGCCGGCGGACGCAGACGACGTCGCCAGAGCCTTGCTCTCGACCAACGAGAGCGGTACGGCTCCGCCGGAAAACCCAATGTCCGCGGATAGGGTCCGGTGGGAACATATCCAGCGGGTCTATGAACTCTGCGGGCACAATGTGTCCGAGACGGCCAGGAGGCTCAACATGCACCGGCGCACCCTGCAACGGATTCTCTCCAAGAGAGCGCCCCGTTGATTTCCGCCCTGGCGGCGATCCTGGCGCTCGCGGGGGCGGCGCCGGACGCAAAGCCTATCCCTCAAGCCACGGCGAAGCTGGCGCCCGCTCCGGGCGAAAGCTGCAGCATCCACCGCCCGAGCACCCAGCCCGGTGTCTATGGTCCGCAGGATTTCCCGGCTCTGAAACCGCTTTCGCTGACCGCGCGCACAAGCCTGCCACAGCTGCCCGCGCCGGACGGCGTGGTGATCAGCTGCAATCGTCCAAGCCTGACCTTTGGTCCCGAAGATTTCCGTATCATCACCGAGTACGGCCTGCCCTTCGTCATCCTGTCCGGCGGCCGCACCGCCGCCTTCGAATTGAACGAGGGAACCCTACGGATCCGGATGATCGTGGGCGACCTGTCCCAGGCCGAAGCCGACACCATGAAGGCGATGATCGCGGCCACTGAACAGCGGATCCAGGCCCAGGCTAAAATGTCGCCCTCATCGCGGCCAGCCGCGCAAAGGCCAAGGTAAGGGCTTTCCGTCTCGCCGGCGCCAGCGGAACCGCCGGCGCATCGAGCAGGACCGCTCCGCCAAACCCGTCGGCGACGACCAGCCCCGGTCCCTCGGGCAGAATTTCCCGCGGAAACTCCGGCGCGACGGCGAAATAGAAGGCGTCGCAATAGGGCAGGTATTCGCCCCACTTCAGGTCGGTGCGGAAATCCTCGAGGCAGGATTTCACCTCACAAATGGCGATCTGCCCCTTGGGCCCCAGGGCCATGATGTCGGCCCGCCGCCCATTGGGAAGCCCGATCTCCAGCAAGGGCGCATAGCCCAGGGCCTCAAACAGCCGCGCGGCCCCCCGCGTCACCGCCGAGGTGGTCTCGGGCCGCGAAAAGGTGAGGATGGTGATCTCGCCGTCCATGGGCCGATTTATGTTCCGGCTATGTTCGCAGGGTCAAGGCGGGAATGGCCAGGTATAGGATCATCCATGGCGCTCTATGATGAGATTGGCCGCACCTATGCGGGGCAGAGGCGGCCGGATCCGCGGATTGCGTCCCTGATCGAGGCGGCGCTGGGGGACGCGGCGAGCGTCGCCAATATCGGCGCGGGGACGGGGTCCTATGAGCCGGCCGGCCGATCCGTGATCGGGGTGGAGCCCTCGGCGGTGATGATCGCGCAGAGGCCGGCTAGCGCCGCGCCTTGCCTGGCGGGATCGGCCGAGGCTCTGCCGCTGGCGACGAACAGCGTCGACGCGGCCATGGCGGTGCTGAGCGTCCACCACTGGCCCGATCTTGAGCGGGGCCTTTGCGAGATGGCGCGGGTGGCGAGGAAACGAGTCGTGCTTCTGACCTGGGTTCCCGACGATCCGCCCTTCTGGCTGACGCGTGACTATTTCCCGGAAATCCTGGCGTATGACCGGGACATTTTTCCAAGCGCCGGCATTTTGGCCGCCCTGTTGGAGCGCCTGATCGGACCTACAAGAATCTCGCCGCTCGCCATTCCACACGACTGTATCGACGGCTTTCTCTGCGCTTACTGGCGGCGTCCTCAGGCCTATCTTGAGCCGATGGTGCGAAGTGGGATGTCGAGCTTCTCACGGATCGACGCCCGGGCGGGTCTCGATCGGCTGGCGGCGGACCTGGACAGCGGCCGCTGGGCGGAGCGCAACGCCGGACTTTTGGACTTAACGGCCCTCGATCTTGGCTACCGCGTCGTCGCCTGTGACATCCGATGATGCCTTGTAATGGGCCACGATCAGCCTAGACGATAGCGATGGACCCCTTTTACAGACCGATGGTCATCGCCGCGGTGGTGACGATCGTCGCCTTCATCGCCGCCATTCGCGGCATTCCCTTCCTCTTCGAAGTCTTTGGCCGCGAGGCGGAAAAGCGCCGCCGCCGCCGCGAATAGCCTCAGGGGTGCCTGGGCTGGACGATCTTGCCCAAATCGTAGCCCATGGCCTTGATGCGGGTCAGGAGCTGGCTCTTGGTTCCGGCATCCATCTGCGGATTGCGGGCCAATAGCCAGACGTAATTGCCGCCGGGAGTGGCCATGATCGCCCACGACAGGTCGTCGGCCCGGTCCAGGACCCAGTATTCCTGGCGCAGAACCCCGGCCATGGCGCTGACCACGAATTTGTTGCGGGCCGGATCGGTGGGCATCCGGATTGAAACCGCCAGGCTCTCGGGCTTTCCCGCGGGAGAGCCCTTGCGGCAGGTGAGCAGGAAGGCCCGCGTCGCCTCCGATTTCTGGGGCGAGAAGTCGTAGGTCGGCGCCTGGCAGTCCTTCTGGCGGATGTTTTCAGTGCGGGCGATCTCGTACCAGCGGCCGGAGAAGAAGGTGACGGCCACGGGCTTCACAGGCTGGGGCGCGGCGTCGCGGGCGATCGCCGGTCCGGCCAGCAGGGCGGCAAGGATGAGGGCGGCGGGCAATTTCATGACTGTCTCCAAAGCCCCAAGCCTTACGGCTGGTCAAGTCCGACGGATCACATCTTGCTAGCGCCCCTTTCGGGCGGCGAACCGGAATCCACTTCGCCTGAAGGGGCTAGGCGCTGTCCTCGATGGCGTGGATGTCGTCATCGGAAAGGCCAAAGTGATGGCCGATTTCATGAACCAGGACGTGGGTGACCAGTTCCTGCAGCGAAAGATCGCCCCGCTCGGCCCATTCGTCGAGGATCGGGCGGCGGTAGAGATAGACCGTGGACGGCAGACGGGCCTGGTCGAGCACCGAGCGGCGGCCAAGATCGACCCCTTCATAGAGCCCGGTGAGCTCGAAGGCGTCCTCGACGCCCAAGCCCTGAAGCGCCTCTTCGTCGGCGAAGTCGCTGATCCTGAACACCACATCCCCAGCCAGATCGCGGAAGGGCTCGGGCAGCTCGTCGAAGGCGATCTTCGCCAGGGCCTCGAAATCGGCGAGGGAGGGGGCGGCGAGCGCGCCCCAGGCGGGGATCTTACTCATCGGGGATGATGATGTGCGGCGCTTCCGGCAGGCGCTGCTCGAAGAGGCCGACGTCGAGGGGCTGCTGCGGCCTGACCGGCAAGAGCGGTTGCATGGCCAGCGCCCGAAGCGCGGCGGGATCAAGGTCGGCGTTGGCCCGGCGGCGGGCCCGGCGGGCCTGTTCCAAGGCGGCGAGCTCCTCGGCGGCGATGATGCGCCAATAGCTGACCGACAGGCGCCAGACGGTCTCGATGGGCGCCGGCCCCTCTGACCAGCGGCGCCCGTCGCGGTAGATGGGCGTGGCGGATTTCGACTTCGCCCGGCCCCGGCGGGGGATGAGGGCGGCGACCTCCCGCAAGGCGCAGAAACGGTCCTCCGGCTGAACGGCGCGGCGGCCATCGTCGATGCGGCCGGGGAAGGCTTTGAGCGCCGCCTCATAGGTCTGGAAGGCCGGACCGGCGGCCTCGGTGACGAAGCGGACCTGCCCTCGGGCCAGGGTCTCGGCCTCCCGCTCACGGGCCGCGCGGCCGAGCGGCGCGGCCAGGGCGCGCTCGGCATTGACGGCGACCGGATAGAGGATGGCGCTCATGCGTGGCATTTAGACTCAAAACCGTCTCACCGGGATAGGCGCCTGCGGGGACGCACCCTATGATTCCCTATTCAGCCGCGGGCGGAGCGGCGGGGCATTGGGCGAAATGGATCAGGCCGACGTCATCCTGGCGGCCGCCTCAGGGGCGGTGTTCCTGGCGATCTCGGTCACCCTGTGGGCGGTCGCCCGCCGCAGGCGCGACGCCGCGCGCATCGCCGAACTGACCCGCCGCATCGAGGAAGAGACCGGCGCGGCGACAGCTCTGGCTGCGGCCGAGGCCTCCGGCGGGGTCTTGATCGCCCTCGATTCCGGCCAGGCCAGCACTAGCGCGGGGGGGGAGCACCTCTTGGCCTGCGCCGAGGCCCTGGGGGTAGCCGCCGAACCGATGGCGGTGATCGAGGCCCTGATGGAGGCCGATCCGGCGCATAAGCGCAAACTTCAGGCCCTGATGGCTTCGGGGGAGGCCTGCAACCTGGAAGCCCGCGCCGGAACCCAGGCCCTAAGGGTCGAGGGTGGACCGGCGGGGGGCATGGCCTGGATCAAGCTGACCCCCTGGCGGCCGCGGGCGAGCTTCGCCGCCGACCGGTTCGCGGACTTTTTGAACGCCGGGGCCGAACCCGCCTGGGTGGCGCGCTCGAACGGAGCCCTGGTCTGGGCCAACAAGGCCTGGCTGGAGGCGGCGGACGCCACCTCGGTGGAGGACGCGCTCGCCCGCAACCTCGCCTTCGACCGGGGGGCCGAGCCCCTGATCGCCGAGGCGGCGGCGGCCGGGGTGCAGAAAGAGGCGGTGCGCTGGCTTATCGCCGGCGGCAAGCGCCGGGCCTTCCGCATCACCGCCACCCCGCTCGACGGCGGCGAGGTCGGGGTGATGGCGGCTGACGTCACCGAGGCCGAGGACCTGCGCGAGGCGGTCAAGCGCCACGAAAAGGCTCACGACGAGACGCTCGATCACATCGCCGAGGCGGTGGCGATCTTCTCCGCCACCAAGAAACTCTCCTTCCACAACCGGGCCTTTGTCGAGCTGTGGGGCCTGGAGCCGGCCTGGCTGGCGGACGGTCCGACCCATGGCGAGTTCCTCGACCGCCTGCGTCAGAAGCGGCGCCTGCCGGAGACGGCGGACTACGGGCACTTCAAGGCCAAGGAGCTGTCGCACTACGAAAGCCTCGACCAGGGACCGGACGACCTGTGGACCCTGCCGGACGGGCGCACCCTGAAGGTCGTCCGCCAGTCGCACCCCATGGGCGGGATCCTGGTGCTGTTCAGCGACATCACCGGCGAGCTTCGGTTGAAGGCGCAATACAACGCCCTGATCCAGGCCCACCAGGCGACGCTGGACAAGCTCAACGACGCGGTGGCGGTCTTCGCCTCCGACGGCAGGCTTCGACTGCACAACGAGGCCTTCGAACTGTTCTGGCGGGTGACGCCGACCCAACTGAAGGACGCCGGCGACCTGGAAGGCGTGGCCGAACTTTGCACGCCTCGGCTCCACGACCAGGCCTTCTGGAAGGAACTGAAAGGCCGCATTGCCGATCCCGACCCCATGGCCAGGGTGCCGACCGGGGGCGAGACCCGCACCGCCGACGACCGCATCGTCGCCTGGCAGTCCCGGCCCCTGCCCGACGGGGCGACGCTGACCGCCTTTGCCGACATCACCGACACCAAGCGCCTGGAGGGGGCGCTGAAGGACCGCTCGGCGGCGCTGGACGAGGCCCAGCGTTTGAAAAAGGATTTCGTCGGCAACGTCAGTTATGAGCTCCGCACCCCGCTCACCACCATCATCGGCTATTCGGAGCTGCTGGATTACACCGGGGACGCCCTGCCGCCCCAGGCCAGGGCGCATGTGGCCTCCGTCCGCACCGCGGCGACGCAGCTGGCGCGCTCCATCGACGATGTGCTCGACATGGCCCAGATCGACGCCGGGGAAATGGCGCTGGATATCGCCGACGTCTCGATCGTCACCCTCCTGGAAGCTACCGCCGCGCGCTCGGCCAGGGGCGCGGCCGACGCCGGCGTCGAGGTCAAGGTCACCGCGGATGAGAGCGTCGGCCTGATCCGCGCGGACGCGCAGCGCCTCAATCAGGTCCTCGACCATCTGATGGAAAACGCTCTCCGCCAGAGCCCTAAGGGAACGACCGTGACCCTTTCGGCCAAGCGGGCCTCGAGCGAGATCACCCTGCAGGTCTCCGATCAGGGGCGGGGTATCCCCTTCCACGTCCAGGCCCACATCTTCGACCGTTTCGTCGGCCGCGAACGCGGCGGGCCCGGGCTGGGCCTCGCCCTGGTCAAGGCCCTGGTGGAAATGCACGGCGGCTGGGTGGCGCTGGAGTCAGAGCCCGGCGCTGGCGCGACCTTCACCCTGCACCTGCCGGAAACAGCCGATGTCTCCAGCGCTGGGCAGACCGAACTCTTCTGGGGCGACGGGGACGTGTCGCCGGGCCTTGCGGCCGTTGGACGCCTCGATTCCTAGAGGCTGGTCCTAGAGGCTGGGGTTGGTCAGCGCGGTGCGCGCGCTCTTGGTGAGCGTCGGCTTGATCTCGTACTTGACGCCGTCGGTTTCGAAAAAGGCGGTCACGGCGACGATGTCCCCGGCCTTGACACCCTGATTGGCCAGAATGCGCATGGTCGAGGCGGCGCGCTTGGCCCCATCGGCGAAGCCATAGCCGGTGGACGTTTCACCGATGACCTCGCACGGGCCCAGCGTCAGGTCGCGGCGCACCTTGCAGTCGATCGCGGTCTTGCCGTCGATGTTGTCCTTGATCGCCTTGGCCGGATAGGCGGCGTTAATGGCCGTCCCGGCGGCGCGCCACTTCAGAGCGGCCTGCGAAAAGGCGGGGCCCGCCAGGGCGATCAGACCCGTGGCGGCCAGGAAGGTTAAGTGTCTCATGCAGAGAGAACGCTTGGGGAGGGGGAGTCGATCCCCTTGAGCCCCTAGTCGTTCCCGAGCGCGATTTCCTGGACTTCCTCAAAGGTGCGCAGTCCCGGGCGCTGGGCCGACACCAGGACCGCCATATTGCCGGGCAGGTGCTGGTTGTTGAGCATCTTCTCGTGGGCCTCGGGAATGTCCTCCCAGGTGAAGACCTCCGACAGGCACGGGTCGATCCGCCGGTCGATGACCAGCTGGTTGGCGGCCGAGGCCTGCATCAGATTGGCGAAATGGCTGCCCTGGACGCGCTTTTGGCGCATCCACAAAAAGCGCGCATCCATGGTTAGGTTGAAGCCGGTCGTGCCGGCGCAAATCACCACCATGCCGCCGCGTTTCACCAGAAAAACGCTGACCGGGAAGGTGGACTCGCCAGGGTGTTCGAACACCATGTCGACGTCCTTCTTGCCGGTGATGTCCCACACGGCTTTGCCGAACTTGCGGCTTTCCTTCATGTAGTCGTTGAACTCGGGGCCGTTCACCGTCGGCAACTGGCCCCAGCAATTGTAGTCCTTGCGGTTCAGGACGGCGACCGCGCCCATGGACATGACGAAGTCGCGCTTGGACTCATCGGAGACGACGCCGATCGGCTTGGCGCCCGTCACCGCCGCCAGCTGGATGGCGAAACATCCCAGCCCGCCGGAGGCCCCCCAGACCAGCACGTTCTGGCCGGGCTTCAGTTCATGGGGCTTGTGGCCGAACAGCATGCGATAGGCGGTGGCCAGCGTCAGGGTGTAGCAGGCGGCCTCTTCCCAGGTGAGATGCAGCGGCCGCGGCATCAGCTGGCGGGCCTGGGCGCGGCAGAACTGGGCGAAGGAGCCGTCCGGCGTTTCATAACCCCAGATGCGCTGCGATGTGGAATACATCGGGTCGCCGCCGTTGCACTCTTCGTCGTCGCCGTCGTCCTGATTGCAGTGGATGACCACCTCGTCGCCCGGCTTCCAGCGCCGAACCTTGGCGCCGACGGCCCAGACGATGCCCGAGGCGTCGGACCCGGCCACATGGAAGGGATGCTTGTGCCCGTCGAGCGGGCTGATCGGCTCACCGAGCGAGGCCCAGATGCCGTTGTAATTCACGCCCGCGGCCATCACCAGGACCAGGACCTCGTCCTCGCCGATCTCCCAGGTGGGCACCACCTCGACCTGCATGGCGCTCGCCGGGCGGCCGTGGCGTTCCTTGCGGATCGCCCAGGCGTACATGTTTTTCGGCACGTGATAGGCGGGTGGAACCTCTCCGATCTCGTAGAGGTCCTTGATGGGCGCTTCTTGCGCGGTCGTTGCGGCGGCGGCTGTCGCGGTCATGGCTTCCGATGTGCTCTTTGTCGATACGGAAAGACGGTTCCGGTATCTGTGTCGCGAGCCTGGCGGACGATGCCCGGTGGCCCGACTGTTCTGACGTAGACCCAATGCTGTTGCAGATTTTTGACGCGGTGCAAGCGGATTCTTTTTGCAGCGCAGCACGAAGCGGGCCCGCTTGACGGGGAAACCCCGCGCACTGCAAATGCCCCCAAGGGCGTAAGCTTTAGGAGACCGGCCATTGTTTAAGCGTGTCGTTGTTGCCGTAGCCGCAACCCTGTTGCTCGCTGCGGCCGGTTTCGCCTCCGCCCAGCAGGCCCAGCAGAAGGCCGCCGAATACACGCCCCCGCCCGGGGTGGAGATGCAGATCAATCTCTATCCGATCACCAAGTTCCGCGGGAATGCCGTGGTCCTGACCGAGTCGACCCCAAGACTGAGGTTGCCGATCACGGTTGAAAGCATCGTCCTGACTCGCGGCATCTGGGAGCTCTGCGGCAACATCAACTATCTGCCCCCCTGCACGCGCATCGACAGTACGCGGACCGGAATTCCGGTGGCCATCATCACCCGTTCCGCAAGGCTTATCGGCGATACCGGGCCGCTGTTCACCGAAGCGCCGGTGACCCGGGCGGGTCCTGATGTTCCAATCCTGCCCTCGGGCGAGGTGGTCGAGTCCCGGCCGGCCCCGGCCCCGGTGGTGGCGCCGACAGTGGCGGCGGGCGGCGAGCCCGGAACCAATCCGTCCCTGGCGGGCAATGAGGTCGAGTTCTTCCCCGCTCCCGCCAAGGCCGGTGTGCGGGTCCTGGCCTGCGCCCAGGGCAATGCCACGCCGCGCTGCGTCCAGGCCTCCGCCGACGGCTTCTGCGCCGAGGCCGGCTACCGTGACAGCGGCTGGCGCGAGATGATCGAGGTCAACGGCAAGGCCTACCTCTCCAACGTCCTGTGCAAGCGGGCGGCGGACAGCGAGGGCGCGCGCGATCGCCGGGGCCTGGGGGGTCTTCTGCCGAAGCTGCCCTAGGGGCCTTGAGCGTAAGCATATTGCGCTGCAACACGGGACGGGGGATTATCGAGCCATGACCGATAAGCCCTTCCAGCACGCGCCGGACGCGCCGTGGCTCTTCCGGACCTATGCCGGACACTCGACCGCGAAAAAGTCGAACGAACTTTATCGCGGGAATCTGGCCAAGGGTCAGACGGGGCTTTCCATCGCCTTCGATCTGCCGACCCAGACCGGTTACGATCCTGACCATGTGCTGGCCCGGGGCGAGGTCGGCAAGGTCGGGGTGCCGGTCAGCCACTTAGGCGACATGCGTATGCTGTTTGAGCAGATCCCGCTCGACCGCATGAACACCTCCATGACCATCAACGCGCCGGCGGCGTGGCTCCTGGCGCTCTATGTGGCGCTTGCCGAGGAACAGGGAGTTGATCCCAAGGTCCTGCAGGGCACCACCCAGAACGACCTGATCAAGGAGTATCTCTCCCGCGGCACTTACATCTATCCGCCGGGCCCAAGCCTTCGGCTGATCAGCGACATGATCGCCTGGTGCTACAAGGAAACGCCGAAGTTCAACGCCATGAACGTCTGCAGCTACCACCTGCAGGAGGCGGGGGCGACGCCGGAGCAGGAACTGGCCTTCGCGCTGGCCACCGCCATTTCGGTGCTCGATGAGGTCAAGGCCTCGGGCCAAGTGCCGGACGAGGATTTCGCCACCGTCGCCCAGAGGATCAGCTTCTTCGTCAACGCCGGCATCCGGTTCGTGACCGAGATGTGCAAGATGCGGGCGTTCACCGAACTGTGGGACGAGATCCTGCTAAAGCGCTACGGCGTCCAGGACCCCAAGGCGCGGCGCTTCCGCTACGGGGTGCAGGTCAATTCGCTCGGTCTCACCGAGCCGCAGCCGGAAAACAACGTCTATCGTATCCTGCTGGAGACGCTCGCGGTCACCCTGTCCAAAGACGCCAGGGCCCGCGCTGTTCAGCTTCCCGCCTGGAACGAAGCGCTCGGCCTTCCCCGGCCCTTCGACCAGCAGTGGTCGCTTCGCCTGCAGCAGATCCTGGCCTTCGAGACCGACCTTCTGGAATACGAGGATCTTTTCGAAGGCTCGACCGTGGTCGCCAAGAAGGTCGCCCAGCTGAAGGAGCAGGCCATGGCCGAGCTTGCCGCAATCGACGAGATGGGCGGCGCCGTCGCGGCCGTCGAGAGCGGCTACATGAAAGCCCGGCTGGTGGAATCGAACACCGACCGTCTGCAGAAAATCGAGGCCGGCGAGATGATCGTGGTCGGCGTCAACAAGTTCACCACCACCGAGGTCTCGCCGCTCACTGGCGGCGAAGGCTCGATCATGGTCGTCGACCAGGCGGTCGAGGGCGAGGCGGTCGAGCGCATCGCCGCCTGGCGCGCAGGCCGCGATCAGGCCGCGGCGGACGCGGCCCTGGCGGCGCTTAAGGCGGCGGCCAAGGACGGCTCCAACATCATGCCGCCGTCAATCGCGGCGGCGAAGGCCGGCGTCACCACCGGCGAATGGGCGGGCGCCCTGCGCGAAATCTTCGGCGAATACCGGGCCCCCACGGGCGTTGGCGAGGGATCGAGAATGTCTCCCAAGGGCGATGTCGAGGCTGTCAGGGTCGAGGTCGAGCGGGTCTCGAAACTGCTGCGCCGGCGCTTGAAACTGCTGGTTGGAAAGCCCGGCCTCGACGGCCACTCCAACGGCGCCGAACAGATTGCCGTCCGGGCGCGCGATTGCGGGTTCGAGGTGCTCTATGAGGGAATCCGCCTCACGCCTTCCCAGATCGTCAACGCCGCCCTGGAAGAGAGCGTCCACGTGGTCGGCCTCTCCATCCTGTCGGGATCGCACCTGGCGCTGGTCGAGGACGTCATCACCGGCATGAAGGCGGCCGGCATCGGCGATATCCCGGTGATCGTCGGCGGCATCATCCCGCCGGAGGACGAGGCGCGCCTCAAGGCCATGGGCGTCGCCGCCGTCTATACCCCCAAGGACTTCGACCTGACCGCCATCATGGGCGACATCGTCAAGGTCGCCGAACGGGCCGCGGCGGTGGCGGCCTGACCGCACGGCCAGAATGATCGCCTGGCGCTAGACTTCGTTTCAATACCGGCTAAGTTGTGCTCAGGGGGCTTTCATGAGCATAGCGCGATCAATCCGTGGTCTCGTCCTGGCCCTGACGGTGAGCGTCCTTGGCGCTTGCGCCGCCATCGGGCCCGAGTTCCAGGTCGAGGCCTACAGCAACGCCACCAGCCTCAAGGCCGAGAGCCTGGCCTTGATGGCGAAATCGGGGGAGCCCTACGCCGTCTACGCCGAAAAGGTTGATGCCCTGAAGGTGAAGGTGGATGCGGCCTATGAATTCTCGGCCGGCCTGCCGCGCAACGAGGAGTCGGCCAAGCAGTGGCAGACGCTAAGGGCGCCTGAGAAGCGCCTGCTGTTTCCCTACCTTGACCGCTGGGCGGCGCGCGGCCCGCAGCCGCAGGACTACCGGCTGAACAAGATCCGCCAGATCGGCCAGGCCTTCGACGAACTGATCTGTCTTGAGATCAACAAGAAAGAGACCGTCAGCTGCGATCTGCCGGACATCGAGGTCGCGGAATGACCGACTTCTCAGCCTTCACCGCCCTTGTCCTGACCAAGGTCGAAGACCTCGCCAGGAGCGAGCTCAGGGACGCCCTGACGGCGGCGCGGAATGACGCCGAAAGCTTCCTGCAAAGGAGCAAGGCCGATTTCGAGCGTTGGTCCGAACAACTCAAGGACGGCCGGCTCACCGCCGAGGAGTTCGAAGATCTGGTCATCGGCCAGGCCTCGGTGTTCGAAATGCGGGCCCTGACCTTGACGGGGATCGCCAAGGTGAAGGCCGACAAGTTCCGCGAAGGCGTGCTCAACATCGTCGTCGAGTCGGCCTTCGCTGTCTTCCTCTAGCCTAGCCCCGGTATCGCCAGCTCTTCCATGATCTCCACCCCGTCGCCGGGAAAGATGGAAGAGTGCGGGTGGTTCTGGAACATCTTGGCCGCCGCCTCAGAAGCAGCGGCCGCCAATCGTAGCAGACCGCGGGAGGACGCCTAAGCCAGCCCCTTCAGCTCTTCCACCAGGTTGGTCCGCTCCCAGGAAAAGCCGCCGTCGTTGTCCGGCGTGCGGCCGAAGTGGCCGTAGGCGGCGGTGCGGGCGTAGATCGGCTTGTTGAGGCCCAGGATCTCGCGGATCGAGCGCGGGGTGCAGCCGCCGACCATTTCCGGCAGCTTGGCTTCCAGGATGGCGGGATCGATGTTCCCGGTGCCGTGCAGGTCCACGTAGAAGCTCAGCGGTTGGGCCAGGCCGATGGCGTAGGCGATCTGGATGGTGCAGCGGTCGGCCAGGCCCGCGGCGACCACGTTCTTGGCGAGGTACCGGCAGATATAGGCGGCCGAGCGGTCTACCTTGGTCGGGTCCTTGCCGGAAAAGGCGCCGCCGCCGTGCGGGGCCGCGCCGCCGTAGGTGTCGAC
>DGYN01000031.1:31989-39750 GCA_002398405.1 Caulobacteraceae bacterium UBA5005
ACGATGATCTTGCGGCCGGTGACGCCGGTGTCGCCGTCGGGCCCGCCGATCTCGAAGCGGCCGGTGGGGTTGACGATCCACTGGGTCTTCTTGGTGATCAGGCCTTCCGGGAAGACGCCGGCGAGGTGCGGCTTGATGTAGTCCAGAACGCGCTTGGAGATGGCGATCTTGCCGTCGATGCGCTTGTTGTGCTGGTGGCTGATCAGGACCTTGAGGACCTGAACCGGCTTGCCGTTTTCATAGAGGATGGTGACCTGGCTCTTGGCGTCGGGCTGCAGTTCGGAAAGCTCGCCGGATTTGCGCTTGCGGGCCAGAACCTGAAGGATGTCATGCGACCACTGCAGGGTGGCGGGCATCAGTTCCGGGGTCTCGTTGCTGGCGTAGCCGAACATGATGCCCTGGTCGCCGGCGCCTTCGTCCTTCTTGTCGGAGGCGTCCACGCCCTGCGCGATATGGGCCGACTGGCCATGCAGGTAGCAGTGGTACTTGGCCTTGTTCCAGTGGAAGCCCTTCTGCTCGTAGCCGATATCCTTGACCGCCTCGCGGACCAGGGGTTCGAGGTCCTTGATGATCTTCTTGGTGTCGTCCTTGGACTTGCCTGCCCGGACTTCGCCCGCCACCACGATGCGGTTGGTGGTGACCAGGGTCTCGCAGGCGACGCGGGCCTGCGGGTCGGCCCCGATGAAGGCGTCGACCACGGTGTCGGAGATGCGGTCGGCGACCTTGTCGGGATGGCCTTCCGAAACGCTCTCGGAGGTAAAGATATAGGACGGACGGATCACGCCAGACTCCTTGGAAAAATCAGGACGCAAGGCGTGATCTCGCCAGTCGCCCCTTCAATGCGGGGCGCACCATATAAAGACCTCTTTATATCCGCAAGCGGAGGTGGCGGAATTAATCCGCCGTTTCCAGCTCTTCTTCCTCGGCAAGGGCCCGGACCAGCTCAAGCAGCCGGCGGCGCAGGCGGGTGCGCTTGACCTTGGGGAAGATGGCGGCGAGCTCCAGGCCCTCGTTGGTCATCAGGAAATCGTGGACGGCGTTCTCCTGGGGCGGTTCGCCAGGCGATGAGCTCGTCGGATCGTTGAGACCTTCGAAGAAAAAGGAGACCGGCGTCGAGAGGGACCTGGCGATCTCGTACAGTTTGGAGGCGGAAACGCGGTTCGCGCCCCGCTCGTACTTCTGCACCTGCTGGAAGGTGAGACCGAGGTCTTCGGCCAGCTTTTCCTGCGACACGCCCAGGGTGCGCCGGCGCATCCGGATGCGGCCGCCCACATAGAGATCGACAGGGTTCGGGGTTTTATCGGTGTCGTTCTTTACCATCACGCCCATGAAGTTTTTAAAAGCAACGCCCACGGAACCAATGGGGGCATAAATAGGCTATGTCACGCTCTTTTTGATGCTTCTCGCGTAAAACGAAACTGAGACTAGACCGGAAAGCATGAGCATGACCAGGAAACTCCAGGTCCGCAAGAGCGTGAGGTCAACATCATTCGGGCCGGCAATATTCTTGCCCCGGCGGACATAAACTACGGCGTCGATCACGCCTGCTTCGCCAAGACCCAGTCTGTCTATTTTATACACTTGGCCGTACTTATCGATAACCGATGAAACGCCGGTGGGAGTCGCCCGAATCATGGGAAGACCTTCCTCGATCGCCCGGTATCGGGCCTGGTTGTGGTGCTGCCAAGGACCGGAGGTCTGGCCAAACCACGCATCGTTGGAGATGGCTACGATGAGGTCGGCGGGGCGGCCGGAAAGCTTGGCGCCGCGGGAGACATAGCCCGGAAAAAGGGCCTCGTAGCAGATCAGGGGCTGGATGCGGACAAGGCCAATATCGATCGGCTGCGGCTCGGGGCCCGGCGTGAAGGGCGAAAGCGGCACCAGCTGCTGAAGGCCAATGGCGGCGAGAAACCGCGGCACATATTCCCCGAAGGGCACCAGGTGGTGCTTGTCGTAGGTGGCGATGACCTCGATGTCCTGGCCGCGCCGGCCGACGGCGGCCAGGGTATTGTAGCTCTTGCCCCCTTCGGACCGGAACCCGCCGACGATGAGGGTCTGGCCTGGCGCCAGGGCCTTGGCGATCGCCTCGCGGACGGGGTCTCCCGGCGCCAGATAGTAGTCCAGCGAGGTCGGCAGGGCGCCCTCCGGCCAGACGATCAATTGGGGGAAGGGCTTTCCGGGGGCGGGCGGCTGGGTCGAAAGCGCGAGGTAGCGGTTGACCATCTGCGCATAGAGGGCGGTGTCGTACTTGGACTCCTGCGGGATATTGGGCTGGACGACGCGGACGGCCAATGCCTTAGGCTGGCGATCTATCCATTGCGCAAGTTTTCCCCGGGCCGGCGGTATCTCAGTCGGATGCCGAAAGGCGCCATAGCCCGAGAGGAGCGTCAGAATCGCCAATGCCAGAGCGCTTGGCAGCCAGTTGAACCTGCGTTGCCAGTTATCAGCCAATACGGCCGGAGCCGAGCCCATCACAAGCGTGATCCAGGTGAGGCCGTAGGCTCCGAAAAGATGCGCGCTTTGGGAGACAAGTCCGCCCGCCTCCCAACTTGTGCCCGGCAGGTTCCAGGGAAAGCCGGTGAAGATGTGGCCGCGCACCCACTCGAAGGCGGCGAGGACGCCGGCGAAGACCAGAAAGCGCCAGGGCCCGCGCGGCTTCAGCGCCCGGTAAACCGTCATGGCCAGACCCCAGAACAAGGCCAGGCCCCCCGCCAGCAACAGTACCGCGAAGGGGGCCATCCAGCCGAAGGTCTCGGCGTCGACCAGGAAAGCTTCGAACACCCACCAGCAGGAGACGGCGAAATAGCCAAGGCCGCTAAGCCAGCCCCGCCAGAAGGCGGATTTCAGGCCCGGCGCCCGCTCGGCCAGCAGCATGATCCCGCCATAGGCCAGGATGAGGCCGATCAGGCCAAAGGGCGGATGGGCGAAGGCGGCGGCCAGGCCGGCCAGCAGGGCCCAGAGGGCAGGCGGCGTTTTCCTCAGGACAGCGGTGATCACGCCTTGGCGTCTTCCGCCGCCGCCTCGGGCTTCCTGGTCTCGCGGACCCGGACGCGGCGGACCCGGCGGGGGTCGGCGTCGAGCACTTCGAAGTCAAAACCCAGCGGGTGGGCGATGACCTCTCCCCGTTGCGGGACGCGGCCGGCCAGGGCCGAAACCAGGCCCCCGACCGTGTCGATTTCCTCTTCCAGGTCCTCCGGCGTCAGGCCCTGGCCGACGCAGGTCTCCAGATCCTCGAGGGAGGCGCGGGCATCCGCCTCATAGAGACCGGGCCCGCGGGCCAAAACGAGGGCCCGGCCCGCCTCATCGTGCTCGTCGTCGATCTCGCCGACCACGGCCTCGACGAGGTCTTCCATGGTGACCAGGCCATCAGCCCCGCCGAACTCATCGATGACCATAGCCATGTGGATGCGGGACGCCTGCATCTTGGCCAGCAGGCCGCTGGCCGGCATCGACGGCGGCACATAGAGCATCTCGCGGCGCAGGCGCCGTAAAACCAGCTCGTCCGCCCCCGGACGGCGCGCCGCGTCGGCCACCATCTTGAAGACGTCCTTGACGTGAACAAAGCCCACCGGATCGTCCAGGGTCTCGCGGTAGATCGGCATGCGGGAATGTTCGGCCTCGACGAATTGGGCCAGGAGGTCGGAGAAAGCCGTGTCGACCTCGACCGCCACCACATCGGCGCGCGGTGTCATCACATCGCCGACCCGCAGGGATTTGAAGGCCTCGGCCGAATCCACCAGGGCGTCGGCGCTGGCCGACCCGCCCTCGACGGTTTCAGCGACATCGGCGGCGCGGCGCAGGAAGCGGCTGATGAAACCGGTCTTCTGGGGAGGAGCTTCGCTGGCCATCAGGTCTCAAGCATAGGGGTCGGAAAGGCCCAGCCCCGCGAGGATCTCGCGTTCCCGCTGTTCCATGACGTCGGCGTCGGCGTCGCTCTCATGGTCATAGCCTACAAGATGAAGGGCCCCGTGCGCCACCAGGTGTTGCAGATGGGCGGCCAGGGACTTTCCCTGCGTCTCCGCTTCCCGCGCGCAGACCCCGTAAGCCAGCGCGATATCCCCCAGATGATCGCCCGAAAGGGCGCCCGCCGGAAAGCTAAGGACGTTGGTCGGCTTATCCTGGCCGCGGAACTGATCGTTCATGGCGCGGACGGCATCGTCGCTGGTCAGAAGGACGGCGATATCCTTCCCCGGCGCGGCGGCCTCCGCCGCCTGGACGCAAAGCGCCTCGGCATTGGGAATAGCCGCCTCCCAGGCGGGATCGTCACTGATGACGTCGATCATTTGCGAGCGGAATCGGCGTCGTAGGCGCGGACGATGCGCTCGACCAGCGGGTGGCGGACCACGTCCTTGGCCTCGAACTTGGCCACCGCCACGCCTTCGACTCCGTCGAGAATCCGCAAAGCGTGGGCGAGGCCGGAATCGTTGGGATTGACCAGGTCGATCTGCGACGGATCGCCGGTGACCACCATGCGAGCCCCCTCGCCGATGCGGGTCAGGACCATCTTCATCTGCAGGCGAGAGGCGTTCTGCGCCTCGTCGACGATGACATAGGCGTGGGAGAGGGTGCGGCCGCGCATGAAGGCAATCGGCGCGATCTCGATCTCGCCCTTGTCGCGGCTGCGGCGCACGCGCTCGGGGCCCATGATGTCGCCCAGCGCCTCCAGCACCGGGGCCATATAGGGGTCGACCTTCTCGTAGAGGTCGCCCGGCAGATAGCCGAGCTTTTCTCCCGCCTCCACAGCTGGACGGGTGACGATCAGCCGGTCGACCTCGCCGCGCATGAGAAGGCCCGCGCCGTGGGCGACGGCGAGGAAGGTCTTGCCCGTCCCCGCCGGGCCGATGCCGAACACCAGGTCGTGGCGCCCGAGAATGTCCAGATAATGCGCCTGGGCCGCGGTCTTGGGCCCGATGCCCTGGCCGCGCTTTGTGGCCGGCGTCTTGGCCCCGGGACCCCTGGGAAAATCCCCGGCCCTTGCGGCGGTGATGGCGACGCGGACATCGCCCTCGCCGATGGTCTCGCCGCCGTCGATACGGCCCGCCAGGGTCTCGATGACCTCGCGGGCCCGCGACCGGTCACGGCCGTGGCCGGCGATGGAGACGCCGCCGCCGGGGGTCTCGATCAGCACCTTGAAGGCGTCCTCGATCAGGGCGGTGTGCCGCGAATGCGGGCCCGCGACCGCCCGCAGGGCCGAATCCGGCAGGGCGATGAATTCAGTCTCGGCCTTGGGCGCGCCCTTGCTCACGCCGGCTCCAGTTCATTCAGCAGCCGCCCCGCCAGGCTCATCTTGGCCGAGGCGTCGATGGCGGTGGGGACGATCTGACCGATGAGGCTCTCACTCCCCTCGGCGTGGACCGCCTGCAGATAGGGACTGCGGCCAACCACCTGCCCCGCATGGCGGCCCCTTTTCTCGAACAGGACCGGCAGGGTCCTGCCGACCTGTGACGCATTGAAGGCGACCTGCTGTTGGTCCAGCAGGGTGTTGAGCCTCGCCAGACGCTCTTCCTTCACCTCTTCGGCGACCTGCCCCGGCATGGCCGAGGCCGGTGTTCCCGGGCGGCGGGAATATTTGAAGCTGAAGGCCGAGGCGTAGGAGACCTCCCGCACCAGATCGAGGGTCGCCTCGAAGTCCTTATCGCTCTCGCCGGGGAAGCCGACGATGAAGTCGCAGGAAAGCGCCATGTCCGGCCGCGCCGCGCGGATCTTCTGCACCAGTTTCAGATAGTGGTCGACGGTGTGGCCGCGGTTCATGGCGCGCAAAATCCGGTCGGAGCCTGACTGCACGGGAAGGTGCAGATAGGGCATCAACGCGGCGACCTCGCCATGGGCTGCGATCAAGCCCTCGTCCATGTCCCGCGGGTGGCTGGTGGTATAGCGGATGCGGTCGATGCCCGGGATTTCGGCGACCGCGCGGATCAGGGCGCCAAGCCCGCCCTCATAGGCGTTGACGTTCTGGCCCAGCAGGGTGACTTCGCGCACCCCCTGGACGGCCAGCGACCGGGCCTCGGCGAGGATGGCGTCCATCGGCCGCGAGAACTCCGGCCCCCGCGTATAGGGCACGACACAGAAGGTGCAGAACTTGTCGCAACCCTCCTGAACGGTGAGGAATGCGGAAACCCCGGTGGCGGCGCGGTCCTTCGGGAGCTGATCGAACTTTTCTTCCGGCGTGAATTCGGCGGCCAGCGGCGCCCCCGACGAGCGGTGGGCGCGGGCGATCAGTTCGGGTAGCTGGTGATAGGCCTGCGGACCCACCACCAGGTCGACGGCGGGCTGGCGGCGCTTGATCTCCGCGCCCTGGGCCTGGGCGACGCAGCCGGCCACGGCGATGGTCATGACCCCGCCGCCCGCTTCCAGCTTCTCCCGCTTCATGACCTTGAGGCGGCCCAGTTCGGAGAACACCTTGTCCTCGGCCTTCTCGCGGATGTGGCAGGTATTGAGCACCACCAGGTCGGCGCCCTCGGGACTATCGCTCATGCCATAGCCCAGCGGCCGCAGGACATCGGCCATGCGCTCGCTGTCATAGACATTCATCTGACAGCCGTAGGTCTTGATGTAGAGGCGCTTTGCAGGCGCGGTCTCGGACATGGCGGGGG
This sequence comes from Caulobacteraceae bacterium UBA5005, assembly GCA_002398405.1. Lineage (GTDB taxonomy): Bacteria > Pseudomonadota > Alphaproteobacteria > Caulobacterales > Caulobacteraceae > UBA5005. The sequence continues at coordinate 38,583 of DGYN01000031.1, forward strand.
TTATGGGGTCGCGGCGGGGTGGGCGCAAGGTTACGGCGTCCACAGCCACGACGCCTGCAAGGTCCGCCTTCCGTACCAAGCCGGCTGGATCGGCCTCGTCGTCAGGCCTGGTCGACCGGCCCGCACCCGAGTGCTGCGCCGGGCCGCCTATGCTCCGTCGTCGGCGTTCGGCGCGGTGATCTGGTAGCCGCGCCGGCGTAGCTGATCGAGCACGCCGCCGCGAACCAACAGCGAGCCGGCGTCGATGATCGCCACGGTCTGGCCCTTGCGCTTCATCGCCGCGTCGATCGCCGTGACGTAGTTTCCACCCCACTCGGCGCCCACGCGCCGCACGGTGACGAGCGCGTCCGAACAGGCGGGTGTTGCGACCCGCAGGTTCATCGATCGTGTCTTCGACTGGAGGGCGATCTGGGCGGCGAGGCGGCCCTCTCCGCGCCGGGCTTCCGCGATGAGCGGTCGCACGTCTCCATCCGCCCAGGCCCGTACAGCCCTCACGTGGCCCGCGCCAGCGCTTGGGGCCGCGGGGCGCTCAAGCTCGTCTAGCACAGACGTCAGGCAGGGCATGCCGGGCTTGTCCAGGTCGCGCAAGAAAGCGCCGAGGGTGGGGCCGCCGTAGGTCTTCGCAGGCCGCGCCCTCACCCGCACTTTCTTCGCGAGGCCCGAGGCGACGCCTTCGACGCTGCGGCCTTGACCGGCGCCCTGGGGCCAGCGCGCGGCGTAGACGTCGCCGCCAAGGGCCAGCGCCGCCAGCCCGGGCGTCAAGGCGCCGTATCGGGTTTCCGGCCGATTGATCTTCTCCCGCTGGGCGATGAAGCGCCGGCGCAGGTCATCAGGCAGTGTCGGTTCCAGGTTGCGCGTCTGACCTCCGTTGAGATCCTTCATCAGCCGGTTGAGGCGGGGAAGCAGCACGATCGCGGAGAGATCCAGGCCCGCGGTGGGCGGCAGAATCACCTCGCGGGCGCCGGCGATGCGTCGCTCCAGCCGGCGCTGGTCGAACCGAACCACTGCCGGCAGCGGGCCCGGCGTCACGAAGATGTAGACGGTGGAGTCGGCGTCCCTGACGATCCACCAGGGCGGCCCATCGGGGGCTACGACCACCAGCTCGTCGACGAGCGGCGCGTCGCCCAGCTGCTGTGGCCCGAACTGCGCGTGCGACGGGCCTGCGGCC
>DGYN01000109.1 GCA_002398405.1 Caulobacteraceae bacterium UBA5005
AACGTCACAATCTTCCTGTTCATAATCTTAGGTCTCCCCCAGCACGCGCTCTGCGGCGATTGCGGCGCACCCTATAGACGCCGCCGCACCCTGTCCATGCGGACATCCTTTGAAACATCCACAAATTCGGCCGGTGTGGCGTCAGGGTTCCGCTACGTCATTGACCAGCCATGTTATGTGTGTAATCTCTCGCGTCAGATTACGAGGATAACATGATGAAGATATCCGCCGCCGAAAGCCAGGTTATGGAAGTGCTGTGGCGATCTGGCCCCGCGTCCCCCGACGAGATCGTGGCGGCGGTCGGCCCGGCCAATGGCTGGGCGCGCAACACCGTCCGCGTCCTGATCACCCGTCTGGTGAACAAGAACGCCATTTCCGGCGCCAAGGAGCAGGGCCGGTTTCTCTACCGGCCGCTGATCGAACGCAGCGCCTATGTCCACGCCGAAAGCCAGAACCTGCTTGACCGCCTGTTCGAGGGTAAGCTCGCGCCCCTGGTCGCCCATTTCGCCGCCCACCGGGACCTGTCGCCGCAGGACCTCGCCAAGCTCAACGCCCTGATCGCGGAGATCGACAATGACAAGCTTTGACGCGGGCGCGATCGCCGGTTCGGTTTTCGAGGCCAACCTCGTCGCCGCCGCCGCCATCCTGGTGGTCATCCTGGTCCGCAAACCGGCGCGCAAGCTGCTGGGCGCTCGCCTGGCCTACGGGCTGTGGCTGCTGCCGCTGCTGGCCGCCGCAGGAGCGCTGATCCCCGCCCGGGAGATCATCCTGGCCGCCCCCATCGCCGCCGGCGCCCTGCCGCCCCCGATCCTGCCCGTGATGCCGCAGGGGATGGTCCGGGTGGCGAGCTCCTCGGCCTTCATCAACATCGGCGCCGTCGCCTTCATCGTCTGGGTGGTTGGGGTCATGATCTCGGCCGGCCTCATGCTGCGCCTGCAGTTGCGCTTCTCCGCCGCCGCCCGCCGGGGCGATGTCGGGCCGGCCGTCGCGGGAGTCTTTTTCCCCCGCATCGTCACGCCCAGCGACTTCGCAGAGCGGTTTGACGCCGAGGAGCAGGCCCTGATCCTGGCCCACGAACAGACCCACATCGCCCGCCATCACACCCGGCTCAACGCCCTGATCACCGCGATCCAGTGCGTCTGCTGGTTCAACCCCTTGATCCACCTCGCCGCCCACCTGATGCGCATCGACCAGGAGATGGCCTGCGATGAGACGGTGATCACCCGTTTCCCCACGGCCCGGCGCGCCTACGCCCAGGCCCTGGTGAAGGCCCAGCTGGCGATCCGGCCGCTGCCTCTGGGCTGTTACTGGCCATCAGGGACCCAACATCCCCTTCTGGAGAGAATCGCCATGCTGAGCCTCAAGGAATTCAGCCGAACCCGCCGCCTTGCCGGCGCCTCGGGCCTTGCCCTGATCTGCGCCGCCGCCGGCGCCGCTGCCTGGGCCGCACAGCCCGCCAAGATCGTCACTCTGATGCCGCCGCCGCTTTCGAGCTTCCCTGCCCGGCCGGCGGTGACGGCGCCGCGAGCCGCCGATTCTCCGGTTCTGCCGGCGCCGGCCGAACCCGCGCCCCAGGCCCCCGCGCCGCTGGGCCTGGAAACCCTCCCACAGATGGGCGTGGCCTACGGCGGCGAGACCATTAATCCTGGCGCGCCGCGCACCGTCACCGGCTCGGTGGTCCGCGTACACTTCCAGAACCCCGTCTCGACGATTTGGCTAAAGGACACGGCGACCGGCCGATATGTGCCGGTGAACACCGACGTCGCCGCAAATCTCGTCAGCGCTGGGGTCACGCGCAATGTGCTTGGGCCCGGCACGATCATCACCGCCCGAGGGTACGGCTCCACCGATGGCGCAAGCCTCTTCGCCGACCCGGCGGAAATGACCAACGCCGCGGGTGAGCCTCTTGCTCCCAACGCGACACGCCAGGCGAACCTGCCCCAGATCGTCTCCCTGCGGCTTTCCAAGTGCGGGACAATGCCCGACAGCGTCTGGCAATCGGTAGGGGGCCCGGAAAACGCAGCCGCCGCCGAGGCCGCCATGAAGGCCTGGCAACAAAGCTGCGAGGCTCAAACGGCGGCGGCGGCCGGGAGGCTCGGCGCGCCGGTGGTCCGTTCCCCGACCACCAATTCGGTCATCCGCGAAGGCGCGCAGCCCGGTCGCTGAGCCTGGGACGGATCGGCGGAAGGGCGGCGTGTTGCGCGCCGCCCTTTCTCTTTGCCGCCGCATTGATCCCATGTGTCGCTCGCGCGACAGGGGGTCATACGGGAGCGATGTCCAAGGCGTAACCAATGCTTGGCCTGACAGAAACGTTGGGCTATGCGCTGGGGGGCGGTTCCGACCCGCTTGGACATGCTTACCAGCGCGGCAAGGGACGGCTGCGTCAGGTCACAAAGAACCTGAGCCAGATTTAGGGGACGGAGGCGCTATTGTTACACGACCTTTTCCATTGGATGCAGAATGAGTGGGGCGTCGAGCACACCGTTTACGGTCGCTCGTTCAGCCAGGCTCTTCTGGAGTCCTTAAACGCCTGGGGCCTCCTGGAGGGCACCCACCTTCTGATGCTGATGCTGTTCTTCGGCACCATCCTGATGGTCGATCTTCGGCTGCTGGGCGTGGCGTTCAAGGAGCAGCCGGTCTCGGTGATCAGCAATAAGATCCTGAAGCTCACCGTCTTTTCGATGGTCGTGGTGATGGTCACCGGCGTCGTTCTGTTCTTCTCCAAGCCGGAGGAGTACTGGCACAACATCTGGTTCCGCACGAAGCTCGTGCTGCTGGCGGTCGCGATCATCAACGTCGCGGTGTTCCACAAGCTGGTTCAGAAGAATCAGGCCGAATGGGACAGCGCGCCCAAGCCCCCTTCCAAGGCCAGGATTTCGGCCATCATCTCCATCGCCTCCTGGGTGGCGGTCATCGGCTGCGGCCGGCTCATCGCCTACAACTGGTTCGAGTGCGGCAAGCCGCAACCGGCCTGGGTCAATTCCGCCCAGGGCTGCGCCATCTCGTCAAAGGGCGCCATGGACATGGATGCGGTCACCGGCACCGCCGCGGGGGTCGATCTGCCTCCAGAGACGCCTGCTGAAACTCCCCCTGCTGAAGCGCCCGCCGCCGAAGCCCCCGCCACTCAGCCGGAGGCCAAATAATGTTCCTCGCGCAAGGCAACTTCGCCGTTGACGACATCATCCCGCAGATCGGGCCCTGGGTCGAAAACATCGGCACGACGAAGATCGCAACCCTGTTCCAGGACCTCTTCGCCTTCATCGAGATCTTCCACATCCTCGGGCTGTTCATGCTCGGCGGGGCCACTATCCTGGTCTGCCTGCGCCTGATCGGCGTTGGCCTCACCGAGGTTTCACCCTCGGTGGTCGAGAAAAACACCCGCCTTTGGTTCAACATCGGCGTCATCATGGCCATCGTCTCGGGCCTGATGATCGGTCTTTCCAACGCCCAGAAGCTCTACAACAACTCCGCCTTCCTCTTCAAAATGCTGGCGATGTTCTCCGGCATCTTCTTCAGCTACTTCGTGGTCAATCCGGTGGCCAGGGCTGACGGCAAGGTGGGGCCGGGCGCCAAGATCTGGCTGCTTGTCGCCTTGATCATCTGGGTCCTGGGCATCGTCGTCATGCTGACCAATGTCGGCTCCGACGTCGGGGTCTTCCATGTGATCGTCGCGGGCGGCCTGGTGGCCTTCGCCGCCCTTCAGGGCAAGGCGCGCTGGATCCTGGTGGCGGGTCTCGTCGCTTTGATCGTCCCGTGGCAGCTGTTGACGCACATCTGGATCCGCACCGACGACGCCAACATGGTTCCGTACGATACGACCAACAAGATCTTCATGTGGTCGACGGCGGCCTGGATCGGCGCCTTCTCCGTGGCCAATATTCTTGGCAAGGCCGCGCCGAAGGACTCCAACGCCACGGCCCGCCTGATCGGTTTCGCCGCCATCCTCGTCTGGGTGACGGTCGGCGCCGGGGGCCGCTGGATCGGCCTGACCTAGGGTCAGGCTCTTCCGCTGAATGACAAAGGGCGGTTCCTGCCGGAGCCGCCCTTTCTTTTGGCGCCTGCCCGTGCAGTGCTGATTGATCGGAAAGGAGAGCCGCCATGTTGAAGGGAGCATGCCTCTGCGGCCGCGTCGTCATTGAGGTGGCCGGCGCGGTCGAACACCAACCTGAAGCGTGCCACTGCACCCTGTGCCGAAAACATTCCGGCCATGTGCTCTCGGCCGTGAATGTCCGCCGCGACGCGCTTCGTGTGGGCGGTGAAGAGCACGTTCGCTGGTACCGGTCCTCAGACAAGGTCGAGCGCGGCTTCTGCGGCGAGTGCGGCTCGACCCTGTTCTGGAAACCGACGCTAGACGGCTATCAGTTCACGGCCGTCTCCATGGGCCTGTTCGAGGGACCCACTGGCCTGACCCTCGCCAAACACACCTTTGTCGCGGACAAGGGCGACTACTACGAAATCTCGGACGGAGCGCCGCAGAGCGACAGCTACTGACCCGCCAATAGAAAAAGGGCGCGGAACCCGCAGGTCCCGCGCCCTCGATCAACTCAAGTCCTGAATGCCTAATCGGCGCCCCGGCCGCCCCGGCCGCCCCGGGCAGGGGCGGCTTGGCCGGCCGCTTCCTGCTCCGCCCGGAGGCGGGCGGCCGCGCCGGTGTTGGTGGTCACATTGGCCGGACGCACCCCGGTCGCCCGCTCGATGCGGTCTTCCTCGCGGGCGCCGGACAGGATGTTCTCCAGGCCGTAATTGCCCTCGTGGCAGGCGTATTCATAGACGTCGCCCGTGGCCCTGCCGAACTCGTATTCACCGCCGAACGGCGCGTCGTACCGGGTCGGATCCTTGATCTCGTACTTGTAGTTCATGCGGTGGTCGCTGACCCGCGTGAACCGCTCGGTGACGGTCAGGTTCTCCCAGGAGCCGGCATAGGCCTGCTGGCGCGGGATGTGGGTGGTTTCCACCACCAGGGTGTCGCCTTCCCACCAGGCGACGGGATCGCCGAACCAGGGACGTACGCCGTCTTTGCGGTGGCTGGCCTGGGCGAGCGCCTTGGTGGCCTTGATCGGCATGACGCGCACGTCGTGGACCATCTCCACCAGGATCGCCAGCGAGTCCTTGGAGAGCACGAACTGGTAGTTCGAGTTGTAGAGCTGGTCGAACATCGGCGGACCGGCCGAGCGGCCGAAGGACAGGATGCAGCGCTCGCCGAGCGAGCGGCCTTCCGGATTGTCGTTCTGCCGGATGTTGGGGTTGGCCGGGCCGCCGCCGCCCCGTCCGCCGGACGCCGGCGCGGCGCCGGCCTTGGGCGCCGGGAAGCGGCCGTTGGGGGTCGTCAGCAGGCTGGTGCGCGGCTGGTTGTTGACCCGCATGACCGAGGCGCCCGGATCGGTGAAGGCCGCGTTGTAGTTACAGCCCGTACCGCGGTTGCCAGAGCAGTCGGCCGGAAGGTCATCCACCGTCGCGTTCGGGTTGGTCGGCCGGTTGCCAAGTTCGATCAGGGCGTCGGAGGCGCCCTCAAGCTTGGCGACCTCCTCCCGGGTCAGGTGCAGCCGGTCGCCATACTCGGCGGGGCGCTGTTCCGGCGTCAGGGTGGAATTGGTCCAGGTGCCGGAGAGGTCAGGCTTGCCCCAGGTGGTCCGCGCCGGCTTGTAGCCAGGCGTGATCTCCCAGTTGGGCGCCGAATAGGCGCCGATGATCTGGGCCCCGGCCGCCGGAACGATGAGAACCGCGAGGGCCCCCGCCAGCAAACAAGCCTTGAGTGTCTTTCCCTGCATAATATCCTCCTGGTGCGTCGGCCGTCATCGGCTCTGGTATGGGCGGCGATCGGGCCGCTGAATTAGGCAAGCGCCTTCATAGCCAATTTCGGCCCCGCCGGAAAGACTTGCCGCTGCGTAACCCTGGGGCCTCTTACGGCGTCCCTGATCGCCCCGGCGCCTGCGCGCGGGGTCGGGCCGCGGCGGCCTCGGCGGCCTGCCGGTCCTCGTCGCGGGCCCCGGCCAGGATGTTCTGGAGCCCGTAATTGCCTTCGTGGCAGGCGTATTCGTAGACATCGCCGCTGGAGGCCGAGAACTCGTACTCCCCGCCCCAGGGGGCGTCCCACTGGGTGGGGTCGTCGATGGTGAACTGGTAGAGCATCCGCTCGGGCGCGACCTTGGTGAACTTCTCCGTCACCTTGAGGTTCTCCCATGCGCCCTGGAAGGCCTGCTGGCGCGGATAGTTGGTGGTCTCGACCACCAGGGTGTCGCCCTCATACCAGCCGATGGAATCGCCCATCCAGGGACGGACGCCGTCGGTGCGGTGCTTGGCCCCGATCCGCACGATGCGCACGTCGTGGACCATCTCCACCAGGATGGCGACGTGGTCCTTGGCCTGCACGAACTTGTAGGTGTTGTTGTAGAGCAGCGGCAGCATCACCGGCCCCGCCGAGTTTCCGAAGCTCATCAGACAGCGTTCGCCCAGCGAGCGGCCCTCGGGGTTGTCATTCTGGCGCATCCCGGCGGGAAGCCCGCCGCGGCCCGCCGCCGTCGCGCCGGCCTTGCGCGCCGGGACCCTGCCGTCGGGGGTGGTCAGGAAGGACGAACGCGGCTGCCCCTTGACCCGCATCACTGTCTCACCGGGATCGGTCCAGGCGTTGTCGTAGCCGCAGGAGGTGCCGGAAAAGCCGCGTCCGCAGTCGACCGGCAGGTCCTTGATGGTCTTGCTGGGGTCGGTCGGCAGGTTGCGCTCGGCCAGATAGGCGTCGTTCGTTCCTTCCAGCTTGCCGGCTTCGGCTTCGCTCAACACCAGCGCCTTGAACTGGGCGGGGCGGGTCAAGGTGGTCAGGGACGCGTTGGTCCAGTTGCCCTGCAGGTCCGGCCGTCCGTCGGCAAGCTTGGGCGCCTTCCAGCCGGGTGGCGCCACGGCGCCCTTGGCCCGGACGCGGTTGACGACGAACTGCTCCTGGGCGCTGGCCAGGGCCGGCGCGGCCAGCGAGACGGCCAGGGCGCCGGTCATCAACACCTGAACGAGGGTGCGGGTCTTCATCTCGGGTCTCTCCATCCCTTGGCGGCCTCTGCGGCTCTAGTCAGGGGAGACTACGCCCACAGCGTGCAACGGTGAAGCGTCCCGTCCCATAGAAAAATCGGCCGCCGGGCCGGACAAGAAAAAGGCGCAGGGGTCGCCCCCTGCGCTCTCCTCGGTCCTAGACCTTGTTTTGAACAGTTATTTCAGCGTCGTTCTACCAC
>DGYN01000042.1:0-29057 GCA_002398405.1 Caulobacteraceae bacterium UBA5005
TCACCGCCAACGCCATGGCCCACCAGGTGGCGGAATACCGCGCCGCCGGAATGGACGGCTTCGTCGCCAAGCCCATCGAGATCGGCAAGCTGTTCGCGGTCTTGCAGGAAGTCCTCGGCGCGGCCGATCCTGACGCGGCGGCGGCAGCCTAGATCAGGTCAGCGGACAGGCGGCTGAAGTCGCCGTACCAGCCTCTGCGGGCTTCCTTCGCATGGGTCCGGGCCGCCACGGTCTTGCCCAGCCCCCGCTCGGCTTCCGACAGAACCCACAGCGCCAGCGGGTCCTTCTCCCACAGGGCCAGGCTCTTCATTGCCTCGGTTCTCGCCTTTGAGAACCGGCCGGCCTTTAGATGCGCTGCCGCGACAGAGCGCCGGACCGGGTACCACCAGGAGGGCGGGTCCCAGCTTTCGGCCATGCGGGTCTCCTGCACATTTGCCGCGTCCGCGAAAATCCCGGCCGCCTTGGCCGGCTCGCCCTCGGCCATGGCGATCCGCCCTTCCAGCACGCCGCGGGCGACGGTCTTTTCCGGCGCTTCGGTCTCGTCCTTGACCGGGGCAAGCGCCTTTAGTTCCGCCTTGGCGCCGGCGATATCGCCCTTTCGTAACAGCGCCTCTCCCCTGGCGTAGGACCGGTAGTAAGCCTGCCGCGACCCCGCCGTCTGCTCCGGCAGCGCCAGCGCACGCTCAGGCGCATAGAGGGCCAGCGCGACCCAGGTGCGCGACACCACATTGGCCCCCGGTTGCGTCGGCTTGGCCCAGACCAGGGCCGCGTGATCGGCAAGTTTCACGGCCAGCGGTCCGTCCCCGGCCATCATCGCTCCGGCAAGACCGAAAGAGACGTTGTGCGCATAGTACTGCGGCGTCGATCCGGTGGTATCGCCTCCCCCCGTCGCCCATTTTGCGTCAGCGCCGATCGCCTGGGCGTTCACCTCGCCCGCCAGGTGATACAGGCCCGCGCGGAAGAAGGTGTGGGCGGGCATGTGCACCAGATGGCTAGACGCGGGCGCGAGGTCGCCCAGGCGCCGGGCGAAGGGCAGAGCATCCTCCGCGCGGTCGTCGAACTCGGTGCCGTGGATATAGTAGTGGATGGCGCCGGTGTCGTTCGGGCGGCGTTTCAGCACGTCCTCCAGGATCGTCAACGCCGGCTTCAGACCTTTCTCATCCCCCGCGCGCACCGGGATCAGCAGGGTGTGGGCGGCTAGCACCGACAGTTCGACGTTGTCGCGGTAGTCGGCGGCGATTTTGGCCATGGCCTGGCCGAAGGCCGGCTCGACGGTGGTTCTCGCCGGCTGGTAGCGCGCGATGATCGCCTCGGCCAGGCGGACGGCCAGGGCGTCGCCGGGCTTGGCGAGCATTTTGGCCCGTTCGGCCGCCGCCAGAGCCGCCGCCCGCTGTTGATCATTGATGCGGTAGTTGAGAGTCGGGCCGAGTACCCAGGCCTCGCCCCAGGCGCAGAGCGAGCAGCTGGGATCTGCCGCCACGGCCCGCTTCATCGCGGCCTTGGCGTCCTCGTGGTAGAAGGCGTGGCTCAGGGCCAGGCCGTAGTCGAACCAGTCCTGAGCGGCCTTGACGGTGGAATCCACCTTGAAGCCGCCGGTCCCCATGCCGTCGGACATCTTGAGGTCGGCGGAATAGGTCTTCCCGGCGCTGGAGTCGGCCCCACAGATGAAGGCCATGGCCGCCAGGGTTTCGGGGGACAGCTGCGCAGAGGCGCTTTGACCTGGACCACCAGCGGGCGTAGCGGCGCAGGCCGCCAGTGTCAGAACCCCCGCGATCGCCAGCTTCCTCAACATTCCACCCTCCAAATGCTGCGATGACCTTCTGTGGGAGATCCCGCGGCTGTCAACCGATCGGGTCATGGAATAATCGTATGTGTCACAAACAACTTGACGCCGCCCGCCCCTACGAAGGACGTTCCCGCAACGCCGGTCAGCAAGACCCGGCGCCTTGGTGGGGAAACCATGACTGCAGAAACGGCGACCGCCGCATCCGAGACGCCGCCGGCGGTCAAACAGCCACTGGGATCCTGGGGCTTCATCGCCTTCATGCTGCTGTGCTCGGCGCTCTCCTACGTCGACAAGCAGGTCATCAGCGTCCTCGTCGAGCCGATGAAGGCCAGTCTCAAGATCAGTGACGCCCAGGTGGGGCTGGTGCAGGGTTTCGCCTTTTCCCTCTGCTACGCCGTGGCGGGTCTGCCGCTCGCCTTCGTCATCGACCGGGGCAACCGCGCCAGGATCGCCGCGAGCTGCGTCGCCATCTGGTCGATCGCCACCGGTCTTTGCGGTCTCGCCCCCAACTTCCTGACCTTTCTGCTGGCGCGGGCGACGACGGCCATTTCAGAGTCCGGGTTCTCGCCCTCGACCGTGTCGATGATCACCGACATTTTCCCCAGACACCGCCTGGCGCGGGCCTCAGCCTTCTATTTCCTGGGACCGCCGCTCGGCCAGGGCGCGGCCCTGCTGGCCGGGGGCTTCCTCCTTGCCCACTTCGATTCGACCGGCGGCCTGAATCTGCCCCTCGCCGGACATCTGGAACCCTGGCAGGCGGTGTTCACGGCTCTGACCATCCCGGGGCTCATCCTTGCCCTGCTGCTGCTGCTCCTGATCCGCGAGCCCGGCCGCCGCAACGTTCCCCGCGCCGCCGTCTCCGACACCCGCACCGAAAGCAAATGGGGCGTGGTGGAGATCTGGCGGGCCAAATTCCTGCTGCCCTACATGCTGGGCACCATCTTCGTGATGACCGTGGTCATGTCGCTCGGCGCCTGGGCGCCAACCTATTTCGTGCGGGAGTTCGGCGTGGCGCCGTCAAGCGCCGGCAAGATGCTCGGGCCGATCTTCATGGGGGCCAGCGTCCTGGGGTCGCTGATCTCCTTCACCTTCGCGGTGGGCGCCAAGGACGCCAATCCGACCCTTAGGGTGATCAAGGTCGCCCTCCTGGGCTCCCTCCTGGTGGGCCCATTTGTGATCATGATGACCCATGTCAGCGACATGAACCTCGCCCTGGTGTTCTACGGCCTGACCGCCATGTCGGCGAACGTGGTCGCGAGCCTGGCGACGACGCCCATTCAGTTGACGGTCCCCAGCGCCGTGCGGGCCCAGGCCATCACCACCGGCGGTTTCCTTCTGGCGGTCATCGGCGGTGGCGGCGGGCCGTTCTTCGTGGGCCTGGCCAACGACGAGATCTTCGGCGAGTCCGGAATCGGCGATTCAATCATGCTGGTCTGCGGCAGCGCCTGGGCGATCGGCGTCGCGCTCCTGATCCTCTGTTGGACCATCGCCCGGCGCAGGGCAGTCTGACCCCATGTCGCCCCTCACGATGCGCCTCGCCGTCCACGCCGCCGGGATGAGCTTCGACGCCCTGCCGGGCGAGGCCCGCCGGTTCGCCGCCTTGAGCCTGCTGGACATGGTCGGGGTGATGACCGCCGCCACGACCCTGGGCGAAGGCTGCGCGGCCTATGCGGACCTTGCGAGGACCTATGCCGGCGCGCCGGAGAGCCCGGTTCTCGGCTACGGCTTTTCCTGCCCCGCCCCCTTCGCGGCCATGGTCCACGGCGCGCTGGGACACGCGCTGGATTTCGAGGACGCCTATGATCCTGCGCCGTGCCATCCCAATACCGCCAGCGTCCCGGCGGCCCTAGCCCTCCTAAACGGTGCGAGCGGCGAAGACCTGTTGACCGCCATCGCCGTCTCCTGCGACCTCACCTGCCGCCTGGCGCTGGCCCTGCGCCAGGACCCCGCCGAAGCCGGCTGGTATCCGCCGCCGATCTTCGGCGCCATCGGTGCGGCCTGCGCGGCCGGAAAGCTTCTCAACCTCGACCCCAGGGCCATGGCCGACGCCTGGTCGCTGGCCATGCACTACACCTGCAGCGCCGAACTGAAGTTCAGCCCCGATAGCCATGTCCGGGCGGTGCGCGACGGCCTGGCGGCCCAGGTCGGGGTCCAGGCGGCGATGCTGGCGGCGCGGGGCGTGCGCGGGTTCGACGCCCCCTTCGACGGTGCGGCCGGCTTCTACGCCCTCTACGCCGGCGGCAAGTTCGAGCCGAACGACCTCACCGGCGACCTCGGCGAGCGGTTCGAAAACACCAATGTCACCTTCAAGGCCTGGCCTAGTTGCCGCGGGACGCATCCCTATATCCAGGCGGCGCTGAAGCTGCGCAGCGAGCACAACATCGCCCCCGACCAGATCCGCGCCTTCACCCTCACCGGCGGCTCCCTGCAGCAGAAACTCTACGAGCCGCGCCCGCAGAAGATCGCGCCGAAGACGGCCATAGACGCCAAGTTCAGCCTGCCCTTCACCACCGCCGCCGCCCTGGTTCACGGCGCCGTCACGCTGGAAAGCTTTAGTCGCGAAGCCCTTGCGGACGAGACCGTCCTCGCCGTCGCCGCGCAGGCGTCCTACCAGCGCTTCAACGAGCCCAAGATGCACGCCTCCGGCATCCTTGAACTGGAACTCACCGACGGCCGCCGGTTCAGCGAATACATCGAAGAGCCCCTGGGCCATCCCACCGACCCCCTCAGCGAAGCCGACCTCCTGGCCAAGTTCGAGGCCTGCTGCGCGCATGCGGTGACGCCGGTGCGGGACGCCCGCGCCTGGGGCGAGCGCCTGCTGGCGGTTGCCGAGGCGCCCGACGCTGCGAGCGCTGTCTTCGAGGTTTAGCTCTCCTTCTCCCCTCCCTACGGGAGGGGCCGGGGGAGGGCTTACGGCGCCTAGACCTCGTGGCGCTGTAAACCCACACCTCCCACGCTGCGCGCGGGCCCCTCCTCTCCCTCAGGGAGAGGAAATAGAGATCCAATCGCCATCTCGTTTGAATCGAACCGCCAACCCCTGCTCCGCGCCGACCTGGGCCACATAGTCCGCCACCCGCGCAAACCGCGGGTCGCCCGCCGCCAGCACATGCGGCTCAGAGCCATCGCTGATCATCACCGGCTGGAAGCACGCGCCCACAATCCGCCCGTCCTCGACCTCCAGCCGCGCGATCATGCTCATCTGGCTGTCCGGCGGGCCGACGAACAGGCGCAGCGGGTCGATGGCGGGGTTCAGGGCCATCAGATGTTTGAAGCTCTCGCTCTTCAGGATATCGGCGTTGAACGCCTGGGGCTGCTCGATGGCGAAGTTGCCCAGGCTGTAGAAGATCGGCTTCCCGCGATAGACTTCGATCCCCTTGAGGATGTGCGGATGGTGTCCAAGGATGGCGTCCGCCCCCGCCTCGATGGCCACATGAGCCACCGCCCGCTGATAGTCCGCGATCACCGAGGGGACGAAGTGCACCCCCCAGTGGATCGAAACCGCCACCACGTCAGCCTGCGCCCTGGCGGCGGCGACGTCGGCTTTCAGGGCCGCGAGATCCCGCGCGTCGGGGAACGTGTGGACCCGCGCCGGCGTCCCTGGCTGATCGTAATCGATCTGCTCATAGTGGGTGTGGGCCCACATGGGTGCGCAGCCCGGCCGGTCGCCTGAGGCGCGATAGCCCTGCGGCAGGATGGAACTGTAGGCCAGGAAGGCGACGCGGGCCCCCTCATGCTCGATGATCGCGGGGGCTCGCGCCTCTGCGATATTCGCCCCTGCCCCGCAAACCGCCAACCCCGCCGCCCGGACATGGTCCAGGGTGTCGAACAGCGCCTCGCGCCCGAAGTCGAAGCAGTGGTTCCCGGCGAAGGACACCACGTCGTACCCCGCCGCGCGGATCACCGCCGCGGCCGCTGGCTCTGTGCGCATAGCGAGCTTGGCCTGAGGCGCAGGCGTTCCCCGCTCCGAGATCGTCGTCTCCAGCTGGCCAAAGACGATATCGCCCGCCTCGAGCGCAGGCCGCACCCCGTCGAACATGCTGGCAAGGTCGTCCCGCCTCGGGGCCACGTCTCCGGTCGCCAGAACTGAGAAGCGGCTCATCGCGCCCGGATGGCCGTGTAGTGCTGGGCCTCCACGGTCTCTCCTTGCACCAGGACGAAGGGATTTCCCGGCTCATAGACCGGCCACAGCGGCAGGCCCCGGCCGTTCGGGTCGCCGGTGCGCGCGAAGTTCAGCCAATAGCGTGACAGCTGCTCGGCCAGGCGTCGGTCCGTCGTCGTCCAGTTCCCCTCCGGCGCGGTGTCGAGGTTGTCCATGGCGTAGATGTAGTCGGCGCAGTGATAGGCGAAGGGCGTGCCGGGCGGCGCGTGGACGAACTTGTAGACGAAGGCCAGCTGCCCGGTCTGCCGCTGGCGGCGGGCCAGGTCATGGACCGTGCGCTCCATCATCTTGTTCCAGGCGGTGACCACCACCCCGCCGGTGCTTCCCGGCGGAGGGGTGACAAGGCTCGAGGAGATCGGCGCCCGCTTGTCGACGAAGCCCTCGGCATAGGGGATCGAAACCGAAAGGGTCGCGCCCTCGTCTCTGGTGCAGCCGGCGATTAGCGGCACTTTTGCCTGCCGCCGCTCAGCGAAGATGGTCGAGGTGTCGGCCCGCAGGAAGCGCCCGTCGATCACTGGCCCGAAGGGGAATTTCGCGTCGCCTCTCGGCGCCGAGGAGAGCCGGCTGATCTCCGCCGCCGGCATTTCCCGCAGTTTGGCGATCGTCGGCGCCTTCAGAAGGACGCCTAGGTCCGCCCCGAAGGCCGCCGCCTTGGTCACCGGCTCGACATCGACCGGACTGCCGCTATAGGCCGCCGCCTGGGCGATAGCGCGGTGGAACAGGCCCCTCGCCTCCCGCGAGGCCATGAGCAGGACCACCGACCCCCCGCCGGACGAACAGCCGACAATGGTGACGTTGTTCGGGTCGCCGCCAAACTTGCTGATGTTGGCCTTCACCCACTTGAGCGCCGCGACCGTATCCATCAGGCCGTAGTTGCCGGCCGACCCCTTGCCCTCCCCCTGCAGTTCCGGATGGGCGAAGAAGCCGAAGATGTTCAGCCGGTAATTCATGCTGACCACCACCGCGCCCTTGTGCGCCAGGCCGTCCCCCGCCGCTGTCGGGCCGCTGCCGGAGCCGGTCGAGAACCCGCCGCCGTGGATCCAGACGATGACCGGCCGCTTGTCCCTTGGCTTGGCGTTCGCCGCCGTCCAGACGTTCAGATAGAGGCAGTCCTCGCTCGCCGCGATGCGCGCGCCGGGCCTGGGCGGGGTGCGCACCGCGGGGCCGGTGGCGGCGGTGCGGGGCTCTTGCACGCAGGAATTGCCATAGGCGTCGCCCTTGCGCACTCCCTCCCAGGCCTTGACCGGCTGGGGCGGCCTCCAGCGCAGGTCGCCCACCGGCGGCGCGGCGTACGGAATGCCCTTATAGGCGGTGACATCGGCGAAACGTCCGGGCGCGCCCTCGACCGCGCCGCCGGTCACCGGCACGACCGCCGCGGCGGCCACGGCGCTCGACGAGAACCATATCAGGGCGGCGACAAGGACGCTCCGCCACACCGCCATCAACGCGCCGCCATCACCGGCAGGATCACCGCCGAGGCGCGGTCTGCGGAGTTGTGGATGGTCACCTGCGGTCCATTTCCCGTCTGCCGGTCGCGCTCGCGATAATCTGCGCCCGCCACCGAAATCTGAATCCTATGACCCGCCTTAAAGATGTGCGAAGCCGGCAGGAAGGCGAAGGTCATCCGCTCCGGCGTTCCCGTCCGCAACGGGGCGGCGTCCTCGGCATAGGCGCGGTGCCACGGAAGGCCGAAGTTCTTGTAGCGCGGCGCCGAGACCTTGCGCAGCGAGGCCTTGAGCCTGGCGTCGGTCACCGGCGTGACCGTGCCGTCCGGCGAGACGTCCTCAAGATAGACGAAGATGTTGCCATCCGTGGCCGTCGACGAGATCCACAGGTCCGCAACCGCGTCACCGGTGACCTCCGTATCGCGGGTCAGGACTCCCGAGGCGAAATGAGGCCCCGCGTGGACGAGGGGGCAAGGCGGCGCACCGGTCAGCAGGCCATCGCCGCGGTTGGGCCGCGAGGGGCAATCAACGTCGTAGCGGACGGTGAACCGGGTGTCCGCGCCGCCTTGGCGGGGCGCGAGCACCGGCCCTTCGACCCCCATGGTCAGGTGATAGCGGGTGGCCGTCGCGCCAGCCACGGGCCAGGTCTTGCTGCTCTTCCAGCCGCCGTTGACGGTGAAATAGTGAATCGGGTCCTGGGCGGAGAGGCCCGTGTTCACCCCCTTCAGATGCTGGTCGAAGAAGCGATGGATCTCAGCCAGCAGGTTGAAATCGTCGTTCTGGCAATGGCCCCAGGGACCGATGATGATCCGCGACCCCGGCATGTTGGCGTAGGCCACCAGGCCCTGAGCGCGCAGGTCGTCCCGCCAGCCGCCTTGGATATACAGAGCGGTTCCCGAGCGTTGCATCTGCGGCAGGTAGCTGGCGGCGCTGCCTTCGGCCCAGAACCGGCTGCGCGTCGCATCGGTCCAGCTGTCGCGGTAGGGCATGCCGCGCCACATGGCGGCCAGCGGCGGTTGGCCCACATGACTTTCGGCCGCTTGCCGCAGCAGGACCTTGGCCTCATCGCCCTGCACGGGGGTGTTGCTCATGTCCTGCTCAAGGGTGCGTTCCGGGCCCGTGCCCCAGTTGGCGAAAATGCCGCCGCGCAGGAAGCCGTCGTATTTCTCGAAGGAGAAGCAGCCGGAGAAGGCCGCCTTCAGATTGGGGTTGGCCATGGTGATGGCGTGCATGGCCGCATCGCCGGTGTTCGAGCACCCGTAGACCCCGACCTTGCCCGTCGACCAGGGTTGGGTCGCGGCCCAGTCGATGATCTCGTAGGCGTCG
Source organism: Caulobacteraceae bacterium UBA5005 (assembly GCA_002398405.1). GTDB lineage: Bacteria > Pseudomonadota > Alphaproteobacteria > Caulobacterales > Caulobacteraceae > UBA5005. The sequence continues at coordinate 8,717 of DGYN01000042.1, forward strand.
TAGGCTTCGCTGCGGTCGTTGTAGCCGCGCCGCGGTCCAAAAGACGGACCGTTGCCGCGCCGGGCGACCTGGACAATCACATAGCCATGCCGGGCGAGGCCCGGAATGCCGCCATAGCCGATGGTGTTGGCCGCCTGGCCCGGCTCGGTGACACCCGGTCGGGCGATCGACAACGTCCCCGTCCACAGGACCGGGAATTTGCCTGGGGCGGGCTGACCGTTGGCCGCCGCCGGCCGCGTGACGCTGACCGCCAGCCGCACGCCGTCGCGCATGGCGACGTACTGCGATGTGGTGACCGAACGGTCGAACTGCGCCTTGGGGCTATAGCGTCCAAAGCCCGGCGTCTGAGCGGCGGCGGGGCCCGCCGCTATCGCGGTAAGCGCCGCCAAAACCGTGATCGCCGCCCAGAACCTGCGCATGTCCCGCCTCCCTGCCCAGCCTGCAGATTGTACGCGTTACATACAATCGGCAAGTCAGGTCTTGGGAATAAAGGCCTCGTGGCAAGCCTCACAGCGCTTATCCAACTCCTCCCCCAGGGTCTGCATTGCCGTGAGGTCCTGCGCCTCGGCCCTCTCCATGCCGGTTTTGGCGAGGTCAGCCACGGCCTTGGCGTAACCGCGCCATTTGCCGGCCGGCTCCCGCGTGTATTCCGGCCGCTGCAGAACGCCGGCGGCGACGATTACCGTCGCGGCGCCGTCCTCCACCTTCTTCCACTCCTCCTCGGTCTTGGCCGAGATATCGATCAGGCCGTCCAGGGTGTGGACTTCGCCCCAGGCCGCCCAGAACTGCTTGGCCGCCGGGTCCATCACGTGGACCATGAACTCTTCCATATTGAGTTCGGAGACCGGTTTTTCGTCTGCCGCCGTGTCGCAAGCGCCGAGCAGAAAACACGCCGCCAAAATGCGAACACTGTTTCCAGGAAGGCTCACTTCGCGGCCAGCGCGGCCGGCGGCGGGAACACAACATAGGGGTTGGAGTGGAAATGGGTCACGGTCAGGTTGGCCAGCGGCTTGCCGTCCATCGTCCAGACCATCTTGGCCGGAAAAATGAAAAGGTACGCCGACTCCCACTTGGTCGAATAGCCCGAGAAGGTCGCCGTGTATTCGTGCCCCTCCGCCGTCATCTTCACGGCTACCGGCAGGGACTTCTCGTCCAGGGTCACAGCGACCACATAGCCGTCATAGGGCGAGGCGCCGGTGATCACCGTCTTGCCGCCTTCGGTGGTCACCTTGGCGCGCCCTTCGGCCTCGATCACTGACCAGAGCGCGCCGTAGGGCGTCAGCTTCAAGAGCGGCGCGCGTTGCGCCAGAGTTTCCGGCGCGGGCGTCCCTCCGACCCCGGGGCTGGTTTCATTCCAGGCTAGCTTGTCGTTGAAAACCTTGACCTCGGTCGTAGCGGCGCGGCCCGTCCCCCGCGTGACCGCAAAGCGCCCCGCCGGATAGCCGAAGTGCATGCCGACATCGAGCTTGCTGACCGGCTGCAGGACGCCGGCGTCATTGGCGAACTGTCCCGTCGCCTGGAAGCGCAGGCTGGACAGGTTCTTGATCCCCAGCGGGCGCCATCGTCCCATGCCGGTGGCCAGGGCCGCGGCGCGGACCTCCTTTCCGTTGCACGGACTGGCGATCTCGTAGCCGCGCTGCACTCCATCGTTGTCTCCAACCATGCCGTAGTACGGCTGGGCGTAACCGCTTGGCGGGCAGGCGGGCTCGGCCGGGGCCTTGGCCTTTTCCTGGGCAGTGACCGGCAGGGCGGTCGCTGCGGCCAGAACCAGCGTCAGGCCAAGGGCCGCGTTGATGGCGAAGCGCAAACTGGTCTCTCCCCTATGCAGACGGCGCCGGACTCTTACGGCCCGCATTACCGTCTCGGCATTTAGCCTGGAGCGGGCCGGAACGTGAAGAGAATTCACGCTCGCATTTTTGGGATTTTGCGCTTACTTCTGGGCGCGAACAGGCGAAACGGGCGCTGATAAGGACGCCCGTACGCCCGCAGGGGAGAGCACGAGATGAAGCTAACAGTCATTGCCCTGGCCGCGACCATCGCCCTGGCCGGCCTGGCAGCGCCCGTATCAGCCCACCACGCCATCAACGCCCAGTTCGATGTCACCAAGTCGGTGACCAAGAAGGGCGTCTTGACCAAGCTCGATAATATCAACCCTCACGCCTACTGGCACTTCGAGGTTGTCGGACCCAACGGCCGCAAACAGGCCTGGGCCATCGAAAGCGTGGCGCCGGCCGCCCTTCGCCGGGCCGGCATCCGGGTCAAGGACACCATCAAGATCGGCGACACCTACGAGTTCCAGATCGCCCCGGCCCGCAACGGCGGAACCACGGGCCTGCTGCTGGCCCTGGTGGTCGAGGGCAAGAGCATCCGGTTCACGGGGGAAGGCTGATGACCGTCAAGGTCGCCATCGCGGTCCTGGCGCTGGGCCTCGCCGGCGCTGCTTACGCCCAGGATTACAAGCCGCCCGCCAAACGCGTGGCCCCGACTGACGGTCTGGTGGCCCAGGTTAAGCCCGTGGGCGAAACCCCCAAGATGGCCAACGGCAAGCCCGACTTCACCGCCCAATGGGGTCCCGGCCCCGCCGATGCGCCCTATGCGGAGTTCGGCTCCCGCGGCCTGGAATTCTTCGAACCAGACCAGGCGGCCTTCCAGCGGGCCAGCCACTGGAACCGGCCGATCTACAAGCCGGAGCACTGGGAGAAGGTCTACAACCTGGACTACGGCCGGGTGGAAGGCGACCCCGCCTTCCACTGCCAGCCCAGGGGCGTTCCGCGCCTCCACATGCCGGGCAAGATCGTCATGACGCCCACCCAGATGGTCACCCAGAACGGCGGCGTGACCCGCTATATCCCGCTCGACGGCCGCAAGCGCGACGAGGGCGATTCAGACTACGAACTCTATAACGGCTGGGGGCTGGGCCATTGGGAGGACGATGTCCTGGTCGTCGAGAGCACAGGATTCAACGACCTCACCTGGCTTTCCTGGCACGGCTATTTCCACTCCAACCGGATGACGGTGACCGAGCGGTTCTGGCGCAAGGGCGATGTGCTCTACTACCGCTTCGTCGTGAACGATCCCGAGGTCCTGGCTCAGCCGTGGGAGTCGGAGACCTTCCTGCGCCGCGCCAACCGAAATCCTTTGGCCCGCGTCGAGGAAACCGCGCCCTGCAAGGAAATGGACGCTAAGGAGCTCTTCGACCCCTATTACCGGGGCTGAGCCAGCAGATAACCCGCGAGCGCGGTCTCCATCTCGACCTCCAGCACCTCCCAGTCGATGTGCTCGAAGATCTGGTCGCTGCCGGGACTGCGCACCCGGCGCATGGCCACCGCGTTCATGATGTAGAAGGCCACCTCTATGGCGAGATCCGGATCGGCATGGCCGATCTCCCCCCGGTGGGGCTGGATGACGGAGCGGAACACCCGCATGCCCAGGTTGATGGAAAGCCGCCCCCGCTCCTGCATGACGTGGTCGCGCATCTGGCCTTCGAAGACCTGGCGCAGGACGCCCGAATAGCTCCGCAGGGAGGCGATGCGGCTCTGTACATAAAGGCGGATTGCGCCGCGCAGGTCGCTGGCCGACTGCTCCAGGATCATCTGCTGGGCGAGGTCCGCGCGGCCCAGGATCTGGTCTTTGATGGCCCTTAGCAGCTGTTCTTTGTTGGCGAAGCGGCGATAGATGCCGCCGATCGAGACGCCGCTCTCGTCCGCCACCGCCTTCATGGTGAAGGCATCCCAACCGTCTCGGGTCAGCACCGCTTCAGCGGCGGACAGGAGCTTCGCGAGGGAGCGTTGGCTCCGCGCCTGCTTGGCCGGCTGGGCGTGGACTGCGACGCTGGTCGCCATTGACGGTTAGAATCCTGACGTGGGCTTCGTCCGACCTCTAACCGCGCAAAATGGTCAGGGCAAACCATTCGCATCCAGCAGGGAGGTGATACCGCTCGCCCTCGATCAGCTGAAGAAGCTCGTCGCACCCTGGAAAGCGACGATCAGGCGGCCGAACAGGATGACGGCGAACCAGCAGAAGAGAGATAGCGCGGCGCTTATCTTGGCGAGCGCGGTGGCGTCATAGCCAGGGCCTGTGGCGACAAGCTTCTTGTGCTCGACGAGGGTGAAGAAGAGCGCGTTCAGGCCAGCGATGAGGATCAGCACAACCTTCATCTTGAACGCCGGGTTGTTGTAGTAGCCCACCGGGTCGAAGCAGAAAAAGACAATCCCCGTCAACAGGTTGATCACGAAGGCGAAGATCGCCACCGGCAGCACCGAAAGGACAGCCTTGATCGGAACCTGTTTGCCGACGCCCAACAGCCGCAGGTCGATGACCAGCATGGCTCCCAGCATCAGGCAGATGCCGACGAAATGGATCACCAGGGCCGTGGTGAAGATCGGCGCATGCTCCCGCGTCACCTGGCCAAGCCAAGTGTCGTGAATCATCTGAAGGATTTCCGCGGTGCTCATCGGTGGCTGTTCAGGATCTGGTAGTCCATGACGTAAGCGATCAACCGGCCGCAGACGATCGCGACGAACCAGAGGAAGATCGAGACGACGGCCAGGAGCTTGGCGCCGCGCGAGGCGGCCGCCGTCCCGTCCGCGCCAACCTCATCCTGGGATTTGATCGACCGCCACAACAGCCAGGTGATCCCTCCGGCGAGGACGATCGCCCCCATCTTGGTGAGAAACGGCCAATTGATCATCAGCCGGTTGGCCGTCGAGTTGAACAGCAGCACGCCCGAGATGAGGTTCAGAGCAAAGCCCGCCCAAGCGTAGGGCATGAACTTTTTGTAGATCGAATAGGGAATGCCGCGGCCAAAGCCCAGCACCCGGAAATCCAGCATCAGCAGGAGGCCAACGACCGCAGACATGCCGATCGAATGCAGGGATAGCATGGCCGGATAGCCCGCCTCGGAGGTGGCGACCCACTCGCTGAGTGGCAGGCTTTCAAGCCAGTCTAGAACACCCACTGCCTGCCCCTCACGCGCCGCCTATTTCTTATCTTCGTCGCGCAACTGCTTGGCCGCGGTGACATTGCCCGTGGCCCCAAAGCCGAAGAAGCGTCCGTCCGGCAGGGTGAGCGCGCTCATCAGCCCGCTGTTCGACCCGTTGCGCGAGGGACAGATGACAAACTTGTAGGTCTTGCCGACGATCAGGGAATCGCGCGCCGAAATACCGGCCCGCCGAAGGGCGCCCGGCGCCCCGCTTTCCACCGCCCAGTTGGCGACCTTTCCGTTTTTCCCTTTGACGTCGAAGTAGACATAGGAGTGCGGGTTGATCAGTTCCACCTTGGTCAGCACGCCCTCCATGGGGACGTTTTTGGTCACGTCGAACTGCGAGTTGACCGCGTGGTGAGCGAGGGCCGGAGCGGCCAGGCTGATCGCGACGGCCGCGGCGGCGGCGATCTCAATGCGCTTCATAAGGTGTCTCCTTGGCGATCTTAAACTAGCGGGCGGCGAGAGAGGCAGGCTTGGGGAAGACCGCGTAGGACGCGACCCGGCCGTCATCGATTTTCAGGTCGAGGGACGGTTTGCCGTCCACCGTTTCTGTCCACACGGTCGGGAACATCAGCCCGTATTCGGATAGGTCGCGGTACTTGTCGAACTTGGCGACGATCACCTTGCCATCGACCGTCTGAGTGATGCTCTCCGGCCGGTACCAGGCGTCGAGGACGGCGGTGGTGGTCACGCCATCAACGGGGAAGGAAATGGCGATCTTGCCCTTGGGCCCTCCGTCCTCGACCTTGATGCTGGCGGGCGCGGCGGTCACCATCGCGCGGGTGAACCCGAACGGATTCCTGGCCAGTTGCAGGCGCCGGTTTTTGGCGCTGTCGGTAGTCGGCCTGCCGTCGACGCCCGGCGCGGCCTCGTCCCACGCCTCCTGGTCGAGCACCACGCGGACAATGCGCGAAGGATTGTCCTTGCCGGCGCGCTGGATGTCCTCGCGGGCGGCCTTCAGATGCAGGCTCATGGTGTAGATGTACTTCGGCGCCTGATAGGCCACCCCGTTGATCCACACCTTCCCCGCGCCGCGCATCTGGACGCGGTTGATGGTGTTTGTGGTCTCGTTGGCGCCCATGCCCCGGACAAAGCCCATGGCGTCGGCGGCCGTGCGGATGATCGCCTTGTCGCCGGTGGGCCGCTCCTTGGGATGGACGCGGCCGGCCTGATGCGGCGGGGTCTTGTCAGCGGCGGCCGCGAAGGGCGCGCTGAGCGCGAGGACGCCAATGGACGTCAGTAGAACTCTGCGATTCATGGCCTTGTCCCCCCTACATTTCACGCTGTTTGCCGACCTGGTTTTTCACATCGCGGTCGGAGCACGGGGGCGCTTCGGCCATGCGGAAGCCAGGCGTGGTGTTGAGGCTGAGGGTCACCGGGTCCCGAACCCAAGGACGCTGCAGATATTCAGGATCCTCGACGATGGACTCGTAGATCAGCCGGTTGCCCTCGCGGCGGAACTTCTCGGTCACCTTCATCTCATAGCCGTGCAGATAGCCCTGCGGTCCGAACCAGGTCTGGTCATTGAAGCCGATGGTCTCGACCACCAGGGTGTCGCCTTCCCAATGGGCCCAGGGAGACCCCATCCAGGTTCCGTCGCGATCAGGCTGCACCGTGCGGGGGCCAATCGGAATCGCGCGGTAGTCGTTCCGCTGGAAGCCGATGGCGTAGAAGAAAAGGACCTCGTTGGGGGTCTGGATGATCCTGCGCGGCGTTCCCATGCGCGGAATGCTGGGCGGCATGCAGTGGTTAAAGGGGTCGGTGACGTTGCCGTTGTAGTCCAGGTCCTCGACCTTCTCCCAGAACTCCGGCTTGTAGAGCGGGATGTTGTTGGTGCTGCGGCGGCTGATCACCCCATCGTTGGTCAGGTTCGACATGTCGCCGTTGCGAAGGGTGATTGGCGAGATGTAGTCGCCGTTTTCGTCCACCGTGGTCGGGCCCCGGGCCAAACCCCCGGCAGGGGCGGGCGGGCCATCCTCCGGCGCCGGGCCGGTGTTCCAATAGCCGTTCAGATCAGGCTTGCCGTCCGGGGTCCGAGGGGTTGGCGCCGGAGCTGCGGCGGGACGTGCCGCGGGCGGAGCGCCGGCCGGCGGGGGGGGCGGTTGGGCGGCGCCCTGCCCGGCAAGCAGCAAGGCCGCGGTCATGGCCGCGCAGAGTCCGCCGGTCCTAGCAGAAATCATCTCTTCCCCCTGGTCTCTCGATCATCTGTTCCCCGCGGGCTCAGAGGATGAGCGCCGCGAACTGCAATCGATTTGCCTTTGTCTTGCAATCGATTTGGGGTTTACGCAACGGAATTGTGGATCAAAGCGGAGGATTCTTTGGGCTTAGCTGGCGACCGAGCGCAGGGTTTTGGCAGGACCGATAGTGTCCCGATCGATCCACTCGCCGATCTCGACAGGATGGAACCCTTCGAGGGCGACGCCGTCCTGCAGCCAGGCCTTGAGCACCTCCGCCGCCGCCTGGCCCATCGGCTTGGGGTTCAGATGCAGTGTGGAGATCTGCACCTTCAGGGCGGCGGGAACCACCGTCCGGTCGCGGATGGCGATAAGCGATATGTCTTCCGGGATATTCAGGCCGGCCGCGTCGGCGGCCCCGATCAGCGCCACCGCTTCGGCCTGCAGGGCGACGATCGCTGTCGGCGGGGCCGGCGCGCGTTTCAGCTTGGCCAGGAAATCCGCCGCGTCGAAGGTGGCTTCGTTGATCTCCACCCGATCATAGGCCATCTGCCCCTGTTCCGCCGCCGCCATGAATCCGTCCATGGGAAGGGTCAGACGGTCCGGCGCCAGGAGCATGACCGATCGGTGTCCCTGCGCCTGCAAGCTTGCGATGGCCTGAGCGGAAGCGGCCGCGACCGTCGGCCCGACCCTGGGAAGATTGGCGTAGCCGCCCTGCTGGGTAATCAAGGCAAGCACCGGAATTCCCGCCGCCGCATAACCCTGCAGGGACGCGCCCTCGCCGTGACCGTGGACACAGACCAGGGCGTCGACCCGCCGTTGCAGAAAGCGGTGAGCCAGCCGGTCGTAGCGCTCGCCGTCGCCCTGGGCGGTGGACACCATAACGCTGTAGCCCAGCTCATCCAGGCCGGCGGTAATCGCGCCCAAAAGCTCCATGCCCAAGAGGCTGGTCAGCTCGTAGTAGATCATCCCCACCGTCATGGTGCGCACATTGCGCAGCGCCCGCGCGGACTCGTTCAGGACATAGCCGAGCTCCAAAGCGGCAGCCTCCGCCTTGCCCTGGAACTTCTTGTGGACCTTCATGCCGCGCAGCGCCCGCGACGCCGTCGCTTGGGACATGCCGGCCAGACGCGCCACGTCGCTAAGTTTGACGCTGGGGTTCTTCAACCGGACTGTTCCCACTCTTGCTCAGGTACAGAGAAGCGCCCACTGGCTTATCGAAATTCATTTCGTAAGCAACCCTGACCAATGGCCAGAACATGCACACCTGACCAAAACGGCCGGCCCATTGCAGTTCTAGGGCTTGTCGCCGTCCTCGCCGCCTGCGGGCCGAAGGCCCCGCCGCCGGTGCTGGAGGCCCCGGAGGTGACAGCGCGGGGCCTGGCCGCCATTCGCACGCTCCCCGCCCCCTACAATACCGCTGATCCTGCAGCCGGCCGGGAGGCCCTGGCCCTCTGCGTCGAGTGCCATAATTTCAAGGCCGGGGGCGTCGCCGGCAAGGGCCCGAGCCTGGCCGGGATCATCGGAGCGCCCGCGGCGGCCAAGCCCGGCTTTGCCTATTCCGTCGCCATGAAAAACTCCGGCATCGTTTGGGATGTGCGCCGCCTGGACCACTTCCTATTCAATCCGCCAGAGGCGGTGCGGGCCACCAGCATGAGCTTCATCGGCATCCGCAATGACAAAAAGCGCCACGACCTGCTGGCCTATCTGGTCGCGGTCTCGGGCGAGCCGGAACCCTAGTCCCCGCCCTCCGTTTCGCCTGCTCGCAACGGAGTAAGACCATGACCGATAAGGCAAAGCTTGAAGAAAAACTGTGGCAGGCCCTGAAATCAGACAGGACCGTGATGCTCGGCCTGTCAGGCGCGGACAACCACGCCCAGCCCATGACCGTCCAGTTCGATGGCGATGCCGGTCGCGGGCCGCTCTACATCTTCACCTCGAAGGAAACCGACTTGGCGCGCAGTCTTGACGGACGCACGCCCGCCGCCCTCCATTTCGCCGCCAAGGGCCATGACCTTTTCGCCTGCCTGCAGGGCTCGATCACGGCGGACAACGACCGGGCGACCATCGACCGCCTCTGGAACAGGTTTGTCGCCGCCTGGTTCGAGGGCGGCAAGGACGACCCCAAGCTCCTCCTGCTGCGGTTCGACGCCGACGACGCCCAGATCTGGTTGAACGAGAACAGCCTGTTCGCCGGGGTCAAGGTGCTGCTCGGCAGCGACCCCAAGGAGGATTACAGGGACAAGGTCGCCGAAGTCCGCCTGCAGTAGGCTTCAGGCTGGCGTCTTCATCGCCTCGATGGCTTCCTGCCGCAGCTGGCGCTTGGCGATCTTGCCGGTCGCGATGCGCGGCAGGGGGTCGGTCTCCACCTTGACGTAGCGGGGGACCATGAACTTGGCGATGCGCTGGCCCAGGAACTCGCGCAGTTCGTCCTGATCGACCGGGCCCTTGGCGTAGACCGTGGCCCCGACCTCTTCGCCCAGCCGCTCGTCCGGCACGCCATATACACAGGCCTCCAGAATGGCCGGGTGTTCGGTGAGGGCGCCCTCGACCGCCGCGCAGCCGATGTTCTCGCCGCCGCGGATCACCAGGTCCTTGATGCGGTCGACGATGTAGGTGAAGCCTTCGTCATCGATGTAGGCCACATCGCCGGTCTTGAACCAGTCCCCGTCCACATGGCTTTCGGCGTCGGCGTCTGGGCGGTTCCAATAACCCTGCATCATCGAGACGCCGCGAATCTGCAGCTCGCCGCGTTCGTTGAGGCCCAGGACCTTGCCCGTGGCCGGGTCGACGATACGGATATCGAGCACCGCCGAGCACTGGCCGGAGCTGGCCGGATGGTCAAGGTAGTCGGTCGAACCGATGCCGACCCCGATGGCGTTGGTTTCGGTCATGCCCCACCCGGTGGTGGGCTTGGCGTTGCCAAGGGCTCCTGGAATGGCCTTGACCTGTTCGGGCGCACGGGCCGCGCCGCCGCCGCCGCACTGGACCAGGGACGACAGGTCGTAGCGGCCCGAACGCCCCAGTTCGACCAGATCGCCGGTGACCGCAGAGGGAGCGGTGAAATGGGTGATCTTTTCGCGCTCGATGAGCTGGGCGGCCTTCTCGACATCCCATTTGTAGAGGGACACCAGCCGCCGCTGATAGCGGTAGCAGGAGAGGTAGACCGCTTCCAAACCGGTTACGTGGAACAGCGGAATGCCAAGCAGGGCCACGGTTTGCGGCGCATCGGGATCGGGCGCGGGCAGAACCCCGCGCATCACCCCGATCTTGGCGTCCAGTTCCCAGGACAGCAGGGCGGAGACCACGCTGCGGTGGGTCGAATAGGCCCCCTTGGGCGCTCCGGTCGATCCGGAGGTGAACATCATGATGGCGTTGTCGTCGGCCGCCAATGGGATGTCCGGCATGGCGTCCCGCTCGGGCCGCGCCATGACCTGGTCCCAGGCGGCCTGGCCGGGGGCGAGCGGCTTGGTCGCCCGCACGGCGATGACCTTTAAGGCCGCGGGAGGATTTTCCGCCTGCGCAAGGCGATCAAGTCGCTCCTGGTCGGCGAGCAGGAGCTTGGCGCCGCAGGTCTTCAGGCCCAGCTCCATTTCCTGCGGCTGCCATAGGGCGTTCATCGCTACGGCCATGGCGCCGATCGAGGTCGCCGCCATGAAGCTGATGATCCACTCCGGATAGTTGCGCATGGAGATGGCGACGCGGTCGCCCTTCTCGATCCCGAAATCCCGAACAAGCGCTTCCGCCAGCGTACAGGCCCGCCGCCAGGTCTCCTCAAAGGTCAGGCGTTCGTCCTCATAGACAAGGAAGGTCGCGCCGCTGCGGGTCTCCGCGAAAATGTCGCGCAGCGTCTGCGGGGCGTTCTTGAACACCCGGCACTGCCGTCCGCGGGCCACGGTCTCGATAATTTCATAGGGCTCGCCGGGGGCTGTCAGAACCGCCAGAGCTTCCTTGCGCGTGACCAAACGTTTCTTCCCGTGCGAACTCTTATGTTTGCGCGCTTATCGGCGATGGCCCGCATGAGAGCAAGTCTTGCGAGCCTGCTGTCGCCTGCGCATAAGGCCTTAACGGGAACGGGGAAGCGGCATGAAGGTTGAGGGCAAGGTCGTTATCGTCACCGGCGGCGCGAGCGGCATCGGTAAGGCGCTGGTGGAGCGTTTTCACAAGGAGGGCGCCGCCGCGCTCATCGTCGCCGACCTCAACGGCGAAGGCGCCAAGGCCGTGGCGGAGCAGGTCGGCGGCCTGTCGCTGAGAACCGACGTCACAAAGGAAGCCGATGTTCAGGCCCTGGCGCGCCTCGCCGAAGACCGTTTTGGCCGCATCGACCTCTTCTGCTCCAACGCCGGCGTTTCGGTGCGCGACGCGGACATGGAGAACGCCGCCTCCACCGGCAACGAGGGCTGGGAGCTGGGTTGGGGCGTCAATGTCATGGCTCACGTCTATGCGGCGAGAGCGGCCCTGCCAGGCATGATCGCGCGGGGCGATGGTTATTTCCTCAACACGGTTTCGGCGGCGGGGCTGCTCTCCCAGATCGGCAGCGCCATCTATTCGACCACCAAGCATGCGGCCGTCGGCTTTGGCGAAAGCCTGGCCATCACCCACAAGAACCACGGCATCAAGGTCTCGATTCTCTGCCCGCAGGCGGTCGACACCCCCATGCTCGGCGGCGCCCAGGGCTCGCAGAACGTGGACGGAGTGCTGTCCCCCGCCGATGTCGCGCAGACCGTGGTCGAAGGCCTCGACCTGGAGACCTTCCTCATCCTGCCCCACCCGCAGGTCCTCACCTACATGCAGCGTAAGACCTCGGACTATGACCGCTGGATCGGCGGCATGGCGCGGCTACGCGACAAGGTCATGGCGGGACGCGTCTGACCATGGACGGGGCGAAGAAGGTCGCAGCCTTCCTCGCGGTCCTCGCCGGCGCCTTTCTCATCGCGGCCATCAGCCTTCGCCCGCCCCCTGCCCGGGAGGGCGGCGTCTCGCTTGCCGCCGCCATGGCCCACATTCGCATCATCGCCAAGGAGCCCCACCCGATGGGCTCGGCCGCCAACGCCACGGTGCGCGCCTACCTCGAGGACGAGCTACGCAAGCTCGGCGCGGAAGCAGAACTCCAGCCCTTCACCCACACCGACCGGAAGGGCGCCGCCGTCCAGGGCGCCAATGTCATCGGAACTCTGCCCGGTTCGGAGCGGGTGCTCTCGCCTGTCGTGCTCATGGCCCACTATGACAGCGTCCCAGGATCGCCTGGCGCGGCGGATGACGCGGCGGGCGTCGCCGGGGCTCTGGAGGCGGCGCGCATCCTTCACGCCGAAGGCCACCGGCGCGATCTGATCGTCCTCTTCACCGACGGCGAGGAAGCCGGGCTGCTGGGCGCGCACATGTTCTTCGACGAGCCGCGCGATGTGGGCGCGGTGATCAATCTGGAAGCCCGGGGCGCCGCCGGGCGGGCGGGCATGTTCGAGACGGGGGCGGGCGCGGGCGAATTCATGCGCCTCTTCGCCCGGGAGGTCCGCAATCCCACGACTCACTCGGTCGCTCACATCGTCTACCGCTACCTGCCCAATGACACTGACTTCACCCCGGCCCGCCAGAAGGACCTCCCCGGTTTCAACTTCGCCTTCATTGGCAAGCCCGGTCTCTATCATTCCCCCCTGGCGACCCCCGGCCGCGTCGACCAGGGATCAGTCCTCCACCTCGGCAACCTGGCGCTCGACGCGGCCCGGGCGCTGACCAACGCCCCCACGATGGAGAGCAAGGGCCCCTACCCCGTCTTCTCCGATGTCTTCGGCCTTTTCACCATCACCCACGCCCCGGTCTGGGGTTGGCTCCCTATCGGTCTCGCCGCCCTGGCGCTGATCGCGGCGGGCGTCATCACTCACCGGCAGAAGCCGTTCTCCAGGCGTGATTTCGTCGTGGGTTTCGCCACCGGCGCCGGGGTCATTCCGCTCACCGGCGCGGCGCTCTATGGCCTTGATCTGTTGTCCGGCGCCGGACCCAAGGCCGATTACTACGACCGCCTGGCCCAGACCGGCTGGCTGGAGATCCAGGCCGCGCTGCTGTGCCTCGCCGTCATGCTGGTGCTGCCCCGCAGCCGCATCCCCGGCTGGATCGGTATGCTGACCTTGGCGCTGGGCCTGGCGGCCGCCGTCCAGATCTTCGCGCCGCAGGCCGGTCCCCTCTTCGCCTGGCCCGCCTTGGCCGCCTCGATCGGGGCGGTCCTCTACGCCGCCGCCAAACCCAAGCCTTACGCCTGGAGCATCCCGACCTTCCTGGTCCTCAGCGTCACGGCTGCCTTCGTCCTTTACTGGGCGCACCTGCTGTTCGTCGGGGCAGGCCAGTCGCTGGCCCCGGCCATGGCGCCCTTCGCCTTCCTGTCGCTTATCGCCCTTTGGCCCCTGATCCACGGCCTGCCGGGCCGCAAGCCCTGGGCGGTCCTGGCGCTGGCGCTCATCATCGCCGCGGGCGGGGTGGCGCTAAAGGTCCGGCTCGACCCTATCCCGCCGGAAGCGGTCCATGCTTAGGCTGGCCTTCGTCCTTGCGATCCTCGCCGGCCCCGCGTTGGCCCAGACCTACCGCGCCCCGCGCACAGTTGATGGCCGCCCGGACCTGCAGGGCGCCTGGACCAACGAGACCCTCACCCGCTTCGAGCGCGCGCCGGAATTGGGCGAGCGTCTGGCCATGACCGAGGCGGAGGTCGCGGCCATCGAGCGGCCGGACGTCTGGCGCAAAATCATGCGCGTAGGCGGCCAGCCCCGGACCAGCCTGCTGACCACGAGGGACGGCCGCGTCCCGCCGCTGAAGGCCGGCGCGTCGCCGGATCCCCGCTATTTCACTCTCAAGCCTGGCGAGGCGGTCACCGATAATGTCGAGACCCAGCTCATTGACGACCGCTGCATCCTGCCCATCGCCAACAATGCCGGGCCCGTGCTCCTGCCGCTGACCGGCAACTCCAACTACCAGATCGTCCAGGACGGCGAGTACGTCGCGCTCGTCTCCGAAATGATCCACGACGTGCGCGTCATCCGCATGGGCGCGGTCCACCGCACCGACGGTATCAGGCCCTATCTCGGCGACTCCATCGGCCGCTGGGAGGGCGAGACCCTGGTGGTCGAGACCACCAATTTCCCGATCCTGCAGGCCTTCCGGGGCTCCTGGATCAATCTCAAGGTCACCGAGCGCTTCACTCGCGTGGCCAAAGATCGCCTCTCCTACCGCTTCACCGTCGAGGACCCCACCCTGTGGGACGCCCCCTGGGGCGGAGAGTACGAAATGGCCGCGATCAAGGGGCCGCTGGACGAATATGCCTGCGCCGAGGGCGAAGTTTCCAAGTACCATATGCTCGACGCCGCCCGGGCCGCCGAACGGGGCGATCTGAAATAGCGGGGCCTAAACGGCGATCCGTGCTACCCATCGCCGATGAGAGAAGACGAAAAGACCAGCTTCGCCGAACGCCAGAAGACCGCCGCCGCCTCCAAGGCCGCCCTCCTCGCCAAATTCAAACCAAAACCCACAGTCGCCGACCCCCTTTTCGACCAGCGCGCCGGCATCAAGGCGGAAGAGGAGAAGGCTCGCCGCCAGGAACGCGCCGAGGCGAAGGCGCTAACGGCGCAGGCCGTCGCCGAAAAACAAGCCGCAGCCCTCCAGGCCGAAGCTGACGCGGTCGCGGCCGCTGAAGCTGAAGTCCGCGCCGGCCGCAAGGAGCGCAAGGTCCTCTCCAAGGCCGAAAGCAAGGCCAAGCGCGACGCGAAATACGCCGCCCGCCAGGCCAGGCGCTAAGCCGTCGCTCCGGCGATCACCTCACGCGCTTTTGCGGCGGCGGCGGCCACGGCGGTCTTCTTCTCGGTGATCTCGTCGGCCAGGGTCATCAGGCGCTCGCCGGTGACCGAGCCCATTTCGGGCTCCTCGGCCACGGCGACCCCGCGCCCCTTGCGGATCGCCTCGTCCCAGGCGGACCGCACCGCCGCCCAATAGGCCCCCGTCGCGGCCCAGTAATCGTCGCCGGCCTTCACGGGGAAACCCTCGAACCGCTCATAGGTGTTGGTCGCCACCTCGTGGACGAAGGTCTGTTCGCGGCCGTCAATGAGGCCCGTCTTGGCGTTGTCCTGCTCGTGCACCCAGCCGTTCGGGGTCAGGGCGTGGCGGTTGATCCCCTCGTACCAGCCGTAGACCGGCTTCCTGACCGCGTCGCGCCTGGCCAGGGGCCGGCGGGTGACACCGCTCTCCCAGCGGGGGACGCCGTTGTCGTAGACCCAGCGGCCGACACCGCCGTAGCGCGGGGAATCGTCCGTCTGCCAGACCGTCTGCGCCCAGGCTCCTCGGCGGTCCGCGGCGGAAACAGGTGTCAGGGCCCATTTGCCGGAGGCCTGGTAGGTCAGAACCTCACGCGGTTCGAACACCCAATCCTGGCGCCAGTGCTTGGTGATCAGGATCTCGTCGCCGCCCATGTCGGCGACCAGGATGTGCTGGATGCTGATCCGCGCCGCGCTGTCTTCGATCACCCGGATGATCTCGAAGCCGCCGCTCGTATAGGGGGCGATCGGTTTGTAGCCGGCGACGAACGGCGTCGTCTCGCGCATGTCGAACCGCACCCGATGGTTTCCGGCCATGGCCAGGATCGAGGCGCGGTCCTTGCCGCCGGGCAGCGCGCCCTCCGCCATGGCCGCGGGCGCGACGGCTGGAACGATCAGGCCGGCCAGGGCCGCGCGGCGGGAGAGGAGGTGCATGGCCCTACCATCGCCATTGGGAAACCCGGCGCCAAGCCGCGACAAGAATATTTGAAGGCGGTTGTCGATCCCCGGCCCAGCCAATCGTCGCATCGGCAGCTAAGACAAATATTGAGGAGAAAGCCCCATGCGTATGATCTTCGTGAACCTGCCGGTGAAGAACCTTTCGGCCTCCATGGCCTTCTTCGAGGCCCTGGGTTTCAAGAACAATCCGCAGTTCACCGACGAGACCGCCGCCTGCATGGTGATCGAGGAGAACATCTTCGTCATGCTGCTCACCGAGGAGAAATTCAAAAGCTTTATCAATGGCGACATCGCGACCAACGGCGTCGAGGTGCTGACCGCCCTCTCAGCCGCCAACCGCGAGGAGTGCGACGCCTTTGTCGAGAAGGCCCTGGCCAACGGTGGAAAGCCCTGGAAGCCGGCCATGGACCTCGGCTTCATGTACGGGACCTCCTTCCAGGACCCCGACGGCCACGTTTGGGAACTCTCCTATGTGGACATGGAAGCGGCCATGGCCATGCATGGCGGCGGCGCCTAACCCCTCGACAGGGGACGGCGGGTCCGCATAGTCGCGCCATGACCGCAACCAAGCGTATCCGCCGCACGCCCGCCGACCTCCGCGCCGAAGCGCTCGCGGCCGCGCGCAAGCTGATCGTACAGGGCGGGGGCGAAGCTCTGACCATGCGCGCGGTGGCCGACGAGATCGGCGTAACCTATCCAAACCTGTCGCACCATTTCGGCTCCGCCGCCGGCCTCCACGCCGCCGTGGCCGAAGAACTGGTCCGCGACCTGCTCGAAGGCCTGCGCGCCATCGGGGCCGACATGCAGCGGCCTCTCGAAAATCCGCAACGGGTCGTGGACATCTTCTTCGACATGTTCGACCGCGACGGTCTTGGCCGGGTGGTCAGCTGGCTCGCCCGCGCCGATGACACTGCCGGCGCCGAGCGCGTCCATTCCCAGGTCGAGGAGCACCTGGCGAGGATGGGAGAACTCTACCCCAACGATGCGGCGACCGTGCGTGGGCTCTTCCCCAAGATCGCCCTGATCCTGACCCTCACCGCCTATGCTGAAAGCTCGGCGGGCGGACTTTTCGGGATCGCTCTGGGCCTTTCGGAAGAAGATCGCCGGGCCGCCGTGGTCGAGGTGCTGACCGGGATGAAGAAGCGGATTGACGGATAGATAAATAGGACTATTTATGGTTCCGTAAATACTACGGAGCCGCCCGATGACCGCCACCCCCGCCGACCTCGTCATCACCCCGCGCAATCGCGAATTTGGCCGCGGCCAGATCCATCAGCGCTGGTGGCATGGGGGCGATCCGGTCCCGACCGCGTTTTACAACGCCCTTTCCAGCACCTTCCCGCTCGGCGAAGCCTTCTTCATTCAGAGCGTCCGCCACTTCAAAAAGGACGCCCCCCCGGCCCTGGCCGCCCAGATCGGCGACTTCGTCCGCCAGGAAGGCGTCCACAGCCGCGAGCATGTCGAGTTCAACCGCCATGTGACCGAGGCGGGCTTCGACCTTTCCCCCATCGAGGCGCGGCTCAAGGAACGGATCAAGGAACAGCGCGAGCTTGGCCCCCATGTCTCGCTCGCCGTCACCGCCTGCCTGGAGCACCTTACCGCCATCCTGGCGCACGTCTGGCTAAGGGACGACCGCCATTTCCGGGACGCGCCGGAGGACATCCGCCAGCTGTGGACCTGGCACGCCATCGAGGAGGTCGAGCACAAGGCCGTCGCCTACGACACCTTCCTCTACACCACTGCCAAGCTGCCCGCCTGGAAGCGCTATCTGTTCCGTAGCCGCGTGATGCTGCGGGTCACCGCCCGGTTCAGCAAGGCGCGCATCGCCGACATGCGCGACCTCTTCGCCCAGGACGGGATCGACACCGCCGCGACCTGGCGCAAGACCGCGGCCTATCTGTGGGCGAAACCCGGTCTGCTGCGCCAGATCTTGCCAATGTGGCTAGCTTTTTTCCGCCCGGGCTTCCATCCGTGGTCTCACGACGACCGGGCGCTGATCGCCAAAGCGGAAGCGCAGTTGTCCCCACTGCTGGCCGCCGCCTAGACCTCCCCTCCCGGCGGGAGGGGAAGCCGCGCGTCAGCGCGCTCGGGCAGGGACTACGGTATCAAAGGTCAGGCGCCTTATCTCCTCACCTTCCCACGCGCGATGCGCGCGGGCCCCTCCCTCTCCCTAAGGAGAGGTGATCGTTACCGCGTCAGGGTCAGGGAAAAGGTCACGGGCGAGGCGGGGGTGATCGCGTCCAGTTCGGCCAGGGTCTTCAGCTTTTCCAGCCCCGGGACCAGGTTGAAATCGCCCGCTTCGACGATGATCGGATTGGTCGTCTCGACGATCACCGTGTCGGGGCCGGCGCGGGTCACATAGATTTCGGCGTCATAGTCGGACTTCACCCCGTGCAGATCGATGCTGACGGCGATAAGGTCCGTCTTGCGCTCGCCGACCTTCATGCCTTCGTACTTGGCCGGGTCGAGCTTGGCGGTGACCGTGGCGTTGGGATAGGTCGCCACCTCGAAGAGGTTTTCCTGCATCCGGGTGAAGCGCGTGTCCGGCTGGGTCTTGAGGCTCTTCAGGTCGATGACGATGGTCGCCGCGCCGTCCGCCTTCACATCGCCGGTGACGCCGGCGAAATGGTGAGACTCGGCCACAAGGCCCTTCTTGATGGTCACCAGGGAAACCCGCGAGGTCTCCGGCGCGACCTTCCAGTCGCCCTTCAGCGGCGTATCGGTGGCGGCCTGCTGCGAACAGGCGACCAGGGCGAGTGCGGCGGCGCCGATGATGAGCTTCTTCATGGGTGTCTCCTCCAGTGGGCTCGCCCCTTTGGGCGGATTTGGCAGGACGGGAGTATATTCCAGGAGCGAAGTCAATTGCGGCGGCTGACCAATGGCTTCGTTGACAAGCGGCGCCCGCCAGCTAGCGTCGCTCAAAAGCAAAATTAGGGGGCAACACAAACAAATGCGCGCTCAACACCTGGCAGCCGCCTCAATCCTGGCCATCGGCGCCCTCGCCGCGAGCTTCGCCCTCGCCCAGCCCCCCGCCCCACGCGCCCCTCAGCCCAAGGCCACCCAGGCCCCCGGCGCCACCGGCCTCATGAGCAGGGGTCCCAACGAAACACCCAGGTGGGACGCCTCCGGCGCGGCCGCAACGCGCGGCCTCAACATCTGCTCGGGCCTGTGGTCCGGGGGCCTTGCCATGGCGACGATCGAGGAATTCCTCAACGGCCGTGACCCCTCCGGCCGCGGCGGGGCGGGGCTCAAGACCGATATCGACGAAAAGAACCGCGTGGTTCAGGTCACCTACGATCCCGACATGCCGCCCAGGATCGTGGCCTATCGCCCCGTACTCGGCTGCGTGCAGCTGCCGCCCGGCGCCAAGCTCGACGCGGTCAAATCCCTGCCCCAGGTGGCAAGCAGCGTCCGCGCCCCGAACCTCGACGATCAGCCCTGGCCCCTAGGCGACAAGGATGCGCTCGGAACCCTGCCGCCCGCGAAGAAAGCCGCCCTGGACAAACTGGTCGAACAGGCCTTCGACGGTCGGACCTATTCCGGGACCACCTGGGGCGTCGTCGTCGTCAAGGACGGCAAGATCGTCGCCGAGCGTTATGCTCCGGGCTTCGACATGCACAAGGCCTCGCAGACCCACTCGGCGGCCAAGAGCTTCGCCTCCACGGTGATCGGCATCGCCCAGGGCAAGGGCCTGATCAAGGTTGAGAAGACCCCAGCCCTCAAGGAATGGAGCCGCCCGGGCGACCCCCGCGGCGAGATCAGCCTGCAGCACCTTCTGCGCATGTCGAGCGGCCTCTACGGCCAGGGGACGGGCAGTCCCCAGGGCAAGATCTATTCTCAGGGCGGAACGGTGGGCGACCTCGCCGCCACCAACATCCTGCACTCCAAGCCGGGGTCAACCTTCCTCTACAATCCGCCCGACACCATGCTGGCCATGCGTTCGCTGCGGCAGTCGATCAACAACGACAGGCGTTACTGGGCCTTCCCCTTCCAGGAACTGTTCTGGAAGATCGGCATGACCCGCACCACCACCAACAGCGACTGGGACGGCGACTTCCTGATGTCCGGCCAGACCTGGTCGACCGCGCGCGATTTCGCCCGCTGGGGCATCCTCTATGAGAACGACGGCGTCTTCATGGGTAAGCGCATCCTCCCCGAAGGCTGGGTCAAATACGCCACCACCCAGGGCCCGGCCCAACCTGCGGGGAACGGGGCGAAATACGGCGCCCAAATCTGGCTTTACGGCGGCCAGTCGGGCCTCCCGGCTGACGCCTTCAGCCCCAACGGCGGCCAGGGCCACTATGCGGTGACCATTCCGTCGAAGAATCTGGTGGTAGTGCGGCGAGGGTTCGACGCCGGCGGCGGGTTCCAGTTCACCCGCTTTACCGCGGACGTGATGAAGGCGCTGGACTAACCCTACCTCCCCCGCGAAGCGG
>DGYN01000042.1:29388-42138 GCA_002398405.1 Caulobacteraceae bacterium UBA5005
GCGCGGTCCCCCTCCCGCCGTTCCCGTAGGTCACGGGGGAGGTAAGACCTAGCTCAGCCTCGCCTCCAGGCCCTTGATGAAGGTGGAGAGGCCGAACTCGAACCCCTCCTCCGACTTAGCGTCTGGGGTGGTCTGGCTGGTTTGTTCGTAGAGCACCCAACTGATGGCGAAGCGGCCCAGGCACCGCAGCGCCAGGCGCGAGTCCCTCGCATCGAGGCCGGATCGCATCAGAGTTTTCACCATGGCGTCGACAGCCGCGTCATAGTCCGCCCCCCGGGGCTCCGACCCTGCCAGGATGCGCGCGCCGTCGCGCACCGAAAGGGCGCTCGCCCGGATTCCCCGCGCGCCCTCGGCGAGCCAGCTCTTCCACTCGAAATCTCGGCCCGACAGATCCGGCGGCGGCAGGGCCCGGCGCAGCAGCGCCCTGGCCATGGCCTCCAGCAGGGCGTTCTTGTTTCTGAAGTGCCAGTAGAGCGACGGCCCGCTGATCCCAAGTTCATCCCCCAGCCGCCGGGTGGTCATCCCCTCCAGCCCTTCCCGGTCGACCAGCGCCAAAGCCGCCTCGACAATGGCGGCCTTATCGAGCGGCGCGCCGGCGGCGCGCGCTCGCGGGAGAGGGTGAGGACTCTGGGACATCGGGTGAGGTTACTCCAGTCCCCGACTTAGCCGAACAAATCGATTTCAGAAATGGGCGCCGTCCCTTTCAACTGCTGTGGCGTCAGCCTGCTCATCAGAACGATCATCTTGGTGGCGATGTTGACCTGGTTCTTCATCAGCCGGGGGTTCAGTTTGTCGATCACCCCTTTCGGATCGGCGCGGAAGAAGTAGTGGGGCGAGCCCATCAGTCCGATCCCGGGGATACCGCGGCTGCGCAGACCGCCGCCTTCGCCGGGCGCCTGACCGCTTTCCACCAGGCCTGAGCGCGACCATTTCGGGTCCTCGCCGCTCGTGGAGGCCAACAACATCTTGCCTATGACCCGCTCGACGCCTGGCGTCGGGATCCAGTTCTCGGGCGAGGGCCGGCCCGTCGGGCCCCAGCGGAAGCCAACGTCGGCCCATTCCATCGCCCCCATCTGCTCCAGGGCCATCTGGCCGACAGCGCGCTGCACATACTGCGGCCACTTAGTCATGTTGCCGCCAGTGCCCGACGCTCTGCCCGAGCCAGTCACCGCGTCACGGATCGCCCCGCCCGCGTAGTGTCCGGTGGGCAGGGAGAAGACCAGGGTCCGCTTCCGGGGCGCCTTGGCGAAATAGGTGGCGATGGCCAGCAGGCCCAACGCGCCGTTGTCGTTGACCTCGTTCGGCCCGTCAGTGTGGGTGGTCAGATAGACGACCTCCTCGCTTTCGCCCTTCATCACCGCCAGCAGGCTGTCGGCGCGGGCGTTGGGGGTCAGCTTGGCGTCGCAGCGCATGGTGGCGCTGGCCCGGCCGGTCATGGAGATCAGATAGGCCGCGTCGTCCCGCCCGACCCACAGGCCGGGAATCTTCCGGTGCTGGTCGCTGAACGGCAGATAGTTGTGCCGCGCCGCATCGCTCGAGCAGTCGGTGTAGCAAAGGATCACCCCCTTGCAGAGGTTCTCCACCGCCGCCATCGGGGCCTGGCCGCCCTGGCTCGCCACTCGCGGCGCGCCCACCGGCTGGGGCAAGGGCTTGGGAAACTGCTCCGGATGATAGACCACCGGGGCGCGGCTGCCGCCGGCCACCAGAGGCATGGCGAACACCGCGATGGAATTGGCCAGTTGTTCCTTCGGCACGGCGGCGATGGCCGCCTGGATGCGCGCCGTGGTCTGGGCGCCCGTGCCGCTGGCGTCACCCAGATAGATGAGCCGGCCGGTCACGTCGGGCTTGCCGGCGGTCGTGCCGCCGAAGGGGTAATAGGCCACAACATCCAGCTTGCGGGTCGCGCCGGTGTCTTCCTTCACCTCGATCGAGCAGTCGGCGATATCGCACTCGAAACTCGTCAGCTTGAACTGGTCGCGCTCGATGGTGCAGCCCAGTTTGGTGAACTCGGTCGCCAGAAATTCCTCGAAGGCGCGGCACTGCGGCGTGCCGGTGGCGCGGATGGGCCCAAAGTTGTGAAGTTGCCGCAGCCACTTGTTGAGGGTCGCCGTCGAGGGGGCGAGCTTGGGATCAAACCCCGCCACCTGGCGCGGCCCGCTGGCCGCCTGCGCGATCATCGGCATGCCGCCCATCAGCGCGGCCGCGGCGGCGCCCTTCAATACGGCTCTACGGCCGTTCATCGTCTCTTGCATGGTCATGGGCCTCCCAACCCCTGTTCTTGTCAGTCCGCGGCCCCGCCACGGCCGCCGCGCGCCGGAGCGGGCGCGTTCGAACCGGGAGGGTTGATCTGTTCCTTGGGCGCCTTGGCGACCACGTCGATGAAGTAGCGATAGAAGTTGGCCGCCCGCGTCAGGCCCTCCGGCGAGATGCTCTGCCAGACGTCTCCGCTGGTATGATAGAGCGGCCCGGAGTGGATGCCCTGGACCCGCGAAATGTTCAGCGGCGCATAACCGCCCAGGTCGCCGGGTACTGAGGCGTCCAGCCGCGAGGTGGTGTAGCCGTAACGCGGCGCCCCGGTCCGGATGGCGTCCATCAAGACGGGCGCGAGGTTCGAGACTCCCATCCCCTTGGGCTCCTCAGTGGGATCGACGCGCCAGGGGTCGGTCCGCAGCTGATACTGGGCGACGTGTTCGAGGTTGAGGACCAAAACCGCCTTCGACAGCAATTGGGCGTTGTCACGCACGAGGAAGGCCGGGCCGTTCATGCCTGACGAATGGTGGCCGGCGCTGGAGACGAACAGCAGAGTGCGGGCCGGCTTGTTCTCCGGCCTGCCATAGTGCCGGGCCAGAGCGATCAGCACCGCGGTCGCATCCGCATTGTCCCCCGCCCCGTCAAACCAGCTGTCGTGGTGGGCGTTGATGACGACGATCTCGTCGCTAACCCCTGGGATCACTCCCACGACGTTTTCGGCGGTCAGGCCGGCTCGGTTATAGGCCTCCACCGCCAGACGCACCTTCACCGGCTTGCCGCCGGACCGCTCAAGCACGGTCTTGAGGAAGGCCCCGTCCGCGCCGCCTAGGTTGAAAGCGTTGCCCGACCCGCCGAAGTCGAACACGTGCATATTGCCGGCCTGTTCGATCCAGTTGAACACGGCAACCGCCCCGGCCTCGTTCAAAGCCCGGGCCGAGGATGAAATCTGCGACCGCGTGGAGAACGCGCCGGTGGTCGGCCGCGAATGCTGGATGGCGACCTTGCCCCGCACCCCCGCCGTGGAGGCCGATCCCGCCTCCCCCGCATAGACGAGCTCAGCCTCGATCGGCGTCGGGATCGATGACCCCCGGGTCGGCATGGCCGAGTGCAGGACGACATCGCGGCTGCCGGGCCCAAAGGCCGGATCGGCGAGGACGCGGACCTCCCAGCGGGTCGGCATCCACATTGCGCCAGTGGCGGAGAATTTCTGTACCTGGACGTTCTGCACGCCGGCGCTTTTGAGCTGCGCGGCCACCCAGCCGGCGGTCTTGGCCGCCGCGGGTGTCCCCGAAATGCGGCCCCAGAACTGCGAAGTCCGTTCCATCTCGTCAGCAAAGCCGGTGATGGTGCGCACGTCGGCCATGATCCGCGTCGCCGCGAAGGCCGGATCGGCCGTCTCGCCGGCCGGCTGCACGAACCTCGGCGTCTTGGGCAGGGCGTTAAGCTGCGGCGGATCCTGCAGGCCCTTGGGCGGCAGGGGCGCTCCGAACCATGGCCCCTGCTGAGCGGCCGCCGCTGCTGAGAGACCAAGGGCCAGCACAAAGGTAATTCCGGCCACAGCCCTCATGACGCCCCTCCTGATCGCTGCTGATCTTAGTCAGCTGTGACCATAGAGCCCCATCAGGCCTGGCCGGGCAAGGTCATTCACCCCGTCGGCCTCACTTGCCGCCCGGGCCCAGCCGCCCAGGTACGACGATGCGTTGATCACGCCCAGCACCAGCTGCGAGCCGATCAAGGGGTCGATCGGCCGGATCGAGCCGTCGCCGATGCCCTCGGCGATGAGGGCGGAAAAGCGCGCGGCGGTCTCGCGGTACTTGGCGATGATCTTTGGCCTCTCCTCGGTGTTGAGGGTGGCGATGGCGTAGTTGCGCAACAGCCGCCAGCCCTCCTCGGCGCTCTGATAGGCGGCCAGCGCCGCTACCGCCGAGGCCAGCTTTTCCCAGCCGTTCCTGCCCGTGGCGCCCCCCACCGCCTCGCGCATCAGCTCGAAGCTGCGCTCGAAGCAGGCCATCAGCAGAGCCTCCTTGTCGGCGTTGTGGTGATAGAACGAGCCCTTGGTGACGTTCAGGCTGGAGGCGATCCGGTCCACCGACACCGCCTCATAGCCATGCCGGTTGATCAGGTGCGAGGCCGCGATGAGGAAGCGGTTGCGCTGGCTGGCGTCGCTCTGGGCGCCGATGACGAAGGGGGCGCGGCCCGGCCAGGCCTGATCCTTGGCCGGCATCCCGCCGAGCACGATGTCGGTCAGGCGCGCGCCGACCGCCTCAAAGGCCTCCGGCTCATAGAGATCGATCCAGCCGCGGGTCCAGCCCAGGTGCTCGATCAGCAGGCGGCTCCTAACCGCCCGGGTGATCGGGTCGGCCTCATCGCCGAACAGGGCCTGGACCGAGCGCAGCATCCCGCCGAACGCCTGGGTGATGGGCGAGGCCGGATCTCGCTCCAGCCGTTTCAATTCCGCGAAGGAGGCGAGCTGCGGCTCTCGGCGCAGGGCGATCTCACGCCGGGCGACGAAATAGTTCGCGATGAAGGCGGCGACCCGGTCGCGACCCGTGCCCTTCACCGCCTGGGCCGCCGCCGCCATCTGCGAAAACCGGTCGATGGTCGACAGCATGCAGGCCTGGAAGAGGTCCTCCCGCGTTTTGAAATAGTAGGTCAGGCTGACCGGGTGCATGGCCATCAGCTTGGCCACCGCCACCAGGGTGAAACCGCGCGTCCCCTGCTGGTTCAGGACCTCCGTCCCGGCGGCGACGATTCGCGACCGCTTGGCGGAGTATTTCTTGGGCGGGAGCGCCTGCGCGGCCTGGCTCATGCGGCCTTGTCTATCCTAATCTTTTTCCTTCGACGAGAACCGGCGCGCCATACCGAAAACAAGAAAACTGTTGGCGCCTGACCATTTCGATATATCAGCGGTCTTTCGGGAGGGCGGCGTTGCTTGAGTTGAAGGGTGTGGGCAAGACGGTCGAGGGGTCCGTGCATATCGCGCCGGCCTCGATGACGCTTGTCCCGGGCTCGCTCAACGTCCTGCTCGGCCCCACCCTTTCAGGCAAGACAACACTGCTGCGCCTGATGGCGGGCCTCGATCGCCCCACCACTGGCGAGGTCTGGTTCGAGGGCGCGAACGTCACCGGCGTCCCTGTCCAGAAGCGCGGCGTCGCCATGGTCTACCAGCAGTTCGTCAACTACCCCGCCATGACCGTGTTCGAGAACATCGCCTCGCCCCTCCGGGTCGCGGGCGTCGCCAAAGACGAGATCGCCCGCCGGGTCGAGAAGGCGGCGGACCTTCTGAAGCTCACGCCTTACCTTTCCCGCACCCCGCTCACCCTCTCCGGCGGCCAGCAGCAGCGCACGGCGCTTGCCCGCGCCATCGTCAAGGGATCCAAGCTGGTCCTCCTCGACGAGCCCCTCGCCAACCTCGACTACAAGCTGCGCGAGGAACTGCGGGCCGAACTCCCCAAACTGTTCGCCGCGACGGGCGCCATCCTCGTCTACGCCACGACCGAGCCCACCGAGGCCCTGCTGCTCGGCGGCCATACCGCGACCCTTTCTGAAGGCCGCGTCACCCAATTCGGACCCACCCTCGACGTCTTCAAAAGGCCCCTCGACCTGATCACCGCCAGGACCTTTGCCGACCCGCCGCTCAACACCATTGCCGCGACCAAGACCGGCGGCCGTTTCCTGGTCGCCGGCATGAGCGTCCCCGCACCGGACCTGCCCGACGGCGACTACATCCTCGGCATCCGGCCGCATCATGTAAGCCTGGACGGCGACGGTCCGCCCATCCCCGCGACGGTGACCGTAACCGAGATCACCGGCTCTGAAAGCTACATCCATCTCGAAGTCGCCGGCTCCCCCTGGGTGATGCTGACCCAGGGCGTCCAGGACCTCGAATCGCGCGCCAAGGTGACCTTAAGAATCGACCTTAAACATCTGATTATATTCTCATCATCCGGCGAGGCTCTGGCAGCCTGATGGCGCGGATCGAACTTGACCGGGTGCGGCATTCCTACGGCTCAGGCTACGCCCTGAAGGAGATCAGCCACGCATTCGAGGATGGCGGCGCCTATGCCCTGCTCGGCCCCTCCGGTTGCGGCAAGACCACCCTGCTCAACATCATCTCCGGCCTGGTGGCCCCCAGCGAAGGCCGCGTCCTCTTCGACGGAGCGGACGTCACGCCGCTCGCGACGCGGGATCGCAACATCGCCCAGGTGTTCCAGTTCCCGGTCATCTACGACACCATGACGGTGGCCGAGAACCTCGCCTTCCCGCTCAAGAACCGCGGCGCGCCTAAGGCAGAGATCGACCGCCGCGTGGAAGAGATCCTGCGCCTCATCGGCCTGGAACACCGCGCCCGTTCCAAGGCCCGCGGCCTCACCGCCGATGACAAACAGAAGATCTCGCTGGGCCGCGGCCTGGTCCGCGAAGACGTCAACGCCATCCTCTTCGATGAACCGCTGACCGTCATCGACCCGCACCTCAAGTGGAAGCTCCGCTCGCAGCTCAAGGCCCTGCACCGCGAGTTCCGCCGGACCATGGTCTATGTCACCCACGACCAGACCGAGGCCCTGACCTTCGCCGACAAGGTGGTGGTCATGTTCGAGGGTGAGATCGTCCAGATCGGCACGCCGGCCGAACTTTTCGAGACCCCGCGCCACACCTTCGTCGGCTACTTCATCGGCTCGCCGGGCATGAACGTCATCCCGGCCCGGATCGACGGCGCGACCGCCACGGTCGGCGGCCAGGCTATCAAACTCGACCGGGCCCCTACCCTCACCGGCGGCAAGACCGAACTCGGCATCCGCCCCGAACACCTGACCCTTGGCCTCACCGGCCTCCCGGTGAGCATCACGCGCATCGAAGACATCGGCCGCGCCCGCATCGTCCACGCCGACCTCGGCGGCAATCCCATCGCTATCCGCGCCCCGGAAGACGCGGAAATCCCCGCCGAGCCCAAGGTCGCCTTCACCCCCGGCAAACTCGGCGTCTACGTCGACAGTTGGCGGGCGCTCTGATGGACAAGCCCTGGAACAACAAGGCCTGGTGGCTGGTGGCGCCGATGCTGGCGCTGGTCGCCTTCTCCGCCGTCATCCCGCTGATGACCGTGGTCAACTACTCGGTCCAGGACACCTTCGGGAACAACCAGTTCTTCTGGGCGGGCCTGGAATGGTACGAGCAGGTCCTGAGCTCCGAGCGCTTCCGCGAGGCCCTGCTTCGCAACCTCCTGTTCTCCGCCATCATCCTCGCCATCGAAGTCCCGCTCGGCGTCTTCATCGCCCTGAACATGCCCAAGAAGGGACCCGGCGTTTCCGTCTGCCTGGTCCTCATGGCTCTTCCCTTGCTGATCCCCTGGAACGTGGTCGGCACCATCTGGCAGGTGTTCGGCCGCAACGACATCGGCCTCCTTGGCTGGTCGCTGAAGAGCCTGGGCGTCGACTACAACTACGTCTCAGACCCTCTCGACGCCTGGGGAACGGTCATCGCCATGGATGTCTGGCACTGGACGAGCCTGGTCGTTTTGCTCTGCTACGCCGGCCTGGTCTCCATCCCCGACGCCTATTACCAGGCCGCCAAGATCGACGGCGCCTCGCGCTGGGCGGTATTCCGCCACATCCAGCTGCCCAAGATGAAGCGCGTCCTGATGATCGCCGTCCTGCTGCGCTTCATGGACAGCTTCATGATCTACACCGAGCCCTTCGTCGTCACCGGCGGCGGCCCCGGAAACTCGACAACCTTCCTCTCCATCGACCTGGTGAAGATGGCGACCGGCCAGTTCGACCTTGGGCCCGCCGCGGCCATGAGCCTGGTCTACTTCCTGATCATCCTGCTGCTCAGCTGGGTGTTCTACACCGTGATGACGAACCATGACGCGCAGCGATAAGTCCCGCCTCAGCTGGCTCGTGCCCACGATCTACATCGTGCTGCTCATGCTGCCGATCTACGGCCTCATCGCCATGAGCCTGAAGACCAACGCCGAAACCCTCTCCGGCTTCTCGCTGTTCCCCAAGGCCCCAACCCTGGCTAACTACAAGGTCATCTTCACCGACCCCAGCTGGTACGGCGGCTACATCAACTCGATCATCTATGTGGTTCTCAATACAGCGATTTCGATCGCCGTTGCCCTGCCTGCCGCCTACGCCTTCTCCCGCTACCGGTTCCTGGGCGACAAGCATCTCTTCTTCTGGCTGCTGACCAACCGCATGGCCCCGCCGGCGGTGTTCGTCCTGCCCTTCTTCCAGCTCTATTCAGCCTTCGGCCTCATCGACACCCACATCGCCGTGGCCCTGGCTCACTGCCTCTTTAACGTCCCCCTCGCCGTATGGATTCTCGAGGGTTTCATGTCGGGCGTGCCGAAAGAGATCGACGAGACCGCCTATGTCGACGGCTACTCCTTCCCCCGGTTCTTCGTGAAGATCTTCATGCCGCTGATCGCGTCCGGCGTCGGGGTCGCGGCCTTCTTCTGCTTCATGTTCTCCTGGGTCGAGCTGCTGCTCGCCCGCACCCTCACCACCACTGAGGCCAAGCCCATCGCCTCGGTGATGACCCGCACCGTCTCCGCCTCGGGCCTCGACTGGGGCGTCCTGGCCGCCGCCGGCGTCCTGACCATCATCCCGGGCGCCTTGGTCATCTGGTTCGTGCGCAACTACATCGCCAAGGGCTTCGCCCTGGGGAGGGTGTGATCAGCGTTTCCCCTCTCCCCTCTTCCGTCACCCCCGGACTTGTTCCGGGGGCCGGACGTTCCGCCGCTCAGATCGAAACTTCGCCGCCCGGCGGGCGGCGACTGGCGCACAGCCTGGGCCATCTTCCGGCCCCCGGAACAGGTCCGGGGGTGACGATATGAACTTCTCCTGGATGGCCTGGACCCCCGCCACCGCCGCTTTTTTCGGCGTGATCTTCGCGCTGATCGCCTCCATGGCGGTCTGGGAGCGCCTCAAACCCGGCGGCTCGCCGCGCGTCGGCCTGCTGCGCATCGAGACCACGCGGGGGGACCGCCTGTTCATCAGCCTGCTGGGCGCGGCCTTTATCCATCTGGCCTGGCTGGGCCTCACCGATTTTTCCCTTTGGATCGCGACCGGTATCAGCGTTCTCTACGGGATTGCCGTTTTCCGCTGGGTGTGAAACCTAGCGGCGCTAGACCAAAAAACAAGAAACGACAGGGGACTTACAGGATGCGCCGTAAACTTCTCGGATCGATCGCCATAGCCGCGGTCTTGGTGCTTGGCGGATGCGGCGGCGCGGATGAGGCCAAGGCGCCTGCCGCCGTCACGGCGGCTTCGGGCATCACCCCCTTCGACGCCGCCGGCAAGACCGGCATGGACGCCGGCAAGGCCTTCCTCGACGCCGAGATCAAGGAACAGTCCAGCCTCGACCGCACCGCCCAGGAAGCTGAGCTGCAGTGGTTCATCGACGCCGCCAAGCCAATGGCCGGCATGGAGATCAAGGTCGTCTCCGAGAGCATCACCACCCACGAATACGAGTCCAAGGTGCTCGCCCCGGCCTTCACCGCGCTCACGGGCATCAAGGTCACCCACGACCTCATCCAGGAGGGAGACGTCGTCGAAAAGCTGCAGACCCAGATGCAGTCCGGCCAAAACGTCTACGACGCCTACGTCAATGACAGCGACCTGATCGGCACCCACTGGCGCTACCAGCAGGCGCGCAACCTCACCGACTGGATGGCTGGTGAAGGCAAGGCCGTCACCAACCCCAACCTGGACCTCAAGGACTTCATCGGCGCCTCCTTCACCACCGCCCCGGACGGCAAGCTCTACCAGCTCCCCGACCAGCAGTTCGCGAACCTCTACTGGTTCCGCTACGACTGGTTCACCGACCCCAAGAACAAGGCCGACTTCAAGGCCAAGTACGGCTACGACCTGGGCGTCCCGGTAAACTGGTCGGCCTATGAAGACATCGCCGAGTTCTTCACCGGCCGCGATGTCGGCGGCAAAAAAGTCTACGGCCACATGGACTACGGCAAGAAGGACCCGTCGCTCGGCTGGCGCTTCACCGACGCCTGGCTGTCCATGGCCGGGGCTGGCGACAAGGGCATCCCCAACGGCAAGCCGGTCGACGAATGGGGCATCCGCGTCGACGCCAACTCCCGGGCGGTCGGCTCCTGTGTCACCCGTGGCGGCGACACCAACGGCCCGGCCGCCGTCTATTCCGTCGCCAAATACGTCGACTGGATGAAGCGTTTCGCCCCGCCTGAAGCGCAAGGCATGACCTTCTCCGAAAGCGGCCCCGTCCCCGCCCAAGGCGCCATCGCCCAGCAGATGTTCTGGTACACCGCCTTCACCGCCGACATGGTCGGCTCGGGCGCCGCCGCCGTGCTCAACGCCGACGGCACCCCCAAGTGGCGCATGGCCCCCTCGCCCCACGGCGCCTACTGGGAAGAGGGCATGAAGCTCGGCTATCAGGACGCCGGCGCCTGGACCCTGCTGAAATCCACCCCCGTCGACCGCGCCAAGGCCGCCTGGCTCTACGCCCAGTTCGTGACCTCCAAGACGGTGGACGTGCGCAAGTCCCACGTCGGCCTGACCTTCATCCGCGAAAGCTCCATCCAGCACGCCAGCTTTACCGAGCGCGCGCCCAAGCTCGGCGGCCTGGTCGAATTCTACCGCTCGCCGGCCCGCGTGCAGTGGTCGCCCACCGGCACCAACGTCCCCGACTACCCCAAGCTCGCCCAGCTCTGGTGGCAGAACATCGGCGACGCCTCCTCGGGCGCGAAAACACCCCAGGCAGCCATGGACGCGCTATGCCAGGCCCAGGAAGACCTGCTGGCCCGCCTCGAAAAGGCCGGGGTGCAAGGCGCCCTTGGGCCCAAACTCAACACGCCCCAGACCGCCAAATACTGGTTCGACCAGCCCGGCGCGCCGAAAGCCCCTCTCGCCAATGAGCGGCCCAAGCCAGAGACCGTCGACTATGACACCCTCATCCAAAGCTGGAAGAAATGAGAGCGCTCCTCCTCGCGCTCATCGCGCTGATCGCCACGCCGGCGCTCGCCAAGACGCCGGTTCCCA
Organism: Caulobacteraceae bacterium UBA5005; assembly: GCA_002398405.1. Classification (GTDB taxonomy): domain Bacteria; phylum Pseudomonadota; class Alphaproteobacteria; order Caulobacterales; family Caulobacteraceae; genus UBA5005. Next base: position 40,653 of record DGYN01000042.1, read on the forward strand.
AGGCCGTCCTCGTCCCCGTGACGGCGGCCTCGCACCCCTTCGGCGCGGCCGACCACCAGCTGAAACCGGAGCCGCTCGCCAAGATGGGCTATGTCGAAGAGGAGTACTTCCTTTCCGGGACCGCCAACGTCTACGACTGGCAACCGGCAGGCGCGGTCATCCGCACACCGAACGCGCCCTACGTCACCCGTGTCCTCATCCGCCGTCCGGCCTCAAGGGGTAAGTTCTCCGGCCGCGTCGTCGTCGAGATGATGAACCCCTCCAATCTGCTCGATCTCAACATCGGCTGGGCCATCCACCGCGATCAGCTGATGCGCTCGGGCGACGCCTGGGTCGGGGTCACCGCCAAGCCGGTGGCCGTCGTCACGCTCAAGACCTTCGATCCGGCCCGCTACGCCCCGCTCTCCTGGGCCAATCCCCTGCCGCTCACTGACCCCCGCAACTGCAATGTCACGGGCGATGGGACCCGCCAGACGGAGAACGGACTGGTGTGGGATATCTACACCCAGCTTGGCGCCTGGTTGCGCTCGGAAGAGGCCAGCAATCCCTTTCGATATGGCCGCCGCAACGCGGTGAAATACCTGTACGCCTGGGGCTACTCCCAGACCGGCAGCTTCACCTACACCTATCTCAACGCCATCAATCCCCTGGTCATCAAGGAAGACGGCAAGCCCATGTACGACGGCGCCCTGATTGCCGTTTCCGGCGGCCCGGGCGCGCTCAACCAGTGCTCCCCCGCCATCCCGCAGGGCGACCCGAGGCGCCGGATCAGCAACCCCGGCATCCCGGTGGTCCACGTCATGAGTCAGTCGGACTTCGCCGGCTACGCGCCCAACCGCCGGCCGGACAGCGACGCCCCGGGCAATGGCTACCGCGACTACGACATCGCCGGGGCGGGCCACGCCACCCCGGACGAACTCTATTACGGTCCCTCGCCCGCCGATATCACCAAGGGCGGCCGCGTTCCGCCGCCGGTGGGCTGCGACCAGGGCCCGCGCAGCCGCTTCCCCTCCAAGGCCGGCTTCAACGCCATCCTGCAAAATCTGGAAACCTGGGTTGAAAAGGGGACGCCGCCGCCGCCCGGCGCGGTGATAAAGGTCGAGAACGGCCGCGGAGTCCTCGATGAGCACGGCAACGCCGTCGGAGGCGTCCGCAGCCCCTACGTCGATGTCCCGACCGCCACCTGGTTCGGCAACGCCACCGGCGCCTCCTTCTGCCGGATCGCGGGCTACGAAAAGCCCTTCGACGCCGCCAAGCTGAAGAGCCTCTACCCCGGCAAGCGCGCCTACGTCCGCAAGGTCGAGGCCTCGGTCCGCGATCTGGTGAAGGCCCGCTACCTGACCAGGGCCGACGGCGCCGAAATCTTGGCTGAAGCGAGAGCGTTCAAGTGGCCGGAGTAACGACCTCCCCCGCGTAGTGGCGGGAGGGGACCGCGCCCGCAGGGCGTGGTGGAGGGGGCGGGCCTCATCCACCGGCGCTTGCCGCC
>DGYN01000042.1:42429-57799 GCA_002398405.1 Caulobacteraceae bacterium UBA5005
CCTTCGGTCACGGGGGAGGTGGGGCCTAGTACCTATCTCCCGGCGGGCCCAGCAGGCCCGTCGAAGCCCGCGTCGCCTGCCGCGCGAAGGGCCTGTCGGTATATTCCAGGCACAGGTCTTCCTTGCCTGAACAGGGATAGCGCAGCAGCAGCTGCTGGGCGCCGGTGGTCCAGACGTGGATATTGCCGCCGCTGTCCTTGAGTTCTGTGGTGCTGCTCGGCTTTCCCCACCGCCCGGTCAGGCTTTGCAGCGCCGCCTGACTGGTTCGGCGATGGCCGATGATCGAGACCGAGATCAGCCGGGTCATCCCCCCCGGATCCGGCGCGAACAGATAGCGCCGCGACAGGCCCTGCTCATCGGCCGGCAGGTCGCAGCTTTGGATGTCCCGGGCCGGCGGCGGGCCGGCCAGGTCGAAACGCAGGCAGCGGGGCGGTTTGGCGCGCATGGCGGCGAGGCGGCCGAACTCCACCTTCGACATGCCAAGCTTGGCGCCCAGGAACACGTCCAGCGGAGGAACAGGCGTAACATCTTGGGCGGCGGCGGCGCCCGCCCCCAGCCCGATGACCAGCACGGCCGCAACGCCGCGCGCGAATGCCCGCCTATCCATACGGATCAGTCTAGCAGGGTTCTAGCTTGGCCGTCAGGCCGCTGTGGCGTCTGGCGCCAGCAGGCGGCGCAGATGCTCGGCCTGGGCGGGCCTGGGCGACCATTCTCCCTGGCTTTCCGCGCCGTCTTCCAGGATCAGGGACGGCACCCCCCAGGTCTTCATCAGATCGCGGGCCAGGTCGCGGCCGAGCGGCCCGGCGCTGGGCCGGGCGAACACCGCGATATCCGCGAAGGTCTGGGCCACCAGGGTCTTGGCCTGGGCCACATTGGTCACCGGTCCGATGACACGAATGCCCTGGGCGACAAGCTTGCCGAGCAGGGTGCGCGACTCTTCTTCATTGTCACAAACCAGCATCACGGTGTCGACGTCGTTGTCGTCCATGCGGCCTCCGCCTCGTGGGGTGAAGTGTTGCGGCTTGGTAGCACGCAGCCATGACGATTCCGAATCACCGCCCGCTGACTTTCACGTGAGAGTCAGTCCCTTGCCTATCAAGCGGGCGCCGCATCTCCACCGGTGCTTGCCAGGGAGGACCGCCCCTCTCAAAGTGGTGGATAAGAAAAAGAAACAGGGGAAACGCCGTGGCTTCATCGAAAGCGGGAACGCTGCGCAAGGTCGTGCTCGCGAGCCTCATCGGCACCACGATCGAGTGGTACGACTTCTTCCTCTATGGCACCGCCGCGGCCCTGGTGTTCAACAAGGTGTTCTTCCCGGCCGCCGACCCCCTGACCGGCGCCCTGCTGTCCTTCGCCACCTATGCCCTGGGCTTCGCGGCCCGGCCGCTGGGCGGGGTGATTTTCGGCCACTACGGCGATCGCATCGGCCGCAAGAAGCTCCTGATGATCAGCCTCGTCCTGATGGGCGCCGCCACCGTCGCCATCGGCCTCCTGCCGACCTACGCCCAGGTGGGGGTCGCCGCGCCCCTGATGCTGGTCGGCCTTCGCCTGGTCCAGGGCTTCGCCGTCGGGGGCGAGTGGGGCGGGGCGGTCCTGATCGTCGCCGAGCACGGGGGGGCCAAACACCGCGGCTTCTGGGCCGGCTGGCCCCAGGTCGGCGTCCCGGCGGGCAATCTTCTGGCGGCCGCGATCCTGGCCCTCATGGCCGCCAACCAGTCGGAAGCCGACTTCCTCTCCTGGGGCTGGCGCGTCCCCTTCCTGCTGTCGGCGGTGCTGATCGGCGTGGGCTGGTGGGTGCGCTCGGCCGTCGACGAAAGCCCGGCCTTCGAAAAGGCCCGTGAGGCCGGTGGCGCGTCCTCAGCCCCGGTGCTGGAGGCCATCACCACAAAGCCCAAGGCGCTCGCCATCGGTGCTGGCCTGCGCGTCGCCGAGAACATCGGCTTCTATATCGTGACCACATTTTCGGTGCTCTACATCACTCAGCAGGTGGGCCTGCCCCGCCAGATCGCCCTCAACGGCCTGATGATCGGAGCGGGCGTCGAGCTCTTCACCCTGCCCCTGTGCGCATACCTGTCCGACAAGATCGGCCGCCGCCCGGTCTATGCCGCTGGAGCTCTGGCCATGGGCGTCGGCGCCTTTGGCTTTTTCCGCCTGCTCGATACCGGCGATCCGATGATGATCTATCTCGCCATCACCGGCGGCATGGTCGCCCACGGCGCCATGTACGGTCCGCAAGCCGCCTTCCTGTCCGAGCTTTTCCCGACCCGCATCCGCTATTCCGGGACCTCCCTGGCCTATCAGGTCACCTCGGTGTTCGCGGGGTCCCTGGCCCCCATCATCGCCACCTGGTTCCTCAAGGAGACCGGCTCCTGGACCCCGATCGCCATCTATGTGGCCGGCGCCGCGGCGATCAGCTTCACCGCCGCCCTCCTGGCCAAGGAAACCAAGGGCAAGACCCTGGCGGAGATTGACGGGCCCTGAGCACCCCCTTGAAGCCCGGACCTTCAGACCCAAATTAGCGCCCGTCCGGACCAAAAACCTCCGGACCCAGAAACAAAACTTGAGTGAGACCATGAAGACGAAGCCCCTTGCGCTGGGCTTGGTCGCCGGTCTTGCGATCGGCGCTCAAGCTCTTGCAGAAACCCCTCAGCCACCTCGCGCGGCCCCTCCCGCCGCCCGCGCCGTCCCGCCGGGCGCCCCGGCATCCTTCGCCGACATCGTCCAGCGCGTGGCGCCCGCGGTGGTCGCCGTCGAGACCCGGCGGCGCGCGCCGGTGCAGCCGCCCGTCGCCTTCCCCGGCCTGCCCTTTGACTTCTTCGGCCTTCCCTCGCCAGAGGGTCAGAACCCGTTCCAGCGTGGCCCTGTCCTGCCCCAGAGGCCACAAGAGCGCACCATTGAGGCGGCGGGCTCGGGCTTTTTCATTTCCGCCGACGGCTATCTGGTGACCAACAACCATGTGGTCGAAGGCGCCACCGAAATCACCGTTACCCTGCCCGACAAGCGCGAGCTCAAGGCCACCGTCGTTGGCCGTGACGAGCCCACCGACATCGCCGTCCTCAAGGTGGAGGGCCGCGGCTTTCCCTTCGTGAACTTTTCCAACGCCGCCACCCCACGGGTCGGTGACTGGGTGGTCGCCGTGGGCAACCCCTTTGGCCTGGGCGGCACGGCGACGGCCGGAATCGTCTCGGCTTACGGACGCGAGGTAGGCTCGACCTTCGTCGACTACATTCAGATCGACGCCGCCATCAATCGCGGCAACTCCGGCGGCCCGACCTTCGACGCCAGCGGCCGGGTGATCGGGGTCAACACCATGATCTATTCCCCCACCGGAGGCTCGGTAGGGATCGGTTTCGCCATTCCGGCCTACATCGCCGACGACATCGTCCGCCGCCTGATCCAGGATGGCCGCATCGAGCGCGGCTACATCGGCGCCAGCATTCAGAACCTGAATGCCGACATGGCCGAGGGCCTCAACCTCGACAGGCGCGACGGCGCCCTTGTCACCGCCCTGACTCCCGGCGCCCCCGCCGCGCGGGCAGGGCTGGAAATCGGTGACGTGGTCACTACCGTGAATGGCCGGTCCATCGAGAACGCCTCGCAGCTCACCCGTCAGATCGCCGCGACCCGGCCCGGCCAGAACGTGACGCTGGGCGTGATCCGCAATGGCCAGAACCGCACCGTCTCGGTGCGAACCGATACTCGCCCGGCCGAGCAGGCCCTCGCCGGCGACCGCCCTGGCGCCGCCTCGCCAAACACCCGCCTGGGTCTCACGGTGCGGCCCCTGGATGAGGCGGCGCGCCGGCAAAACGGACTGGAGCCTGAGGTGCGCGGCGTGGTGATCGAAAGTGTCGAGGCCGGCAGCGACGCTCAGGCCCGCGGCCTGCGCGCCGGCGACGTCATCACCCGCGCCAACGAGCGCGCCATCACAGCGCCCGCCGACCTTGCCGCGGCGGTCGAGGCGGTCCGCGCGGCTGGGCGCAACAGCATCCTGCTGTTCATCAACCGCGCAGGCCGATCCCAGGCCGTTCCGGTGCGCCTCACCGAGCCCGCCGCCGGCGGCCCGGTGAACTGACCAGGAAGCCGGGCGGAGGATTGCGCCTCCGCCCGGCGCTCAGACCGGAACCTGAACCGGAACTTCCAACCCCTCAGGAGCATTTCGCCTGCATGATGAAAACCCTGATAGCCCTGGCTATTTCCACCTGCGCCCTGGGCGGCGCGGCCCATGCCCAGAAGGCCGACCCCCTGGCCTGCGCCAAGGCCGTGGACGGCCAAACGATCCTCATCGGAGCCCCGGTGCGCGAATCCGGCGGCAAGGAGATCGGCGCGGTGTCGCTGTTTCAGTGCTCCTTGGACCCGGGCCGGCGCGTGTTGCTCGTCCGTCTGAACCCGGCGTTGGGCAACGAAATCAAGGAAGTCCCCCTTGCGCGGATCACCGTCTCGCCCGGCGGGGTCATGCTGTCGCTTACCGAAGCTGAACTCGCGGCGGCGCCGCCTGCGCGGCCCGTGGGATGACAGGACCGGCTGAGCCCCTTGCCAGGAGCCTGCGCTACAGCGACCCTCGCGATTCCGGACTCCGCCTGAGCGAAAACCGCCTGCTCAAGCTGCTCAGAGGTCATCGAGACTCACGCTAGGGCTTCTTCCGTGACCCAGCCCTTCGAGCGCCCGCGCAAGGCCAAACCGCTGATCTCCCTGGTCGTCCCCGTGTTCAACGAGGCGGACGCGGCGGGCCTCTTCGTGGCGGCGGTGAGCAAGGCCCTGCCCAAAAGCGCCTTCGACCTGGAGATCGTGTTCGTCAACGACGGCAGCCGCGACGCCACCCTCCCCGTCATCACCGCGCTGGCCCAGAAGGATCCGCGCATCGTGGTGCTGAACCTGTCGCGCAACTTCGGCAAGGAAGCGGCGCTCACCGCCGGCATCGAACACGCCGGCGGCGATGTCATCGTTCCCATGGATGTCGACCTGCAGGACCCGCCGGACGTGGTGCCGCTGATGATCGAGAAATGGCGCGAGGGTTTCGATGTCGTGGTCGGAGCCCGCGCCTCCCGCCGCTCGGACGGTGCGATGAAGCGGCTTTCGGCCTCCTGGTTCTACCGGGTGTTCAACGCCGTCGCCCATCAGCAGATACCGGCCGATGTCGGCGATTTCCGGCTTATGGATCGAGCGGTGGCCGAGGCTATGATGCGGCTGGGCGAGCGTAACCGTTTCATGAAGGGCCTCTTCGCCTGGACCGGCTTTTCCACCGCCATCGTCGACTACGCCAGGGCGCCCCGCGCGGCCGGTCAGACCAGCTGGAACTACTGGAAACTCTGGAACTTCGCCCTCGACGGCATCATCAGCTTCTCCACCGCCCCCCTGCGGGTCTGGACCTATGTCGGCCTGCTGGTCGCCCTGGGGGCCATCGTCTACGCGGGCGTCATCACCGTGCGCACCCTGCTGTTCGGCATCGATGTCCCGGGCTATGCCAGCATCATGGTGGTGATGCTGCTTCTGGGCGCCATCCAGCTGATCTCCATCGGCGTCATCGGCGAATACGTCGGACGCCTGTTCATCGAGACCAAGCAGCGGCCGCTCTATGTTCTGGCGGGGATCTATTCCAAGGGCGAGCGCACGCCCGCGCGGATGATCGGCCGCGCCAAGGGGTGAGCTGGCGCGCCACCTCCAAGCAGATGGCCCTCTTCGGCGCCATCGGGGTGATGAACACCCTGCTGGATTTCGGGCTCTATGCGGTGCTCACGGAAGTCGCCGCGGTCGACCCCCTGCCGTCCAACGTCATCAGCTACACGGTGGCGGGTCTCAATTCCTACCTCCTCAACTGCCTGATCACCTTCCGCTCGGCCATCAACCAGCCGCGCCAGATCCTGCGCTTCGCCATGGTGACCATCCTCTGCCTTGGCCTTTCCACCGCCGTCCTGGCCGCCGCCCTGCCCTTCGTCCCCAGCCTCGCCGCCAAGGCCGCCTCGATCCTCCTGACCTTCGTCTTCGGCTACGCCCTGAACCGCTTCTGGGCCTTCAAGGCGGAGCCTTAATGGCCGCCCTGATGATCCAGGGCTGCGGGTCCGACGTCGGCAAGTCGGTTCTGGTCGCCGGGCTTTGCCGCCTCTACGCCAACCGCGGCCTTAGGGTCCGCCCCTTCAAGCCGCAGAACATGTCCAACAACGCGGCCCTGGCCGATGGCGGTGGAGAGATCGGCCGCGCCCAGGCTCTGCAGGCCATCGCCTGCCGCGTGCCCCCTACCGTCGACATGAACCCGGTGCTCATCAAGCCCAACAGCGACACCGGCGCCCAGGTCATCCTTCGAGGGGAAGTCCTAGGGAACTTCAAGGCGCGCGATTACCAGATTGAAAAAACATCGTTTCTCCAGGTTGTCTTGAACTCGTTCAACGCGCTCCGCGACGAGGCGGACATCGTCGTGGTGGAAGGCGCCGGCAGCCCCGCTGAAACAAATCTTAGGGTCGGCGACATCGCCAATATGGGCTTTGCCCGGGCCGCCGATTGCCCCGTCGTGCTCACCGGCGACATTGACCGCGGCCACGTCATCGCCGCCCTGGTCGGGGCCCACGCGGTCCTCGACGCCGCCGACAGGGCCATGATCAAGGGCTTTCTGATCAATAAGTTTCGCGGCGATCCCACCCTCTTCGACGCGGGCCGCGCCGAGATCACGGCGCGCACCGGCTGGGCCGACCTTGGCCTCATTCCCTGGCTGGCCGCCGCCCGCAGCCTCCCGGCCGAGGACGCGGTGGTGCTGGACGCCGGCGCGCGGCGCGGCGAGGGCAAGGTGCGCATCGTCGTCCCCATGCTGTCGCGCATCGCCAACTTCGACGACTTCGATCCCCTGCGCGTCGAGCCCGACGTCGACTTCGCCTTTGTTCCACCGGGCCAGGCCCTGCCGGGGGACGCCGATCTTGTCATCCTGCCGGGAACCAAATCGACCATCGCCGACCTCGCCTTCCTCCGCGCCCAGGGCTGGGACATCGACATCGCCGCCCATCTGCGCCGAGGCGGCCGGGTCCTGGGGATCTGTGGCGGCTATCAGATGCTCGGCCGCCGGATCGCCGATCCGCAGGGCCTGGAGGGCCCGCCCGGCGAGGTCGCCGGCCTTGGCCTGCTGGACGTCGAGACCATCCTTTCCGCCGATAAGGTCCGCCGCCCCGCCACCGGCAGACTTTCATCGGGCGCGGCCTTCGATGGCTATGAAATCCATGCCGGCCGCACCACAGGCGCCGGAACCGCCCGCCCCTACCTGACCCTCGATGGCGCCGGGCCGGACGGCGCGATCTCGGCCGACGGGCGTGTCGCGGGCGCCTATGTCCACGGCCTGTTCGGCAGGGGCGAAGCCCGCGCCGCCATCCTCAAGGCGCTCGGCGCGGCCTCCACCGCCTTTGATCAGCACCACCGGGTGGACGCCGCTCTCGACGAGATTGCAGAGGTCCTCGAGCGCTGTGCCGACATTGACGCCTTGTCCCGCCTCTCAGGTCTTGCCACATGAGGGCGCAATGAACCTGATCGTCTGTCCCCTGCACGAAGTCGACGGCCTGGCCGAACGCCATGCGCCGTCCCACATCCTGACGCTGATCGGCCCCCTGGCCGAGCCGCCCAAGTGCCTGGCGACGCCAAACGCCAAGCGCCTGCACCTGCTGTTCAACGATATTGTTGAGCCCACCGAGGGCCTGATCCTGGCCAGCCCCGACCATGTCGACGAGCTGATCGGCTTTGCCCGCGGCTGGGATCGCAGCGCGCCCATGCTGGTCCACTGCTGGGCCGGCATCAGCCGCTCTACCGCGGCGGCCTATATCGTGGCGACCGACCGGGCCGGTCCCGGCTCGGAAGAGACCTTGGCCCAGGCGCTGCGGGCGGCCTCCCCCATCGCGACGCCGAACCGGCGCCTGATCGCGCTCGCCGACGCGGCGCTGGGCCGCGGCGGCGCCATGAGCCGGGCCATAAACGCAATCGGCCGGGGCGTTGAAGCCCCGGCCGGAAACACGTTCGAACTGAAGTTCTAGAGCTAAGCTTAGCTCTTCGCCGCGACGCCGGTGATCTGCACGATCGTAGCGGTCCGGTCGTTGATCAGATAGGCGTTGTCGCCGACGTGCAGCCAACGGTGGGCGTAGGGGGCCGCGGGCAGGCCCAGGGAAGCGTCGGCCTTGTACTTGCTGGTGGCGAGGTAGGTGCCGGGGAGGCGATCGCCGACCTTCCACTTCTTGGATTCCGCTGTGTTGTTGGCCGGCGCGAGGGTGGCGGTCGCGGTGGCGGCGGCGTCCTTGGCGGCGGTGGCGGCCTGAGCGAAAGCAGCCAGGGGGGTGGCGGCGATCGAAGCGGCCACGAGGGCAATGGTCAGAGTCTTCATAGGGAAGGATCCTCAAAAGGTAGTCGTGGAGTTCGCCCCTAAGCCGCTCCCCGGCCCTTTTGGGGGACGGAGGTGCGAGATCGGCCTATGCAAACGATACGCATATAGGCGCCCGATCATCGCTTTTCGATGTCCCACACGCTTCGCTGCCGCAAAAAAACCCGGCCGATCTTTCCGCACCGCCACCAAATGGCCTCAAACCAAGCCCCGCTTGGGTCTACGGCGATTACTTGGGGCCCAGTTCGTCCAAGATACGCCGCACTGCGGCAGCGCGTGACGGGCCCTGCGCGGGCAGAGCGGCGGCGAATCTTTGGGCGGTCCGATCCAGTCCCACTCGCGCTTGCGCCCAACCCCAGCGCCAAAGTCGCGCACGCTCGGCCCCTGAAGACCCGGCCCTCAAAAACCGGTGTTCCCCCTAGAAACCAAGTCCCGGCTTCTTGCGTTCAGGCCAAGCTAGGGAGCTTAACCTGTCGGGATCGGAATGACGGACACCAAGGCGAAAACAGGGGTTAGCGGGCTGGACGACATCCTTGTCGGCGGGCTCGCCAGGGGTCACGTCTTCCTGCTGGAGGGCGAGCCCGGCTCGGGCAAGACCACCATCGCCCTGCAGTTCCTCATGGAAGGGGCCAGCCGCGGCGAGGCCTGCCTCTACATCACCCTCTCGGAGAACGAGGAGGAGCTGCGCCAGACCGCCGTCTCCCACGGCTGGGATCTGCCCAAGGGTCTGGAAATCTTCGAGCTCATTCCCCCAGACAGCCTGCTCGACGAGGAGCAGCAGCAGTCCCTGCTCTACTCCTCCGATCTCGAACTCGGCGAAGCCACCACCAAGATCTTTGCCGCCATGGAGCGGGTGAAACCCAAGCGCGTGGTCATCGACAGCCTGTCCGAGATCAGGCTCCTGGCGCAAAGCTCCCTGCGCTACCGCCGCCAGATCCTGGCCATCAAACACTATCTGTCGCGTTACAAGGCGACCGTCCTGCTCCTCGACGACCTGACGTCGGAGGCGACCGACAAGACCGTCCACTCCGTCGCCCATGGCGTGATCCGCCTGCAGGAGATGCATCCCGAATACGGCGCCCAACGCCGCCGGCTGAAAATCGCCAAATACCGCGGCCAGGCCTATCGCGGCGGCTATCACGACTTCACCATCGTCACCGGCGGCCTGCGGGTCTTCCCGCGCCTGGTCGCCGCCGAGCACCGGGGCCACTACCGCCGCGTGGTCCAGAGCTCGGGCGTCGCGGGCCTCGACGATCTCTTGGGCGGCGGGGTCAACAGCGGCTCCAGCACCCTGGTGCTCGGCCCGGCCGGGACCGGCAAATCACTGATCGTCATCACCTTCGCCCTGGCTGCGATTGCCCGAGGGGAAAAGGCGGCCCTGTTCGTCTTCGATGAGGAGTTGGGCCTGCTCTTCGACCGCCTGAAGGGTTTGGGGATCGACCTCGAAGCCGTCCGCGATAGCGGCGACCTTCTCATCGAACAGGTCGACGCCGCCGAACTATCCCCCGGCGAGTTCGCTCACCGCGTCCGCCACTGCGTCGACACCCGGAAAATCAAGACTGTCGTCATCGACAGCCTCAACGGCTACCAGGCCGCCATGCCGGAAGAGAGCCAACTCATCCTGCACATGCACGAACTCCTGCAGTACCTGAACCGCCAGGGCGCCACGACCTTCATGACCATCGCCCAGCACGGCCTGGTCGGCGACATGCAATCCCCGGTGGATGTCACCTACCTCGCCGACACCGTCATCCTGCTGCGCTATTTCGAGGCCCTGGGGGAGGTCCGCCGCGCGATGTCGGTGATCAAGAAGCGCACCGGAGCCCATGAGCCGACGATCCGCGAATATCGTATCGGCGCGAATGGCCTTGCGATCGGCGAGCCCCTGACCCAGTTCCAAGGCGTCCTGAAAGGGGTGCCGACCTATGTGGGCGAGGATGAGCCCCTGCTGTCGGAAGCGCGCGCGTGATCCCAGGACCCCATTCGGAGCGGGCCATCGTCCTGGCGCCCCAAGGCCGGGACGCCGAGGTCGCGATCAGGGTGCTGGTTGAGGCTGGCTTCCCCGCCCAGTCGGTGGACGAGCTTCCCCAGCTGCTGACCGAACTGGAACGGGGCGCGGGCTTGGCGATCATCGCCAATGAAGCTGTGCAGACCCAGGACCTGCGCGGCCTCGTCGACTTCCTCGGCCGCCAGCCCTCCTGGTCGGATGTCCCGATCATTCTCATGACCCGCCACGGCGGCGGGCCGGAGCGCAATCCGGCCGCGGCCCGTCTCGCCGATCTCCTGGGCAATGTCACCTTCCTGGAACGGCCCTTCCATCCGACCACCCTGGTCAGCATTGTGCGCACCGCCGTCCGGTCCCGCCGCAGGCAATACCAGGCCCGCGCCCACCTTGCGGAGCTCGCCGACCTCACGGCCAGCCTCGAGCACCGGGTGGAGGACCGCACCCACGCCCTTATGGAAGAAGTCGCCGCCCGCGAACGGGCCCAGGATCAGCTTCGCCAGGCCCAGAAGATGGAATCCATCGGCAAGCTCACCGGCGGGGTGGCCCACGACTTCAACAATCTTCTCGCCGCGGTCATGGGCAACCTCGACCTCCTCAAGAAGCGCACCGCCCAGGACGAGCGCGCCCAGCGGTATATCTCCGGCGCGGTCCAGGGCGCCGAGCGGGGCGCCGCCCTCACCCAGCGGCTTCTCGCCTTCGCCCGGCAACAGGATTTGACCACCGGCGCCATCGATCTGTCGTCCCTGATTGGCGGCATGAGCGATCTTTTCGAACGCTCGCTTGGCCCCAGCATTGCCCTGACCCTTGATCTGCCCACCGGCCTGCCGCCGGCAAGGGTCGACGCCAACCAGGTCGAGCTTGCCATCCTCAACCTGGTCATCAACGCTCGCGACGCCATGCCGGCGGGCGGGGCGATCGATGTGCGCCTCTCCACAGAAACCGTCCGCCGCTCCCGCGATCTCGCCAAGGGAGACTATCTGCGGGTCGATGTCCGCGACAACGGCTGCGGCATGGACGAGGCGACGATGAAAAAGGCCATTGAGCCCTTCTTCTCCACCAAACCGGTAGGCAAGGGGACCGGCCTTGGCCTCTCCATGGTCCACGGCCTGGCCATGCAGCTTGGTGGAAGCCTCACCCTGCAAAGCAAGCCTGGCGCCGGCACCACCGCGACCCTGTGGCTTCCGGCCACCGAGCCCGCCGGCAAGGGCGCCATCGCCGCCCCCGACCTTACCGCCAAGGTCGAGCCCATGCGGACGGCCACCATCCTACTCGTCGATGACGACGCCCTGATCGCCACCTCCACCTGCGACATGCTGGAGGACCTCGGTCACACGGTCATCGAGCGCAGCAGCGGCGCGGCGGCTCTCGAGGTCCTGAAGAGCGGCCAGGCCATCGACCTTTTGATCACCGATTACGCCATGCCCGGGATGACCGGCGCCGAGCTTGCCAGGGCCGCCGGCGCCTTGCGCCCCAACCTGCCGATCCTGCTCGCCACCGGCTACGCCGACCTGCCGGAAGGCGTGGCTCTTGACCTTCCGCGCCTTGCCAAGCCCTATCACCAGGCGCAGCTTCGCCTGGAAATCGAGCGGGCCCTGATCGACGCGCCCGCCGGCCGCAGACCGGCCCGAAACCCGGCGGAGGCCATGGGATCAACGCCGTAAAGGAGGAGCCGCCGTGTCCGAGGTGATCAACAATGAGGCGCAGGGGCGGTTCGAAATCAACATCGGCGGCGAGGTCGCCTTCACCGAATACCGCATGACCGGGCGGGGGATCATGCTTCCCCACACCCTGGTCCCGGTCGCCCTGGAAGGCAAAGGCCTGGGGGGAAAGCTCGCGCAAGCCGCGCTCGACTGGGCGCGGGCCCAGGGCCAGCAGGTTCTGCCCACCTGCCCCTTCATCGCCGCCTGGATCACCCGGCATCCCGACTACCATGACCTCGTCCACCCTCTCTACCGGGGGGCGCTTCATCTCGATGACGCGGAGCTTGAGGAGGGCCTTCGGGACACCTTCCCGGCGAGCGATCCGCCGACGGCTCTGCGCCGGGAGGACTAAGCTCCGGGCACCACCCGCCCGAACTTGCGGCGGGCATGGTCTTCGCCGACCAGGTGGCGGCGGTCGCGGACCATGATGTCCTCCTTGACCGGCTTGGGCTCAAGCCCCGCCATGTTGCGGTAAACCATCAGGGCGATGGCGGCCGGGATCGCCACCTGCACGCCGATCAGGGCGCCGACGATGAACACCAGAAGACCCAGCACAATGGGCGTCAAAAACCCGATGATCCCATAGGCGGCATAACTGGTCTTGTTCAGGCCTCGCGCCGCCATGTGGCCGGCATAGATCACCACCACGAACGGCAGGGTGGCGGTGAAAACGAACAAGGCGAGACCAAAGCCCTCATAGCCCGCGGCCTTGTAGGCGGCCGAAAGGATCGCTTCGGGGGAATAGTCCTTTGCCTGCGAGGCCGCATAGGACATGCCGACGATATATTTCCCCACCCCGTAGAGGATGGTCGAACTCAGCGAGGCGACGAACATCACCGGCAGCGAGGTGCGGACCTGCAGCGGGCCGTTGAAGTATTCCGCCTCGCCGGTATCGACCAGGGAACCGTCTTGGGAAACGCTGGGATCACGAACTTCGGGCTGGAAAGCGCTCGGGACGGGTCCGTCGCCGACAATTGGACCCGCGGACATGACGGTGGGCCGCGCCTTGGGCCCTTCCGCCACCATGGCGATGCGGTTCTGCAGGGTGTTGGCCAACGCCTTGGGCTTGTCAGCCTCGGTGTCGAACCCCGAGCGCCAGTGATAGAGGAAGCCGAACACCCCGCCGGCGATCGCGCCGAACAGCAGGAACAGGCTCACCGTGCCGGTCTCGAACATGCGCTCCACGGCGCTCTTCGGCAGCAGGATGCCGAAGGCCGCCAGGCAGCAGAAGCCGGCCAGGGCCGCATAGGCCCAGCGCGTGCCGATGCCGAGCGCCCGGAACAGCAGATGCCCGGCCAGGAACGGCAGGATGTAGGTGGTCCCGGCCATCAGGTTGGAAAGGATCAGGGCGTCCGGCGTGATCTTGTCCGGCGCCTCGAAATAGAGCCCCGTGCGGCTCATGAAGTAGGCCAGGGCCGAGACCATCAAGGTCCCCAGGATCAGCGCGTGGGTGTCCGTCTTGACCTTCATCGATCCCTCCCGCCCTTCTGCAAGGCCTGAAGCGATAAGGCGAAGAGTCCTAATTCGCGCTTAAGTAGCGCCCAAAATCTGCAGTCGCCAGACGTCGCCGTCCGCCACCACATGCCCCGCGCAGGGCTCGGCGAAGTGAGTGCCGATGATCAGGGCCTGGGAGTCCGTTAGCTCGCGATACACCCGCCGCCGCGTCTCCGTGGATGCTGCCTGGTCATAGTCCACCGCCGCCGCCCAGTGTGGCCGCGCCAGCTGGCAGGGATGGTGGGTGAAGTCGCCGGTGATGAAGGCCTCCTCCCCTTTCGACCTGATCCTGACCGAAACGTGCCCCGGCGTGTGTCCCAGCGTCGGCGTCAGACTGACCTCGTCGCAGACCCGGTGGCCGGTCTCCACCAGGTCGACCAGCCCCGCTTCCCAAACCGGCCTGATGCTGTCCTGGAAATAGGACGTGGCCTCCTCGACCCCCGCCTCTTCGGCCCGCCAGTGGTCGTACTCCACCCGCCCGAACAGATACCGCGCCTTGGGAAAGGTCGGGACCCAGGCCCCGTCCACCAGCATGGTGTTCCAGCCCACATGGTCGACGTGAAGGTGGGTGCACAGAACGGTGTCGATGCTGTCCCGCTCAAAACCCGCCGCCTCCAGATCCTTGAGGAAGTTGGTCTGCAGATGACTCCACGGCTCCATCTTGCGCGGCTTGTCGTTGCCCAGGCAGGTATCGACGATGATCCTGCGCCCCGGCGCCTCGACCACCAGGGCATGGATGCTCATCTTCAGCTTGCCGCCCGGCTCGGCGAAATGCGGAACCAGCCAGTCGATCTCCCGCACCTCGTCATAGGTCGCATCGGGCAGCAGGAACCGCGTCCCGCCGACCGTCTCGATCTCGACGATCCTCGTGACGGTGACATCGCCGATTTGCCATTTGAGCATGGTTCTTTCCCTCAGCGTTTCTCGCGACTGTGCAGGATCTGCGCGATGATAACGACTGTCCTCTCGGCCCGATAACGGATCACATAGCCATTCCTGCCAAACGGCACGAAAAGCTCGCGGTAGACCTCCAAAGCCGGGCGCCCGCGGTGGGGCATCGCCTTCAACGACTGGATGGCGTCATCAAGGACATCCATCGCCCGGTCCGCGGCGGACCTGCTTTCCAGCGCTAGAAATTTTCGAAGTCGCGCCAGGTCACGCTGGGCGGAAGACGTGACCCTAACGTCGAAATTCACTTCCCACGAGCACGCAGATCAGCGTCGACACCGGCGCGCAGCTCCACCATCGCCTGTTCCGCAGAAACATATTCGCCGGTTCGGTCGTACTCAGCAAACCCTGCCAAAGTATACGCCCAATCGTTGTCGAGCGCTTGATCGAGGATCATCAGGGCATATTCAGCCGTCGGCACGCCAGCTTCCCGAGCGACCTTTTCAAGCTTTTCAGCTCGTTCCTGGTCCAGGTGGATATCGTATCCGTCAGCCATGTCCTGAGGATGTAACGCCCCCAGTCAGGCGTCAACCTAACTGTCCAGGAACGACCTGAGCTTCCGGCTCCGGCTCGGGTGCTTCAGCTTCCTTAGCGCCTTGGCCTCGATCTGACGGATCCGTTCGCGGGTCACGCTGAACTGCTGACCGACCTCTTCGAGGGTGTGGTCGGTGTTCATGCCGATGCCAAAGCGCATGCGCAGGACGCGTTCCTCGCGCGGCGTCAATGACGCCAGCACGCGGGTGGTGGTCTCGCGCAGGTTCGACTGGATGGCCGCATCGATGGGCAGGATGGCGTTCTTGTCCTCGATGAAGTCGCCCAGGTGGCTGTCTTCCTCGTCGCCGATCGGGGTCTCAAGGCTGATCGGCTCCTTGGCGATCTTCA
>DGYN01000144.1:0-229 GCA_002398405.1 Caulobacteraceae bacterium UBA5005
TCTATGACGACTTGTCCAAACAGGCCGTCGCCTATCGTCAGATGTCGCTGCTACTGCGCCGTCCCCCCGGCCGTGAAGCCTATCCGGGCGACGTCTTCTATCTGCACAGCCGCCTCTTGGAACGCGCCGCCAAGCTGAACGAAGACAATGGTTCGGGCTCGCTCACCGCGCTGCCGGTCATCGAAACCCAGGCCAACGACGTCTCGGCCTATATCCCGACCAACGTGAT
>DGYN01000144.1:539-2909 GCA_002398405.1 Caulobacteraceae bacterium UBA5005
GGCCAGATCTTCCTCGAGACCGACCTCTTCTTCCAGGGCATCCGCCCGGCGGTGAACGTCGGCATCTCGGTTTCCCGCGTGGGCTCTTCCGCCCAGACCAAGGCCATGAAGTCGGCCTCGGGCACCATCAAGTCCAAGCTCGCCCAGTACCGCGAGCTCGCCGCCTTCGCCAAGTTCGGTTCCGACCTCGACGCCGCGACCCAGTCGCAGCTGGCGCTGGGCGAACGCCTGACCGAGCTCCTCAAGCAGCCGCAATACGCGCCGTTGCTCATGGAAGAGCAGGTCGCGGTGATCTACGCGGGCATGAACGGCTTTTTGGGTTCGGTCCCGACCGCCCAGGTCGGCGCCTATGAGCGGGGCCTCTTGGCCCACCTTCGCACCAAGCACGCCAAGTGGCTGGGCGCGATCCGCGACGGCGGGGCTCTGACCGACCCGCTCAAGAAAGAGCTGGAAGAGATCCTGACGGCCTTCGGCAAGACGTTCGCCTAACGACACGCGCGCTTAGAAAGACCGCCCGATGGCCTCCCTCAAAGACATGCGTAATCAGATCGCCTCGGTGAAGGCGACGCAGAAGATTACGAAAGCCATGCAGATGGTGGCCGCCGCGAAACTGCGCCGGAGCCAAGAGGCGGCTGAGCAAGGCCGCCCCTACGCCACGCGCATGGCGGCGGTGATCGCCAATCTGGCCTCCGGGGTTTCCGGCGACGGAGCCCCCAAGCTCCTGGTCGGCACCGGCGGCGACAAGAAGCAGCTCCTGATCATCGCCACCTCCGACCGGGGTCTGGCCGGGGGCTTCAACTCCGGCATCGTCCGCGCGGCCCGCGCCAAGATCGACGCCCTGACCGCCGACGGCAAGGACGTCAGCGTCATCGTCATCGGCAAGAAGGCCAACGCCCAGCTGCGCCGCATGCTCGGCTCGCGGCTGATCGGGGTCTATGACGCCGGCCGCAACCCGTCGCTGGAGATCGCCCGCCAGGTCGGCGAGCAGGTCGCCGGCCTCTTCGAGAGCGGCGATGTCGACGTGGCGACCCTCTATTACAGCCGCTTCAAGTCGGTGGTGCAGCAGATTCCCACGGCCAAGCAGCTGATCCCGGCGGCCGTCGAAGGCGGCGGCGCGGGCATCGACCTCAAGGGCGCGGCCTATGAATATGAGCCGGACGCCGAGGGCATCCTCGAGGCCCTGCTGCCGCGCAACCTCACGGTTCAGATCTTTTCCGCCATGCTGGAAAATCAGGCCGGCTTCTACGCCGCCCAGATGGCCGCCATGGACAACGCCACCCGCAACGCCGGCGACATGATCAATGCGCTGACGATCAAATATAACCGAACCCGCCAGGCGCAGATCACCAAGGAGCTGATCGAAATCATCTCCGGCGCCGAAGCCCTCTAAGCCTTTTGACGAGCACGAAAGAGTAGCCCCATGGCCACCACCCCGAAGAAAGCTCCCGCTAAAGCCGCCAAGCCGGCCGCCAAGGCTGCCGCGCCCGCCAAGGCCGCCGCCCCCAAGGCTGCCGCGCCGAAAGCCACGGCTGCGAAGGCTGCGCCTGCGAAGGCCGCTCCGAAAGCGGCCGCCAAGCCCGCCGCCAAGACTCCGGCGCCGGCCGCCAAGAAGTACATCGCCACCGGCCGCATCAGCCAAGTCATCGGCGCGGTCGTCGACGTCGAGTTCGAAGGCCATCTGCCGGCCATCCTCAACGCGCTGGAAACGACCAACACCGACCAGCGGACGGGCGAGCCCTTCCGCCTGGTGCTGGAAGTCGCCCAGCACCTGGGTGAGAACACCGTCCGCACCATCGCCATGGACACCACCGAAGGCCTGACCCGCGGCCAGCCCGTGGCCGACACCGGCTCGGCGATCCGCGTGCCGGTCGGCCCCGGCACCCTTGGCCGCATCATGAACGTCATCGGCGCGCCGATCGACGAAGCCGGCCCGATCGACAGCGACATGGACCGTCCGATCCACGCCGAGGCCCCGTCCTTCGCCGAACAGGCGACCAGCGCGGAAATCCTCGTCACCGGCATCAAGGTCATCGACCTGCTCTGCCCCTACACCAAGGGCGGCAAGATCGGCCTGTTCGGCGGCGCGGGCGTCGGCAAGACCGTGACCATGCAGGAACTGATCAACAACATCGCCAAGGCTTACGGCGGTTACTCCGTGCTGGCCGGCGTCGGCGAGCGGACCCGCGAAGGCAACGACCTCTATCACGAGATGATCGAGAGCGGCGTGAACAAGGCCGGCGGCGGCGAAGGCAGCCGTTGCGCTCTGGTCTACGGCCAGATGAACGAGCCCCCCGGCGCCCGCGCCCGCGTGGCTCTGACGGGTCTGGCGCAAGCCGAGTACTTCCGTGACGAAGAGGGCAAGGACGTGCT
>DGYN01000092.1 GCA_002398405.1 Caulobacteraceae bacterium UBA5005
TCTTCCGCTTCACCCAGGCCGGCGCCGAAGTGTCCGCGCTGCTCGGCCGTATCCCGTCGGCGGTGGGCTATCAGCCGACGCTGGCCACCGAGATGGGCAATCTGCAGGAGCGCATCACCTCGACCTCCAAGGGCTCGATCACCTCGGTTCAGGCCATTTACGTGCCCGCCGACGACTTGACCGACCCGGCCCCGGCCACCTCCTTCGCCCACTTGGACGCCACCACCGTTCTGTCGCGTGATCTGGCCGCCCAGTACATCTTCCCGGCCGTGGACCCGCTCGACTCGACCAGCCGGATCATGGACCCCCTGGTCATCGGCGAAGAGCACTACCTCGTCGCCCGCCGGGTGCAGGAGATCCTGCAGCAGTACAAGGCGCTCAAGGACATCATCGCCATCCTGGGGATGGACGAGTTGTCGGAAGAGGACAAACTGGTCGTCGCCCGCGCGCGCAAGATCAGCAAGTTCCTGTCGCAGCCGTTCTTCGTGGCCGAGGTGTTCACCAACTCGCCCGGCAAGTTCCTGACCCTGGAAGAGACCATCAAGTCCTTCAAGGCCGTGTGCGACGGCGAATACGACCACCTGCCGGAAGACGCCTTCTACATGGTCGGCAATATCGAAGAAGCCGTGGCCAAGGCCGAGAAGCTGGCCGCCGACGCCGCCTAAGCCAATTCCGCAATCGGCGTGGATGAAGTTTGCACGGCCGGGCCTTAGGGTCCGGCCGTGTTTCCTTGAGGAGAGCCGATGGCCCTGATCTGGGCGCTCACCATCCTTGGGCCCATCTGCGCGGCCTTGCTGTTGCGCGCGCTGCTGCGGCGCGGGCGCAGGAAACGCGCCGCCTTCGCCCTCATCGTTTTTTCCGCAACCTACAGCCTTTGCGTCTGGGGCTTCCTGATCGAGCCCAAGACCCTCACCGTGCGCCATGTGGAGGTGGTCTCAGCGCAGTGGCGCGGTCCGCCGCTTCGGATCGGGGCGATCAGCGACACCCATATCGCCTCGCCCCACATGGATGTCGCCCGTCTGGAAAAGATCGTGGCGCGGATGAACGCCGAAAGGCCCGATATCGTGCTGCTGCTCGGCGACTATGTCGGAGGCCACGGCTGGGCCAAGGAGCGGTCCACCGCGGAAAACGCACAGGTCATGGGCGGCGTGGCGGCCTTTGGAGCGCTGAACGCCCCGCTGGGTAAGGTCGCGGTGATCGGCAATCACGATGTCTGGTACGGGGAGGAGGCCATCGAGCAGGGCCTTGTCGCGGCCGGCGCCAAAGTGGCGCGCAACACCGCCGTCCGGATCGCGCGGCCGGAGGGCCCGTTCTGGGTCGCGGGTCTGGCCGACCGGCAGTCGTGGATCGAAAAGCCCAATGTTGCAAAGGCCATGGCGGCCGTGACCGACGAGGCGCCGGCCATCGTCATCAGCCACTACCCAGACCCTTGGGCCCAGGTCCCCAAGAGCGCGGCCCTGATGGTGGCGGGCCATTCCCACTGCGGCCAGGTGAACCTGCCGGTGGTCGGGCGGCCGGTGTCAGCCTCGCCCGGCGCCAGGCGTTGGCCCTGCGGTCTCTATCGCGACGGGACCCGCCAGCTCTATGTCACCGGCGGCATCGGGGTCTCGATACTCCCCGTACGGTTCGGCGCGCCGCCGGAGATCGTCCTGATAACACTGAAATCCGAGGCTTCGCTTGCACCTGCGAGCCCCTCGCAGTAGGAAATCCGTCCATGGCTGACAAACTTCATTTTTCCCTGGTCTCTCCCGAACGCGAGCTCTACGCGGGCGAAGTGGATCAGGTCGACGCCCCCGGCTCCGAAGGTGATTTCGGCGTCCTGGCGGGCCACGCTCCGTTCATGACCGCGCTGCGCGAAGGCGAGGTGACGGTTCACAATGGCGGCGCGACCACCAAATACAGGATCGAAGGCGGCTTCGCGGACGTTACGCCTGAAGGTCTGACGATTCTCGCCGAAAGCGCCGTGGCTGCCTAATTGGCGCCAAACCCTTGCCCCGGCGCTGACTTCGAGTTGAAATAAGGTCCAGGGAGCTGGAGGTAACGCTTATGTCCTATTCGTCTTCGTCCTTGCTGATCGGCGCCGTCGCCGCGGCCGCATTGGGAAGCGCCGTGCTGGCCCAGGAACCTGTTCCGGCCGCACCGGCCCTGACCGTTCCTGTTCCCGCCGCCCAGCCGCCCGCCGCGCCGGCCCAGGTCAACGCCATCCAGGACTTCGCCTATCAGGCCATGGAGAACCTGGCGTTCGACCAGTTGGAGGCCGGGGTGAACAGCACCGACAACGGCCGCCTCGGCGTTCTCTTCCACATCAAGGGCCAGCACGATCCCAAGGTCGCCGAGAAGGCGCGGGTCGGGATCCTGGACCTGCTGAGGGGCCGCGCCTTCGACAAGCGCATCGCCCTGCCGGCCAAGACGCCGGTCGATCTGACCCTCGACACGTCGCTGAACTTCGACGAGCTTCTCAATGCCTGGAAGCTCGCCTTCTCGAAGCCGGCCCAACCCCGTTCAGGTGCGGTTCAACCTTGACCCGCCAAGCTGAATACGAACTGGAGACTTCACGCATGAAGACGCGCGCCCTCTTGCTAGCCCTCGCCGCGACGGGAGCGCTCGGCGCGGCCGCCTGCACGCCCACCGTCCGCGTGAAGGTCGACCCGATCAATATCTACGCCAAGCTGGACGCCGACGTCCGCGTGCGGCTGGACAAGGAAGTCCAGTCGCTGATCCAGCAAAACCCCAACCTGTTCTAAGAAGGAGAGCCGACATGATCCGCAAGACGATGACGGTTCTGGCCCTGGGCCTGGCGATGACCGCCGCCGGCGCCAACCTGGCCATGGCCCAATCCGCCGCCGCCAAGGCCGCCGTGGACGCCGCCAAGGCC
>DGYN01000072.1 GCA_002398405.1 Caulobacteraceae bacterium UBA5005
TGTTGGGCATCTCGAAGATGGCGGTCACCCCGCCCAACGCCGCCGCGGCGGTGCCGGTCGACAGGTCTTCCTTGTGCTCCAGCCCGGGCTCGCGGAAATGCACCTGGGTATCGACCACGCCGGGCAGCACATGCAGGCCGGTGCAGTCGATCCTCTCGGCCGCGGTCGCCGCGCTCAGATCGCCGATGCCGGCGATGCGACCGCCGCGGACGCCCAGGTCGGTGACGGCGATGCCGGCGGGAGTAACGACGGTGCCGTTGCGGAACAGGGTATCGAAGTGCTCGGTCACGCGTCGTCCTCCTCGGGAATCAGCACGGCCCGGTACAATAGCGCCAAGCCCATGACCGTGAACAGCCACCACGTCTGTCCGGCACAGTATCCCGGGTCCATGGCGGCGGTGGTTGCCGCCCAGGCTCCGGCAACGAACATGCGCTGGCCCCAGGAATATGACATCGCCACGCGCAACGGCACGATCAAGGCGATCAGGATCAGCGCCAGACCGAACGGCCCGAGTTCCAGCCACACCTGAAGGAATTCATTGTGGGGATGCAGCGGGATCATGCGGTCCTGTCCGGGCCAGATCGCCCAGCCGAAATCGGGCATGGCGCGCGATGCCTCCAGCCCCCAGCCGAGCCAGGGCCGTTCGGCCATGCGTCGGAGCACGAAGCTCCAGATATACAGCCGGTGATGCGCCGACCACCAGCTCGACAGGTCCATATGGCCGGTGAACCACTGGCGGACCGGCTCGACCAGATAGGGGGTCGCCAGCGCGCCGGCGACCACGCTCAGACCGATCGCCCACAGGGCGAAGCGGCCGGTCAGGCGGGCCAGCAGGGCGGCGACGATGCCCACCGACAGCGCCAGAGTCGCCGTGCTGCTTTCCTGCGGCACCACCACCGCGACGACGACGCACAGCAGCAGGTACGTGCGTGCGCGCAGGAATGCGGCAGGGGCCGCGGGGGCGAGTGGCTCTGTTCCCATGCCGTTTCGGGGTGGCGAAGACTAGCGGCCGATCGGCGTGGAAGCTCGCGGGCGCTCGCACGGGGCCGTCGACCGCCGGTCCCAGTGGCGGTTCGACGTCGCACGAAGTCGCAGCTTGGGACGAACGTGCGGGGGCGCGGCGATCGCTCAGCGGCCCTGCGCGCGTCGCACCCAGGCCGGGTAGTCGCGATCGAAGCGGAACGTCAGCAGACGGCGGCTGCGGTGCGTCGGCACGAACGTGATCGGGCCGCTCCGTGGATCGCCTTCCAAGGTGCCGGCTTCGAGCAGCACCGGGAACTCCGGCACGCGGTCGATCGTCGTCGGGATCACGAGCGCGTCGCCGACGTAGACCTCGGCGCGGGCGATGCGGCCGCCGAGGACATCGGTGGCTTCGTCTGTGGCGCCGCGCAGTTCAGCCAGACCCTCCTTGGCCTTGTGGGCCGCGGCGTCGAGTTCGCTGATCGCGACGACGAAGGCGAGTTGGCCGTCGCGCACGGCCTTGAGGCGGCGCTCCAGGCGCACCCCGATGACCAGGGCGCAGAGCAGGAGGGCCGCCAAGAGCAGGTTCAGGGAGAGGGCCACGAGGCTCATTGGGGCTCCTGGATGGCTTTACGCGCATTGGCGGTCAGGGGCTCGTTGACCCGCACGGCGATGTGGTGATTGCGGCGGCCCATGTGGCCGCGGGTCAGGGGAATGGTTCCGGCCCGGAGTTCGACGGTGTCGTCGGGTCCTGCGTTGAGCATGAGGGTGTCGCCGACCTTGAGGCCAAGCACCCTTTTGAGGCTGATCTGCTGTTCATCGAGGACGGCGCGGACCTCCATCTGGGTGGTCCACAGCTCGGTGGCCAGGTGGCTTTCCCAGATGTTGTCGCGGCCGAATTTCTCGCCCATGAACTGCTGGAGCAGCATTTTGCGGATGGGTTCGAGGGTGGCGTAGGGGAGCAGCAGCTCGACCCGCCCTCCCCGGTCTTCCATGTCGATGCGCAGCTTGACCAGGATGGCGGCGTTGGCGGGCCTGGCGATGGCGGCGAAGCGCGGGTTGGTTTCCAGGCGGTCGAGGTTGAAGTGGACGGGGGTCAGGGGCTCGAAGGCCGCCTTGGCGTCGGTGAGGATGACCTCGACCATCCGCTGGACCAGGACCCGCTCAATAGTGGTGTAGGGCCGGCCCTCGATGCGCATGGCGGCGGTGCCGCGGCGGCCGCCCAGAAGCACGTCGACGATGGAGTAGATGAGGTTGGAGTCGACGGTCAGCAGGCCGTAGTTGTCCAACTCCTCGGCCCGGAAGACAGCCAGGATGGCCGGGAGCGGGATGGAGTTCAGATAGTCGCCGAAGCGGATCGAGGAGATGTTGTCGAGGCTGACCTCAACGTTATCGGAGGTGAAGTTCCGCAAGCTCGTCGTCATGAGCCGCACGAGGCGGTCAAAGACGATTTCCAGCATCGGCAGGCGCTCGTAGGAGACCAGAGCCGAGTTGATGATGGCGCGGATGCCGGTCCGCTCGTTGGCGTCGTCGTCGGAGAGGTCAAAGCCCAGCAGGCTGTCGATCTCGTCCTGGTTCAGAATCCGCTCGGAGCCCGGCGCGCCGTCGCCGCCGTCATCCCAGGCAGGCTCGGCCGACGAGCCGCCGGCCGCGGCCGCGGGATCGCCGGCGCCCTCGGCCGCCCACTCGGCGGACTCGGTGTTTTCCTGGGTTTCGACGTCAGCCATCAGGTGATCAGCATGTCGCCGAGAAGGACCTTGTCGACCTTGGCCGGCGCGATCATCAGGTTGATGCGGCGTTGCAGTTCCTGGCGCAGGCGGAAGGTGCCCTGACTGCCGGAGAGGTCTTCAGGCCGCAGTTCGCGCAGAAAGGTCTGCAGGGTGTCCTGCACCCTGGGCATCTGTTCATCGATAGTGGCGGCGATCTCCTCGTCCTCGATCTCGAAGATCACTTCCAGCTTCATGAAGGTGGGCCGGCCGTCGGAGGCCTGCATGTTCACCTGGAAGGTGGGCATGGAGTAGAAGTAGACCCCGTCGGGGCCTTCCTTGAGCGCGCCCGCGCCCTCGCCTTCCTTGCCCTCGGCGCCCTTTTCGTCCTTCTTTTTTTCTTTCTTCTTCTTTTCCTTTTCCGCCTTCTCCTTGGCGGCCGGATCGGCGGCGTGCGCGGCGTCGGCCTTGGGCTTGAGGAGGAAGAAATAGGCCGCGCCACCGCCACCGCCGCCGACCACCAGCAAGGCGGCGGCCGCGATGATGATCAGCTTGAGGGGCAGGCCCTTCTTCTTGGGCGCAGCCTCTTCGCCTTCCGCGCCCTCGGCGGCGGCTTCAGACGGCTTTTCGGCCTCGGCTGGGGCGTCATGCGCCTCCTCGCCCTTCTTGGCCTTATCCTTCTTTTTGAACAGTCCCATCGTTCGCGCCCGCGGGTTCTTTAGACACTAGGCCTTAGGAATGGCGTCGGGATGGTTAAGGACTGGTTTTTATAGGCGCTTCCGCGCTGCAGTTTTTGCCGGGCTGGTTTCTGCCCGAAACACCTCGTTAACCAAACTAAGTCCTGGATTTATTGAGGTTTTGGTTCTGGCCCGTCCCTTGCACTAACCACGCGGTACGACAACGCGCCGCAGTTAGGGAGGGCCGAAAAATGGACAACACGCTTTACGTCGCCCTTTCGCGGCAGATGGTGCTTCGGCGCGAAATGGACGTCGTCGCCAACAATATCGCCAACGCGGACACGGCCGGCTTCAAGGTTGAACAGATCATGTCGGAGACCGAGGTCGAGCGCCTGGCGGTGCAGCCGGGCTCGGGCTCGCGCAACGTCCAGTTCGTCCTGGACCAGGGCCTGGCCCGCGACTTCAAGCAGGGCGCGATCAGCCAGACCTCCAACCCCCTGGACTTCGCCGTCGACGGCGAGGGCTTCTTCCGCATCATCACCCCCCGCGGCGAGCGCTTCACCCGCGACGGACGTTTCGCGATCAACGACCAGGGGACCCTGGTCACCAAGGCGGGCGATGTCGTCTCCGGCGACGGCGGCGAGATCACCCTCGATCCCCGGCGCGGGGAGCCGACCGTGGCCCCCGATGGCACGATCAGCCAGCAGGGCGCGCCGGTGGGCAAGCTTTCCCTGGCCACCTTCACGTCCCTATCGGGCCTCGCCAAGGATGGCGACGGCCTCTACCGCAACGATTCCAGCGACGCGCCGCAAGCGGCCGCCGGCGCAAAGATCATCCAGGCGGCGGTGGAAAGCTCCAATGTTCAGCCGGTGATCGAAGTCACCCGCATGATCGAAGTCTCCCGCGAATACGAACGCATCGCCCGCCTGATGGACCAGACCGCCGAACTTGATCGCAAGGCGATCGAGCGGCTGGGCCGCGTAAGCTAGTGAAGGACCGATAGATTATGAGAAGCCTCCGCACCGCCGCGACCGGCATGTCAGCCCAGCAGCTGAACGTCGAAGTCATCTCCAACAACATCGCCAACATGAACACGGTCGGCTTCAAGAAGCAGCGGGCCGAGTTCCAGGACCTGCTCTATCAGACCATCGAGCGGGCGGGCGCCCAGACCTCGGAGAGCGGCACGGTGGTGCCGACCGGGGTTCAGGTGGGTTCGGGTGTGAAGGCCGGAGCGACCTACCGCATCACCAACCAGGGCGCGGCGACCCAGACGGGTAACGACCTGGATATCATGGTCAAGGGCCGGGGCTACTTCCAGGTGCTGCTGCCGACCGGCGAGACGGCCTTTACCCGGGCCGGCAATTTCTCGGTCAACGGCGAGGGCCAGCTGGTCACCGACGACGGCTATCAGGTGCAGCCGACCATCACCATTCCGCAGGACGCCACCGACATCATCATCTCGGCCACGGGCCAGGTGCAGGTGACCCAGGCCGGCAGCGCCATCCCGACCCAGGTCGGCACCCTGGAACTGGCCACCTTCTTCAACGAGGGCGGGCTCGATCCCCTGGGCGACAACCTCTACATGGAAACGCCCGCTTCCGGCGCGGCCACCACCGGCGCCCCCGGGGCGGACGGGTTCGGGGCCCTGATGCAGGGCTACACCGAGGCCTCCAACGTCGATCCGGTGAGTGAAATCACCGCCCTGATCGTCGCCCAGCGGGCCTATGAGATGAACTCCAAGGTCATCACCACCAGCGATGGCATGCTCGCCACCGCCGCCCAGCTGAAGTCCTAAGCCGATGACGGGCCTCACAAAACTCCTGGCCGGCGCCGCCCTGGCCCTTTGCCTGGCAGGCCCCGCCCTGGCCGGGACCCCGGTGACGCTGAAGAGCGAGATCACCGCTCAAGGACGGGTCACCCTGGGCGACCTTTTCGAAAACGCCGGCGCCGCGGCCAAGATCGCCGTCGCCGCAGCCCCGCCCGCCGGCGGCAGCGTCATGCTGGATGCGGCGACGGTGCAGCGCCTGGCGGCGGCCAACGGCCTGTCCTGGATCAACGAGCGCGGCATCCGCCGGGTGATCATCCGCGAGGCTGCTCCTGCGGCCGAGGCGCCCAGCCCGGAAAAGGCGACCTCCGCCAAGGCTGAGACCAAGGGCGTGGATGTTCTGACCTGGACCCGCGTCATCAACGCCGGTGATCTGATCACCGCCGAAGACCTCACCTGGTCGACCCTTACGGCGGGGCCGGCCGGCGCCCCGCGCGACCCTGAGGCCCTGATCGGCAAGGTCGCCAAACGGCCCCTGCGTTCGGGCGCCGCCGCCGCGACCCGTGATGTCGGCGCGCCGCTGGTGGTCAAGAAGGACGACATGGTCACTGTGGCCTTCAACGCAGGCGGCGTGTCGCTCTCGATGCAGGCCAAGGCGCTGGGACCCGCCGCGGCGGGCGACAGCATCACCCTGATGAACACCCAGTCCAAGAAGACCATTCAGGCCCTCGTCACCGGCCCCGGCCGGGCCGTCGTGGGGCCCGAAGCCGACGCCATCCGCGCCGCCAATCCGCAAACTCTCGCCCTTCGTTAGAGGCCCATTACCATGCGTACCGCCAAGATCGCCCTCATCGCCGCCCTGGTTCTTTCGACCACGGCCTGCGCCACCCTGGATGAGACCGTGAACGGCCCTCAGCTGCAGCCGATGGGCTATCCGTCGGCCCTGGTGCCGCAGAACCAGCAGTTCGCGGTATCGCCTCCCGGCCAAAGCCCCATCGCGGCCAGCGCCAATTCCCTGTGGCGGGCGGGGGCGCGGGCCTTCTTCCTGGATCAGCGGGCCAATAAGGTGGGCGACATTCTGACGGTGGCCATCGAAATCGACGACTCGGCCACCACCACCAATTCCTCAAATTCCTCGCGCGCATCTGGCACGAGCGTCGGCGTGCCGAATTTCTTCGGCGTCGAATCGAGCATCGGCAAGGTGTTCCCGGAGGCCTTCGATCCCACGAAGCTGGTCGGCACCCAAAGCAACAGCACCAACTCCGGCGCGGGCGCCATCACCCGCCAGGAGAAGATCAGCCTAACCATCGCCGCCGTGGTCACCCAGATGCTGGCCAACGGCAATCTGGTCATCCAGGGGACGCAGGAAGTCCGCACCAACAACGAGGTTCGCCAGCTGACCATCGCCGGCATCGTGCGGCCGGAAGACATCACCGCGCAGAATACCGTGCGTCACACCCAGATCGCCGAGGCGCGCATCAGCTACGGCGGCAGGGGCGATGTGAGCCGGGTGCAGAAGACGCCCGCCGGCCAGTCGATCGTCGAGCGCTTCTCGCCGTTCTGAGCAAGCGTCGCTGCAACGAAGGCGCGCGCGGCGAGTTGATCTCGCATGGGCGCCTTTCGCATCACCTTCCGGTCCACCGTAATCGTCTCGGGCTTTGCCGCCGGCGCGATGCTGATGGCCTCGTGTCAGCAGATCGGCGGCCACCCGCGCGACGCCGCCGCCGGGTTCCTGGCGGCCGCGGCGCCCGACACGGGCTACAGCCTGCACTTCGGCGATACCGGCCAGACCGTGAAGCTCGCCTATGGCCTGCCCGCCTCCGAGGTGATGAGCCTGATGCTTGAGTGCGAAAAGGGCGCCGGCGCGGTCGAGGTTTCCGATGTGGCGCGCGGCTCGCCCCGCCTGACGCTGAATTCGGCCGGCGCGCGCGCTGATCTGACTGGCGCCATCGAGCCCTCGCCCCTCGCACCGATCGTTATCGCCACGGCCGACGCCAAGACTCCCGCCCTCAGGGCTTTCCGGGAAACCGGCAAGGTCCTGGTGACCAACGGGGCGGTCCGGTACGACATCACCGCCAACGCCGATGAACGCGCGAGTGTCGAGCGCTTCTTCGCCGCCTGCGAGCGTAGAGCCTAGATATCGGGCGAAAGGTCTGCGACCTTGGCCGTGTGATGAACTCTCCAGAACCTGGCCACCTATGGGTGACCCGCATCCGCGCATGGATCGGGTGCGGCGTGCTCCTCGCGCTTGTCACCATCCCCGAGATCGTCAACCTCAAGGCGGACATTCTATCGACGCCCTTTGGGACCCTGCATGTCATTGCAGGCCTGCTGCTGATCTATCCGGCCTTCATCGCCCCCGGCCGCGCCTTCCGGGCCCTTCGCTGGAAGACCGAAGGCGAGGAGCTGCATTTCCACCGCGGGGTCCTCACCAGGATCGAGACCATCGTCCCCTTCCGCCGGGTGCAGCATGTGGACGTGACCCAAAGCGCCCTGCAGCGGTCTTTCCATGTCACCTCGCTGGTCCTGCACACCGCGGGGACCATTGATCACAGCGTGGTGGTGCCGGGCCTGTCGCGCGAGACCGCCGAGGCTATCCGCGACGAGGTCAGGGCGGTGATCGCCCGGGAAGCCGATGACCGCTGAAACCGTAGCCGATCGCCGGCTGCATCCGTCGAGCATCTGGCTGGCGGCGATCCGCAGCGTCACGTCCCTGGCGGCGCCCGCGGCGATTTTCGCCTTTGTCCGGATCGTCCAGGGCGGGGTCATGGGGGTGATCAAGTACCTGCCGGCCGGCCTGATGATCGTCCTGCTGAGCTGCGGCCTGACCGCCCTGTTCGCCTATTTGTCCTGGTCTAAGTTCCGTTACGGGATCGGCGAGCGCGACATCGTCATCGAAAGCGGGGTCTTCAACCGCGTCCGGCGCAGCATTCCGCTGGCCAGGGTGCAGGACGTCAATATCGAGCAGGGCCCCCTGGCGCGCCTCTTCGGCCTGGCCAAGGTCAAGATCGAGACAGGGGGCGGGCAGAAGGACGAGGGGCTGCTGGACAGCCTGTCGCTGGAGGAGGCCGATCACCTGCGCCAGGTGATCCGCGGCACGCTTCCGGCCGGGGCGGCGTTGAGTCCGGAGACGCCCGCCGCTACGGCGCCCCACGCCGGCCACATCGTCTATGAGATGACGCCAAGGCGCCTGCTGATCGCGGGCCTGTTCAGCTTTTCCCTGTTCTATCTCGCCGCCGCCTTCGCGGTGATCGAGACGGTCGGCGATCTGCTGGCCTTCGATGTCTTCGATCTCAGCACCTGGCGGGATGTGGCGCAGCAGGCGTCGTTCCAAAGCGTCAGCCTGCTGATCCTGGCGGTGGCGGTGCTGGGCGTCGTCGCCGGCGCCGGCCGGACCATGATCCGCGATCACGGCTTCAAGCTCTGGAAGGAGGGCGGGAAGTTCCGGCGGGAGCGGGGGCTTTTGACCAAGTCCCAGGTGGTGGTGTCCCTGCCCCGCGTGCAACTGGCCAAGATGTCGACCGGCCCGCTGCGCCGCCTGTTCGGCTGGTATGAGCTGTCCTTGCAGACCTTGGGCGGCGCCGTGGAAGACGCCCAGGGCCGGCAGTCCATCGCCCCCTTCGCGAGCCGGGCCGAGATCGGCGCGATCCTGACCGAGGCCGGCGCCTTCCGGCTGCCGCAGCACGAGACCCTGACGCGGGTCTCCTCCCGCGGCCTGTTCCGCAAGCTGGCGCCGCTGCTCGTTCCCGCTCTTATCGTCCTGACCATCTCCCTCTTCCTGCCGTTCGGATATTTGGCGCTGGCCGGCATCGTTCTGTTCGCCATCCATGAGACGTTCGCGTGGCTTCACTACCGCTACGCCCTGGAAGGGGACCTGTTGTTCGTCACCGAAGGGTTCCTGAGGCAGAGGCTGTGGATCGCCCCGCCCTCCTCCGCCCAGACGGTCACCCTGCGGCGCTCCTGGCTACAGAGATTGCTTGGCCTTGCGACGGTGATCATCGACACGGCCGGATCGAGCGGCGTCGATCCGCTGAGCGTCAAGGATCTGCGGGAGGAGCGGGCCCGGGAATTGGTGGCGAGGCTTGGAGTTCTCGCTAGGCCCGCAAGCCCGCCGAGGCGTCGCCGTCCAGCGCCAAAGCGGAAAGCGCCGCCTTCACAATAGCCTCGGCGTCGAGGCCGGCGATGGCGTATTGCAGGTCAGGCCGCTCGTGGTCCTGGAAGATGTCCGGCAGGGTCAGGGTGCGGACCTTGAGGCCCCGGTCGAGAACGCCGCGTTCGGCCAGAAGGTGCAGGACAAAGGCGCCGAACCCGCCGACCGCGCCCTCTTCGACGGTGATCAGGGCCTCGTGCTCGCGGGCCAGGCGCAGGATCATCTCCTCGTCGAGGGGCTTTGCGAACCGCGCGTCGGCGACCGTGGCCGACAGACCCCGGGCGGCAAGCATTTCGGCGGCCTTGAGGCTTTCGCCCAGGCGCGTGCCGAGCGACAGGATGGCGACCGCAGAGCCTTCCTTGACGATGCGGCCCTTGCCGATTTCCAGGGGGGCGGCCAGTTCGGGGATTTCCACGCCGACGCCGTCGCCGCGCGGATAGCGGAAGGCGCTAGGCCCTTCGTCATAGGCCGCGGCGGTGGCGACCATGGCCGCGAGTTCGGCCTCATCGGCGGCGGCCATGACCACAAAGCCGGGCAGCGCGCCCAGAAAGCCGATATCGAAGCTGCCGGCATGGGTCGCCCCGTCGGCGCCGACCAGGCCCGCCCGGTCGATAGGAAAGCGCACCGGCAGGCCCTGGATGGCCACATCGTGCACCACCTGGTCATAGCCGCGCTGCAGGAAGGTGGAATAGATGGCGCAGAAGGGCTTCATGCCGTCGGCGGCAAGGCCGGCGGAGAAGGTCACCGCATGCTGTTCGGCGATGCCGACGTCGAAACAGCGCTCGGGAAAGCGCTTGGCGAAGAGATCCAGGCCCGTGCCGGACGGCATGGCGGCGGTGACCGCGATGATCTTGTCGTCGATCTCCGCCCGCTTGATCAGTTCCTGGGCGAAGACCTTGGTGTAGGCGGGCGCGTTGGTCTGGGCCTTGGCCTGCTGGCCCGTGATGACGTCGAACTTGGCGACGCCGTGATACTTGTCGGGGGCGGCCTCGGCGGGGGCGTAGCCCTTGCCCTTTTGCGTCACCACATGGACCAGGACCGGACGGTCGGTGATCTCGGCGGCGTTCTTCAGGACCGGCACCAGGGCGCCCAGGTCGTGGCCGTCGATCGGACCGACGTAGTAGAAGCCCAGCTCCTCGAAGAAGGTGCCGCCGGTGACCATGCCGCGGGCGTATTCCTCGGCCTTCTTGATCGAACTCTGCAGGGATTTCGGCAGGATCTTCGCCATGGTCCGGCCCATGCGGCGGAGGCCCCGATAGCCGCCGCCCGAGACGAGCCTCGCCATATAGGCGCTCATCCCGCCGACCGGGGGGGCGATCGACATGTCGTTGTCGTTGAGGATAACCGTCAGCTGTTTGGTGGCGTGGGCGGCGTTGTTCATCGCCTCATAGGCCATGCCGGCGCTCATCGAGCCGTCGCCGATCACCGCCACGACGCGGTTGTCATCGCCGCGCTGGTCGCGGGCGACCGCGAAGCCCAGGGCCGCTGAGATCGAGGTGGCGGCGTGGGCGGCGCCGAAGGGGTCGTATTCGCTCTCCACCCGGCGGGTGAAGCCGGAAAGCCCGCCGCCCTGGCGCAGGGTGCGGATGCGGTCGCGGCGGCCGGTGAGAATCTTGTGCGGATAGGCCTGGTGGCCGACATCCCAGATCAGGATGTCGCGCGGCGTCTCAAAGACATGGTGCAGGGCGACGGTCAGTTCGACGACACCGAGGCCCGCGCCCAGATGCCCGCCGGTCACCGAAACCGCGTCGATGGTTTCCGCCCGCAGTTCCTGCGCGAGTTGCTTGAGCTGGGGGATGGTCAGGCCGCGGGTATCGGCAGGGCCTTTAACGGCGTCCAGCAGCGGGGTGTTCGACATGAGACCCTTTACCTAACGCCGTCGGTCTAACACGAAATCCACGGCGTCACGCAGGGAAGACGCCTCCTGGCCGAATAAATCAAGCCTCGCCTTTGCAGACACAGCCAGGGCTTCAAGCTTTTTCCGTGCAGACGAAATTCCCAGCTGGGTGACGAAATTGGCCTTGCCCGCGCCCGCGTCCTTGCCGGTCGCCTTGCCAAGCTCTTCTGTGTTTCCCTCCGCGTCCAGGAGGTCGTCGGCGATCTGGAAGGCGAGCCCCAGATCGGCCGCATAGGCGGCAAGACTTGTTCTGGCCTCGGCCGCGCCGGCGATGATCGCCGCCACCTCCACCGACGCCACGATCAAGGCGCCGGTCTTCAAGGACTGCATGCGCTCGATGTCGGACGATCCGGCCAGGTCTAGGGCTTGGCCCGCCGCCATCCCCGCCGCTCCCGCGGCGCGGGCCAGGAGTAGGACCAGGTCCGCCCGGATAGCGGGATCGGGGTGGGTCTTGGGGTCGGCGAGAATCTCAAAGGCCAGGCATTGCAGCGAGTCACCAACGAGGACCGCAGTGGCCTCGTCATAGGCCCGGTGAACGGTCGGGCGCCCCCGGCGCAGGTCGTCGTCGTCCATACAGGGAAGGTCGTCGTGAACCAGGCTATAGGCGTGGATGCACTCAATCGCGCAGGCGGCCCGCAGCACGGCGGCCGCGTTCGCTCCCAGCACCCGGCCCGCCTCTATGGCGAGGAAGGGGCGAAGCCGTTTGCCGGGTCCCAGGACGGCATAGCGCATGGCCTGCGTCAGCCGGTCATCGGCGCTCGTCAAGGCGTGAAGGGCGCCGTCGACCTGCGCCGCCACCTCGACAAGGCGAGCGTCGATACTCACTTCAGCTTGGCCTTTAGTTGAATTCGGCGGGCTCGGCGGAGACCCCGCCCGGTCCGACGACGATCTTTTCGACGCGCAGGCGCGCGGCTTCCAGCTTCTTCTCGCAGTGGGCCTTGAGCGCGGCGCCGCGTTCATAAACCTCGATCGAGCGCTCCAACGGCGCCTGGCCGCTTTCCAGTTCGCCGACGATCTTTTCCAGCTCAGCCAGAGCCTGTTCGAAGGACATGGCCGCGATGTCGGAATGGTCTGCCATGAGTTCTCTCTAGCCTCGCTCGAACCGGCGCGTCGACCAGTATTTCCAGCCGCGGCCCCAGACCTTTCGCCAGCCGAGACGGTTCAGCTCCAGCCCCAGCATGGCGTTGAAGAACCCGTGAGCGACGACCAGCACGTCCTTTCCGGATTCCGCATCCGCGATGATATCGGCCATGACCGAACGGGCCCGCAAGGTGGCCTGCGCCTTGGACTCCTGGCCGGCGTGATGGTTGAACCACCACCACCAGAAACGGGCGAAAAAGCCCCAGTATTTCGGCTTCATGCGGACAAAGCCCGGGAAGGGCGGCGGCGGCAGCGGGGCCTCGATCAGCCGGGCGTCTTCTCTGCAAACCCGGTCGCCCACCAGGATACGCGCCGATTCGAGGGCGCGTTTGCGGGTGGAGACCCAGATCACTTCAGCCTTGGCGACGGGATCGGTCAGGTGCTCGGGCGCGGCCTGGCCTTCGCGCAGGCCGCCGGCCTCGTACTTTTCCCAAAAAGCCGCGTACTCACGAGGGCTTAGCCACACGCGGCGTGAAAGCGCAGGCTCGCCGTGCCGCGTGAGGGTGATGCTGCCGGGCTTTGCCATAACCCCCTGCTTTAAGGGATTCTCACGACTCGCCCAAGGCGCGGACATGCGCGGCGGCGGAGGCCCCCAGCGCATTGAGGTCGTATCCGCCCTCGAGCGAGGACACAACCCGCCCGCGCGCGGTCTTGCGGGCGACCGTCAAAATAGCGCGGGTGGCCCAGGCGTAGTCCTCGGCCTCCAGCTCCTGGTTGGCCAGGGGGTCCATGGCGTGCGCGTCGAAGCCGGCGGAGATGAGGATGAGATCCGGGGCGAAGGCGTCGACCTTTTCGATCAGCCCCTCGAATTTCTGGCGCCACAGGGAGCGGGCGGCGTGGGGCGGCACGGTGGCGTTGGCGATATTGCCCACTCCCGTCTCTGAGGGGTCGCCCGTTCCCGGATAGGCGGGCGACTGGTGCACCGAAGCGAACATCAGAGAGGCGTCCTTCTCGAACACCGCCTGGGTGCCGTTGCCGTGGTGGACGTCGAAATCGACGACCGCCACCTTGGCCAGCCCCTCCGCCCGCGCCACCAGGGCGCCGATGGCGACGTTGGAATAGAAGCAGAAGCCCATGGGCTGGGTGGGTTCGGCATGATGCCCCGGGGGCCGGATGGCGCAGAAGGCCCGGTTCGCCTCGCCCTTGACCACGGCCCGCACCGCCTCGGTCACCGCCCCGGCGGCGAGGCGGGCGGCTTCCAGGGTCCTGGGGGACATGAAGGTGTCGGGATCGAGGGCTTGAATGCCCTGCGCCGGCGACGCTGTCTTCAGGGCGTCGAGATAGCCTTGCGGATGGACCAGGAGCAGGTCCGCGTCACTGACGCTCGTCGCCTGCCGCCGGTCCTTGGCGAGATTGCCCAGCGCCGCCAGCACCGCGGTGAGCCGCTCCGGCCGCTCTGCGTGTCCCTCTGGTGGGCGGTGCTGCAGCATGGCGGGGTGGGTGTAGACAGGGACGTCGGTCATTGGCTCAAAGCTTCCGCCATCCCCTCTCGCCTCGCAAGCTTGATCGCGCCCGCCGACCGCGCGACAATCCCCCCATGTTCATGCATTTCTTCTCCGAGCTGCGTCAGGCGCGGGTGCCGGTCACCCTTCGGGAATATCTGATGCTGATGGAGGCGCTCGACAAAGGCGTCATCGACCGGTCGGTGGAGGATTTCTACTTCCTGTCGCGCTCGGCCCTGGTGAAGGACGAGAAGAACCTCGACAAGTTCGACCGGGTGTTCAGCCATGTCTTCAAGGGCATGGAGAAGGTCACCGACGAGGCCAATCCTGACATCCCCGCCGACTGGCTGAAAATGCTGACCGAGAAGTTCCTCACCGAAGAGGAAAAGAAGGAAATCGAGGCCCTGGGCGGTTTCGAAAAGCTGATGGAGACCCTGGCCGAGCGGCTCAAGGAGCAGAAAGAACGGCACGAGGGGGGCAACAAGTGGATCGGCACGGGCGGCACCTCGCCCTTCGGCGCCTATGGCTATAATCCAGAAGGCGTGCGCATCGGCCAGGACAAGTCGCGCCACAATCGCGCGGTCAAGGTCTGGGACAAGCGCGAGTACAAGAACCTCGACGACAGCGTCGAACTGGGCACGCGGAACATCAAGGTGGCGCTACGCCGCCTGCGCAAGTTCGCCCGCCAGGGCCAGCCGGACGAGTTCGATATCGACGGCACGGTGCAGGGGACGGCGCACAAGGGATACCTCGACATCGTCATGCGGCCCGAGCGCCGCAACACCATCAAGGTGCTGCTGTTCTTCGACATCGGCGGCTCGATGGATGGGCACATCAAGGTCTGCGAGGAGCTGTTCAGCGCCGCCAAGACCGAGTTCAAGACCATGGAATTCTTCTACTTCCACAACTGCCTGTACGAGGCCGTGTGGAAGGACAACCGTCGGCGCAATACCGAGAAGATCCCGACCTTCGACGTCCTCCACAAGTACGGCAACGACTACAAGATCATCTTCGTCGGCGACGCCACCATGAGCCTCTATGAGATCACCTATCCGGGCGGCTCGGTGGAGCATTGGAACGAGGAGGCCGGGGCGGTGTGGATGGACCGGCTGATGAAGACCTATCCAAACGTCGTGTGGATCAATCCCACGCCCGAGCGGCACTGGGACTACACCCCGTCGATCGGGGCCATGCGGCAGCTGGTGGAAGACCGCATGTACCCCATGACCATCGCGGGCCTGGAAGCGGCAATGAAGAAGCTGGTGGCGGGCTAGGGCGCGCCGCCGGACCGGGTGACGCTCGGACGGGTCGCGTTCCACTCGGACTCGGAAAGCGCGCCATCACGATCCCGATCCGCTACTTCCATGTATTGAGGAAGAACAGCCGTGATCTCGGGCATTGCCTCTTTACGCAGCTCATCCAGGGTGACTTTGCCGTCCCGATCCGTGTCGGCTTCGACGAAGCTCCACAAGATGGGCATGCCGACGTTGCGGCGGAAGAAGTCGCTGTCCAATTCGGCGGCGGAAACGTGCCCATCGCGGTTTTCGTCCTTTGACGCGTGGAACATTTCCACGGCCCGAGGCGCGTTGTCGGCCATGGCCGCCTGAAGTTCTGCGACGGTGATCAGTCCGTCCCGATCGATATCCGCCAGCGCCGACAATTGCGCGGCGCCCGACGCCGGCAAGATCGCCGCAACGGCGGCGGCAAGGGAGAGACAAAGCATGGGTGGACCTCTTGAAATGACCGACCGCTGGTCGGCCGCTTGGAAAGCGCCCCCGTAGAGGCAATTCCACACCATTACAGAAATATCTTTCTGTCAAACGATAATTGTATATTATGCTACAATGTCAAATGGAGCCGCCCGATGGCGCATGATTCGCTCACCGCTATGGCCTTTCCCAGCCGGGGCCTTCGTCTAGTCTGTCATATGGCCGGGGTGCTGAGCTGGTTGCTCGCCGTGGGCGCGGGGCTTTACTGCGTGGTGCTGGTGACAGCGTTGACGATCGGTGAGGGCTCCCAACAGCCTTGGGACCGCCGGATTATGGCCATGGCGGTGCTTGTCCCGCCCTTGGCCGGTCTAGCCTGGGGACTCGTCAGCGCAGCAGGCCTGTTCAGCTACCTGCGGCGCGGCTGGTTCTTCTCGCAGAGCACCGCTGACGCGCTCCGTAACTTCGCCATCGGAGTAGGAATCTATAAGGCGCCCATTCTGTTGCTGTGGGTCGCGGGCCTGTTCGGCGCAACGATGACCACCCCTGACGGGGCGACACGCAAGATCGTCGATGGGACAATCACGCCCCTTAGCTTCGAGGGCGGGGTGAGCCTCGTCCTGCTCGGAACGATCATCGTCTTCGCAAGCG
The DNA here is from genome assembly GCA_002398405.1 of Caulobacteraceae bacterium UBA5005. Taxonomy (GTDB): domain Bacteria; phylum Pseudomonadota; class Alphaproteobacteria; order Caulobacterales; family Caulobacteraceae; genus UBA5005. The sequence goes on from DGYN01000072.1 coordinate 16,095, forward strand.
TGATGAAGCGGGCAGTTCAGGTCGCCGAGGACGCAAAGCGTCTGGCCGAAGAAAACGCCCAGTTCATCTGATGGCCATCGTCGTCAAACTTGCCGTGGTGATGGCCGACCGCGGGGTCAAGTCCAAGGACCTCGCCGAACACATCGGGATCACCGAAGCGAACCTCTCCCTGCTCAAACAGGGCAAGGTGAAGGGCGTCCGGTTCGAGACGATCGATGCGATCTGCGACTACCTGGACTGTGAGCCCGGTGACATCATCAAGCGCGAGAAAACCTAGTCGTCCTCGCGGGTGAACAGGCCTTCCCGGCCGGCCCTCGCCCGCACCGCCATCAAGGCCTGGGCAAGGCCCGAGATCACCAGGAACGCCATGGCGTAGAGCACATTGAGCTCGCCGCCGGCGCCAGTGAGCGACAGGGAGAGTTGGGCCAGGGCGACCACGGTGGCGAACAGGGACAGAACGCTTAGGGGCCGGAAGCCCTTCACCTTGAAGATATAGCCCCAGACATAGGCGATGATGCAGAGCGCGGCGGACGCTAGCCCGATTGCGCCAAGGGCGTCGGTTGCGCTCAAGCGGCGGCCGCCTCTGACCCCTCGTCGTCGCTCAGCACCTGCTGGATCGCCGCGAACAGGCGGCCGATCTCAATGGGCTTGGGAACGAAGGTGTCCATGCCGGCGACGCCATACTCGGCCACCTGATGGGCCATGGCATTGGCGGTGAGAGCGATGATCGGGGTTCTCGGCCGGCCGCTGGCGGCCTCCTTCTCACGAATCATGCGGGTGGCGGTGGGGCCGTCCATTTCCGGCATCTGGACATCCATGAGGATGATGTCCCAGTGGCCGCCTTCCCAGGCATCGACGGCCTTCCTGCCGTTGTCGACGATGAACGGCTCGATGCCCGCCTGAGCCAGCAGGGTCTTGAGCACCAGCTGGTTGACGGAATTGTCCTCGGCGGCCAGGACGCGGATCTCCGGCCTCTCGACCTCGGCCCTTGCGGCGGGCACCGGGGCGGGCGCGGTGGGGCGTTCAACCTCGTCGCCGACCCGCGGCAGCGGAAGATCAACGGTGAAGACGGTGCCCTTCTCGGGCTCGGACGTCGCGCCGATCTGGCCGCCCATCAGGTGAGCGAGTTCGCGGCAGATGGCCAGGCCTAGGCCGGTGCCGCCATAGCGGCGCGTGGTCGAGGCGTCGGCCTGCTCAAACTTTTCGAAGAGGGCGGCGAGGCGTTCAGGCGGAATCCCGATGCCGGTGTCGGAGACGCGGATCGACATGCTGTTGGCGTCGCCGCTGACCGCGACCCGCACTTCACCTTCCTCGGTGAACTTCAGGGCGTTGGACACCAGATTGTAGAGTATCTGGCGCACGCGGGTGGAGTCGCCGCGATAGACGCCGCGGGCGGTCTGCTCGACCACCAGGTCGAAGGAGAGGCCCTTCTTGTGAGCAATGGCGGTGAAGGCGCCGTGGGCGCCGCGCGCCAGCTCGGCGATATCGAACTCGGTTTCCTCAAGCTCAAGCTTGCCGGCCTCGATCTTCGACAGGTCCAGGACATCGTTGAGAATGGCCAGCAGAGTTTCGCCCGACTGGCGGATCACCGACAGGCGCTCGCGCTGGGTGTCGTCCAAATGATCGGCCGCCATGGCCTGCGCCATGCCAAGCACGCCGTTCAGAGGCGTCCTGATCTCGTGGCTCATGATGGCGAGGAAGGTCGATTTGGCCTGGTTGGCGGCCTCGGCGTCTTCCTTGGCCTGCAAGAGCGCGCGCTCAGCCAGCTTGTGCGAGGTGATGTTGCGCATGGCCCCGACGACCCGCCGGGTCTTGCCGTCATCGTCCTTGTAGACGTTGGCGGCGGTGGCGGCCCAGACTTCCTTGTCGGTCCGGGAAAGCGGGAATTCGGAGGTCGCGACACCGGTCGCATAGAAGGTGCTCTTGCGCTCTTCGCGAACCCGGTCGCGGTGGTCAGGATGGACCATGCCAAGCGCATTGGTCTTGACGTCCTCGAAGGTCTGGGGCCTGGCGAAGAAGGTCTCTTCGGGGCCGGCCTTTTCCACCGTGCCGGCGACATAGTCGATGTCGAAGACGTGGACATCGGCGATGTCCATGGCGAGCTTGAGGCGTTGCTCGGAGCGCTCGGCGCGCTCCAGGGCGTTGACCATGTCGGTAATGGCGTGGGCCGAGACGATGATCCCGCCGACCTCACCCTTGTCATTGCGCCACGGGCTCAGTTCGGAGGCCAGCCAGGCCGCGCGGCCATGGTGATCAGACCAGACCTTGGGATCGCGCAGGGTGCGGCCGGTGAGGACCTTTTCGTAGGCGCCGCGGAAACGGCCGAAATATTCGGGATCGATTTCGAAAATCGACCGGCCTTCAGCCTCGTGGGGCTGAAGCTGGAAAGCGTCGAGCCATTGACGGCTCGCCTTCAGAAGCCGGAATTTGTCATCGGTCATGAAGATCGAAACAGGCACCGCCTCGACGAAGGCCGAAAGGACGGTTCGGGTGCGATCGAGTTCAGCGGCGGAGGCGGCCACCTTTTCAGCGGCCTTGGCGCGTTCGCACTCGTCGGCGACGCTTTGCGCCAGCTGCCGCAGACCCTTGGCCAGAACCGCGTCAAATTCACGGGGCTTGGTGTCGACGATGCAGAGGATGCCCGGCGTCGTGCCGTCGGACAGGGTGATCGGCGCCGCCGCGTAGAAACGCAGGAACGGCGCGCCGGTGACCAGCGGGTCATCGGCGATGAGCGAGTCTTCGCTGGTCGTGTCGGCGATCCACAGGAGTTCACCGCTGGCGATGACATGGCGGGCGCCGACGCTGTTGGTGTTCTCGTCATTGCCCCGGCTGCGCCAGACCCGGTCGCCGTCGATCAGAGTAATGCTGGCCTGCGACGCGCCAAAGAGGGTCTTGGCGAGCCAGGTGGCTCGCTCGAACGCGGGCTGAACCGCGTCCATTCCAAAAGGCGGACGATCTGCCTTGATCAAGCTCGGTTGCCCCGGCGAAACGAACCGCAACTATCGGCAATAAGCCCCAACAACACGTTAAGGGCTAACGGCAGCGCAGGGGCAGAAGAACAGTGTTGTCCGAAACTTGCGCGGCTTTCCTGGTTGAATGCATGGAGTCTAGCCGGGGAGGATCTCCAAGACCCGCTCGGCCGGGCGGCAAAGCCTTACGCCGTTTGGTGTCTGGACGATTGGCCGTTCCACCAGAATGGGATTTTGGACCATCGCGGCGAGGATCGTCTCATCTTTAACCCCGGCCTGGGTGAGGCCGAGGTCCTCGGCCGGCGATCCCTTGACCCGCAAGGCATCCCTGGGAGAAAGCCCGGCCGTGTCGAACAATTCCTTCAACTGAGCCGTGGTCCAACCTGCGTCCAGATACCGCACCACCGTGGGGGAATGGCCGGCCGCCTCAATCATCGCCAGGGTGTTGCGCGAGGTTCCGCAGGCCGGGTTGTGGAAAATGGTGATCGGGAATTGCGCCATGTCCTCGAACTAGAGCAGGAAGAAGCAAGTTTGAAGGGCGCGTCTTGTCACAATTGTTCAACAGGCTTTGCAAAACCGCCGTGTTGAGGCGCCATGGCTTGCCCAGACGATTCCGCAGAGGATTTTCCCCATGACCAAGCTGAGACTCGCCGCCGCCCTCTCGATGCTCGCCCTCCTCGCCGGATGCGGCCCGGGAGAAGACAAAGCCTCCTCAGGACCCGCCGCCACCGGAGCGCGCAGCCAGGTCTGGGTGGCGGGATCCTCGACCGTCGCGCCCTTCGCCTCTCGGGTGTCCGAAACCCTGTCGCGCAAGACCGGGGGCCAGGCGGCCAAGGTCGAGTCGCTGGGCACCGGCGGCGGGTTCAAGGCCTTCTGCGGCGGGACCGGCTCGAACTTCCCGGACATCGCCACGGCCTCGCGCCCGATCAAGGCGTCCGAGTTCGACGCCTGCCAGGCGGCGGGGGTGACCGACATCGCCGAGATCAAGATCGGCTACGACGGCATCGTCATCGTAACCGCCAAGACCGGCGCCGATTTCGACTTCAAGCGCGCCGATCTGTACCGGGCACTCGCCGCCGAGGTCCCGGCCGGCGCGGGCTTTTCCGCCAACAAGGCCGCCACCTGGAAAGAGGTGAACGCCAGCCTGCCGGCCCAGCGGATCACCGTTTATGGCCCGCCGCCGACCTCGGGCACGCGGGACGCATTCGTCGAGCTGGCCATGGAAGCCGGAGCCGCCGAGATTGACCAGCTGAAAGCCCTGAAGAGCTCCGACGAGCCGCAGTTCAAGCAGAAGGCCGGGACGATCCGCACCGGCGCCTGGATCGATGCGGGCGAGAACGACAACGCCATCATCGGCACCCTGACCAAGACCCCGGGGGCCCTGGGCGTGGTCGGCTATTCCTTCCTCGACAACAATAGGGACGGGGTGAAGGCGGCCAAGGTTGGCGGGGTGGAGCCCACCTATGACGCCATCGCCAGCGGCGACTATCCACTGTCGCGCTCACTGTTCATCTACGTGAAGAAGGCCAACATCCCCCTCATTCCGGGAATCAAGGACTATGTCGCCGAGTTCGTCTCGGACGCGGCGGCGGGCAAGGGCGGTTATCTTGTCTCGCGCGGCCTGATCACCCTGCCCGAGGCGGACCACGCCGCCATCAAGCAGGCGGCTATTGACCTTCCGGCGCTGGCGAGGCCGGCGAAGTAATGTCCTGGAAGTAGGGCTCCACCGGGCCCTGGAGCTTCATGGTCAGGGGGTTGCCGTGGCGGTCCTTGGAGTTGCCCACCGAGAGCCGCACCCAGCCCTCGCTGACGCAGTATTCCTCGACGTTGGTCTTGTCCTGGCCCTTGAAGCGCACGCCGACATTCCGGGTCAGCACGGCCTCGTCATAGTACGGGCTGTTGGGGTCGACGCTCAGGCGGTCGGGAAGGGCGGGGGTCTCGTCGCTCATGCGCCGGCTCGTGCCACGAAGCCGCGGTCGGTTCAAGGCGGCCGAGGGCGCGCCCGCTGGTCGCAGCGCACCCTGCGGCGGATTGCCAAGAGCGTTTCAAGCCTGTTCAAAAGCCATCATGAAACCTGCCGCCGCCGCCCTTGCGGCCGTCCTCGCCCTCTCCTCAGTGGCCTTCCCTGCCATGGCCGACAAGCTCCCACCGCAGCGCGTCTACGACAGCCCGGACCTCTCCGGCCCCCGCGCCCGCGGCGTGAAGCTGTCGCCCGACGGCAAGGCGGTGACCTACATCAAGACCCGCGTCGACGACCTGCTGGTCACCGACTTGTGGATCGCAGACGTGGCCGGCGGCGATCCACGCCTGCTGCTCGACGGCAAAAAGCTCGCCCCCGCCGCGCGCGAACTCTCCGAGGCCGAGAAGGCCAGGCGCGAGCGGGCCGGCGTCGCCACCCGCGGCGTGGTCGACTACGAGTGGGACAGCCAGGCCCGGCTGATCCTCGCCCCGGTGGAAGGCGACCTGTGGGTCTATGACGTGGCCGCCGGCCAGGCCCGCCAGCTCACCCACAGCGCTGCCGACGAGATCGACGCCAAGGTCTCGCCCAAGGGCGGCTTCGTCTCCTTCGTGCGCGACGACAACCTCTACATCGTGCCCGCCGCCGGCGGCGCGGAGCGCGCGCTCACCAAGGGCGGGACCGAACTCAAGAGTTGGGGCACGGCCGAGTTCATCGCCCAGGAGGAGATGGACCGCCACACCGGCTACTGGTGGAGCCCGGACGACAGCAAGATCGCCATCGCCTTCGTCGACCAGACCGGCGTCGACATCGTCGACCGCCCCGAGGTGAACGCCGCCGGCGCCAACGTGGTGCCGCAGCGCTATCCCCGCCCAGGCCGCCCGAACGCCAAGGTCGACCTTTACGTCCAGCCGCTGAGCGGGCCGCGGGTGAAGGTGGACCTGGGGGACAACGCCGACATCTACCTGGCCCGGGTGAACTGGTCGAAGGACGGCAGGACGCTCTATGTCCAGCGGCAGTCGCGCGACCAGCGCAAGCTGGACCTGCTGGCGATCGACCCGGCGACCGGCCAGGGCAAGGTGATCCTCACTGAGACCAGCCCGCACTGGGTGGACCTGAACGAGGACTTCCGCCTGCTGAAGGACGGGTCGTTCCTGTGGTCGTCGGAGGCCACCGGCTGGCGGCACATCTACCTCTACGATGCGACCGGCAAGCTGGTGCGCAAAGTCACCGCCGGCGAGTGGTCGGTGGCGCAGATCGAGGGCGTGGACGAGGCCACGTCCAGCGTCATCTTCTCCGCCAACATCGACACCCCTCTTGAGCGCCGAATCTATTCGGTCTCCTACGCCAAGCCCGGCAAGCCGAAGGCGCTGACGCCGGCCGGCGGACAGTGGGCGGTGACCGTCGCCGACACCGGCGGCGCCTTCGTCGGCACCTACAACGACCCGGACACCCCGCCCCAGACCGCGCTGTACCGCGCCGACGGGACCCGGGTGCGCTGGATCGAGGAGAACGCCCTGAAGGCCGGGCACCCGTTCCAGCCCTACGCCGATGGCCTGCGGGTTCCGACCTACGGGACCGTCAAGGCGGCGGACGGTTCGGACCTGCACTGGTCGATGCGGACGCCTGCGGGCTTCGATCCGGCCCGGAAGTACCCGGTGGTGGTCCAGGTCTACGGCGGCCCGGGGAACGCCCTGGTGACCAGGAGCTGGCATGCGCCGGAGGACCAGCTGTTCCTCGACCGCGGCTACATCCTGTTCAAGCTCGACAATCGCGGCACGCCCAACCGCTCGGCAGCCTTCAAGACCGCCATCGACCGGCGGATGGGCCAGCTGGAGGTCGACGACCAGATCGTGGGCGCCCGCTATCTGCAGACCCTCCCCTACGTCGACAAGGCGCGCATCGGCGTCACCGGCTGGTCCTACGGCGGCTACATGACGCTGCTGCTGCTGACCGCGCCGGACACCCCGTTCAGCGCGGGCGTGGCGGGGGCGCCGGTCACCGACTGGGCGCTCTACGACACGCACTACACCGAGCGGTTCATGGGCACGCCAGCCGACAACGCGAAGGGCTATGCGGCGACCGAGCTGGTGGCGCGGATGCCGCGGCTGAAGCCGTCGTCGCTGCTGCTGATGCACGGGATGGCCGACGACAACGTCACCTTCGACCATTCCACGCGGGTGCTGTTCGCCCTGCAGGCCGCGGG
>DGYN01000101.1 GCA_002398405.1 Caulobacteraceae bacterium UBA5005
GCGGTCCCCCTCCCCCAACGGGGGAGGATTTGAAGGTATGCGCCCTCACTCACCTTCATAGTCCACGTACTTGAGGCCCCTCTCCGCCAGACGCTCGCGCATTTTGTAGAGATCGAGCCCCAGCACGCCGGACGCCAGCTTCTGGCGCTTATCTTCCTCATTGGCCCCGCGCGCCTCTGCGCTTGCCAAGACTTTGGCGGCGTCCCTGCGGCGCACCACGCAGACCCCGTCATCGTCCGCCACGATCACATCGCCCGGATTGATCAGGGCGCCGGCGCAGACGATCGGGGTGTTCACATTGGCCAGGGTCTCCTTGACCGTACCCTGACCGTAGACGGCCTTGGACCACACCGGAAAACCCATCTCGGTCAGGGTGGCGATATCGCGCACGCCCGCGTCCATGATCAGGCCCCGCACGCCCCGCGCCATCAGGGAGGTCGCCAGAAGGTCGCCGAAATAGCCGTCCTCGCAGGGGCTGGTCGGCGCAACCACCAGGATATCGCCCGGCTGGCATTGCTCGACCGCCACATGGATCATCCAGTTATCGCCCGGCGCGACCTCGCAGGTTACCGCGGCGCCGGCGATCGAGGCCGGCCGATAGATCGGCCGCATATAGGACGCCAGCAGGCCGATGCGGCCCTGCGCCTCGTGCACCGTGGCGACCCCGAAGGTGGCAAGGCCATCCACGACCGCGAGATCCGGGCGGGGAATGTTGCGGACGACGATACTCATGCGGCGATTTCCTCGGTGTCGACCTGACTTTGCTGCAGGGGCGGATAGCGCGGCCCCCTGACCGTTTTATTGTTGATCAGGGCCTCCATGCGGGCCAGCAGGTCGTCCTCGATAACGATGCGGGCGGCGGCGAGATTGTCGGCCAGATGCTGCGGATTGGCGGTCCCCGGGATCGCGATGATGTGCTCGCCCTTCGTCAACGTCCAGGCGATGGAAAGCTGCCCGGGGGTGACTCCGGCCTCGCGGGCCAGCGCAGCAAATTTGTCAGCCAGGGCCAGGTTGTGGGCGAAGTTTTCCGGTTCGTTAAAGCGCGGCATGATGTAGCGCAGATCGGTGCTGGGAAGCTCGTCCATGCTGCGCAGCATGCCCCCCAGGATGCCCCGCCCGACAGGGCTGAAGGCCACGAAGGCGACGCCCAGGCGGGCGCAGGCGTCGAGCACCGCGACCTCGGGATTGCGGGTCATTAGGGAGTATTCGGTCTGCAGGGCGGCGACGGGGTGGACCGCGTGCGCCTTCTCCAGGGTTGCGGCTGAAACCTCCGAAAGGCCGATTTCCTTGATCTTGCCTTCGCTGACCAGGCGGCTCAGTTCGCCCACGCTGTCTTCCACCGGGACCTTCTTGTCCCAGCGGTGCAGGTAGTAGAGGTCGATCACCTCGGTCTTCAGCCGGCGCAGGCTGACGTCGCACAGGGCCTTGATGGTCTCCGGCCGCCCGTCGATGCCGCGCTGCGTGCCGGTGGCGTCGGTGATCCCGCACTTGGAGGCGAGCGTGAACTTCGCGCGATGCGGCGACAGCACCTCCCCGACCAGGGTCTCGTTGTGGCCGAGGCCATAGACGGCGGCGGTGTCGAAGAAGGTGTAGCCGGCGTCCAGGGCGCCCAGCAGCACCTCCTCCGCCTGCGGGCGGGGCGGCGGCGACCCGTAGGCATGGCTGAGGCTCATGCAGCCCAGGCCGATGGCGGAGACGTCGAACGGACCGATCTTGCGCTGCTGCATGGGGCTCACTCCTGACTGCGGGGTGGGAAAGACGGCGCCGGGACCGCCGGCGTCAAGGGCGGCCGGCGTGGAGGTCCAGGATCTCGCCGTTCTGGATCAGCACGTCGCCGTCGCGCAGCGTCCGGTGCGGAATGCGCTCGGCCGTCATGAAGGTGGCGCAGGCGTCGGCGGCGGCGGCCTCGTCATGGTCGCTCTTCCAGTGGGGCACGATCGCGGCGTCGACCAGCCCCAGGCCCTCCCAGACCGGCTCGGGATCGTAGCCGTCGGCCAGGGTGTGCGGGTCATCCATCAGCTCCAGGCCCCGCAGGCTGGGGGCCGCGACGCACGCCCCGGCGCTCCAGCCGCCGTAGACGAGGCGGTCGGCGAAGATCAGCCCCGGCGCGAGCGCGTCGAAGCCGGACTGGCGCATCGCCCGCCGCAGCAGGAAGGCGTTGCCGCCCGTGGCCCAGACAAGCCGCGTCTCTTCCAGCACCGCCAGCAGCGCCTCGGGCCGCCGGAAGTACGCCCGCAGGTCGAGGTCGAAGGCGTCGAGGCCCCGGGCACGAAACTCGGCGACCGGATCATGGACATTGCGCCGGTAGGACTCGCGGGCAGCGTCCGGCACGAAGTCGACGGCATTGGCGATCACCGCCGCCCGCTCCCCCGTCCCTGCCATCCGCAGCAGCTCCGGGAACGCGTCGCCAGTGCGATAGGAAGCGAGAAACAGGCGCATGAGGACGCTCTTAGTTTCCCCCGCTTGCGGGGGAAAGCGGCGCGAAGGCCCGCAGGGCCGAGTCGCCGGGGGTGCGTGAACGGCGGCTTGAACGCGCCTCACCGGCCGCATGGGTCACTACCCCCATCGGCATCTCGCCTACGGCTTCGCGCCGCTTTCCCCCGGAGGGGGAAACCAAGTGTGCTACGCCTTGGCTATGCGACTCCTCCCCGCCCTCGCCGCGTGCCTCGCGTTCGCCCTGCCCGCCACGGCGGAGACGTACCTCCTCCAGCCGGACGCCGTTTGGACCGCGGGCGAGCCCGCGCACCCGGGCTGGGTCGTGCGCGTCGAAGGCCAGAAGATCACCGCCGTGGGCCCCAGGGCGCAGGTCTCCACGCAGGGCGCCAAGGTCATCCCCCTCCCTGGGACCACGCTGATCCCGGGCCTGATCGACCTCCACTCGCACCTCCTGCTGCACCCCTACAACGAGACCTCCTGGGACGATCAGGTGCTGAAGGAGGCGCCGTTCTACCGGACCATCCGGGCGGCGCGGGACGCCGGGCGCACGCTCATGAGCGGCTTCACCACCGAGCGGGAACTGGGCACCGAGGGCGCCGAGGACGCCGACGTGGCGCTGAAGAAGGCCATCCACGACGGCGTCATCCCCGGCCCGCGGCTGTTCGTAACGACGCGCGCCATCGTGGCGAAGGGCGCCTACGGCCCGCGGAAGGGTTTCCGCTCCGACATGGCCCTGCCGCAGGGCGCCGAAG
>DGYN01000021.1 GCA_002398405.1 Caulobacteraceae bacterium UBA5005
TGGAAGCCCTCGCCGAACAGGCGTGCGTAGAGCGCCACCGGGGTCGTCTCCGGCGTGGCGAAACCCTTGCCGGTGCGGGTGGAGTAGCTGATCACCTTGCCGGACGGCGAGACATCCAGGGCCTTGAAGCGTGCGCCCGTGCCGATGGCGTCGGCCACCCGGGTGTCCAGAGAGGGGCCGTCGAAGCTGCCGGTGGTGGCCGGGGCGATGCCGGACAGGATCGAGGCGTGGCCGCTCCAGTGGACGATGTTGGGCTTGCCGTCGCTGATCACCCGGAAGCCGGAGAAGACCGAAACCTTGTGGCGCAGATCCGCGAAGGACGACAGCTCCGGCGTCGCCTCATAGCCCATGCCGATCTTGTTCGGCACCCAGCGCGACGCCGCGGTCGGCGTATCGGTGAGACCCAGACCCCAGAAATAGGTGCCAAACCGCACCGGCAGCGGCTTGCCGTCCGCCAGCGCATCCCCGTTGGTGTTCAGGAAGGCGTCCAGAGTCGGAATGCCAACACAGACGGCGGTCCCGCCAAGGACGCCACGAAGCAGGGAACGGCGGTTAAAGCGATTGATCATCTCGAAGCTCCAGAGAGGTCTTTGGTGCGTACGCTTAAGGCCGCGGACTGAAGGCCGCGGGGCCGATCGGCAGGCAACTTCACGCTATAGAACTGCGGATCAGTGAGGATACCGTGAAAAAGGGCGTTTAGGCGATAGCCGTCGGACGCAAAGTCGCGGGTGCGTTTGGCGAGCGCCTGAGCCTCGGCCGGATCAGGCGCGCGGCCGGTTCCATAGGCCACGACATTGCGCACCAGGCAGGCGGCGGCTTCCGGATCGTCGTGCAGGCGCTGGCCAAGGCCGGTGGAGCCGTGGAACTTCTTGCCGTCGATGTCGGCGGAAACGTCGATCAGCTGGCCGTTTTCCATGGTCCGGTGCTGGCCAAGGCCGTCGAAGCGTTCCAGCGCCAGGCCCGGCGGGTCGCTGAGCGCATGGCAGCCGATGCAGCCTGGATTGGTCATGTGGTCAGTAAGGCGGACCCGCACCGTACCGTGCTCCAGGGCCTGGACCTTGGAGAAGTCGACATCGGCTGGCGGCTGCGGAATCTGCAGGCAGAGGAAGATCTCGTTGAGCTTGACCCCGCGGATGGTCGGCGAGGAGGCCGCCGGGTGAGCGAACAGGGACAGGAAGGTGACCTGGGTCAGGATCCCCGACCGTTCGCTTTCGGGCTTGAAGGTGTAGGGGGCCCACTTCTCGGCCGAGATGAAGGGGACGTTGTAGACAAAGGCCAGGTTGCGATCGAGGTAGGTGTCCCTGGCGGTGAAGATGTCACGGTAGTCGCCGTTCTTGGTGACCAGCTGATCGACCAGGAAGCGCAGGGTCTCCTCGCGGGCGCTGTCGGCCACGGCCTGGGAGAACTTGGGATAGGTGGCGCCATCCTTCGACAGGGTCTCGAAGGCCTCGAACTGCAGCATGTCGGTGAAGAAGGCGCGCACGCCGTCAGAGAGCCTGGGCGAGGCGAGCATCCGATCGACCTGAGCCTCGAGACCCTTGCTGCTGTTGATCTCGCCGGTGCGGGCCGCTTCCATGAGGGCCGCGTCGGGGCCGGAATCCCACAGCAGGTAGGAAAGCCGCGAGGCCTTGCTGTAAGCGTCCAGCTTCATCCCGCCGCGGGCCGGGACGGCGCGCTCGATGCGGAAGAGGAAGTCGGGGGAGACCAGCATGCCCGTCAGGGCGAGCTTCAGCCCCTTGTGGAAATCGCCATAGGCCTTGGCCCCGTCGGCGGCAATGGCGGCGTAGCGGGCCTGTTCCTCAGCCGTCACCGGACGGCGGAAGAGCTGCTCGCCGCGGGTTTTGATGAAGGCCTCCGCGCAGGCGGCGTCGGCCTTTTCCGGCGTGCAGCCGATCAGGGTGTCACGATCCTTGCCGTCGATCACCTGGTCGGAGACCGAGCGGGCGACGGCGATATATTGCTCAAGGCCCGAGGTGGTGATGGAAAGCCGTGCGTTGCCGATCGCCTGCAGGCCTTCCTCGCGCCTTTCCGGCTCGAAGCGGGCGTTGATGGCGATGGCGGGGCCGAAGGTGTCCCTGATCGCGTGGCGGTATTGGCTTTCGGTCAGGCGCCGGTAGGCGACGGCGGTTCCGGTCTGGGTGGAGGCGGCGGCGGTCTGTTTCGGCGCGGCGTCAGGCGTCGCGCAGCCGGTTATGGCCGCAAGGGCGACCGCCGCCAAAAGACCTGACCTGATGCGCACGCGCGTCCTCCCTGGAGCGGACCGTTCTTTTCGCAGTCGCGCTGGCGGCGATTAGAGAATCAAACCCCAGGGTTGTCAAAGAAAGCCTGCGCCGCGACGCGCTCTGATCAGTCGGACGAGGCCGCGGCGGGGCGGGTGGCCGGATACTGCAGCCAGAGCCGGCGGAAGGCGCCGCGGTAGTCCGCGTCGACGTGGCTCTTGGGATCATCGAACACCAGGGTGGTGCGGCGGGTGGCGTCATAGGGCTCCCAGCGCGGCAGGCGGGGGTTGTTGGGATCGCCGGTGCGGGCGAAGGCGACGAGGGCGGAGGAAAGCTCGTCCGCCAGCCGCTCGCTGTTGGGATTGGGCCCGTGCAGGGCGCCGCGCACCTCGTGCATGCTGGGGCCGACGTCTACCGCGTGGGTCGCGCCATAGCGGCCGCCCCAGGCGGGGCTGGGCGATTTCCAGAGATAGACATAGGCCGGCGCCTTGCCCTGCGCCGCCTTGCGCTCGGCCTGGGTGACGCTCGCCCCCCTGCCCTGGTCACTGATGATCCGCGACTGGATGAGGTAGGCGGACGCCTTGGGATCCTCGGTGCGGTACATGTCGAGCACCTGGTCGGTGGCATTGCCGACCCGGGGCCGAAGCATGGCCTTCACCCCGTCCCAGGTCTGGTCGAAATTGGCCTGGCGGTAAGTGCGTTCGTCCAGAGTTGTGGAGATGATCATGGGCACATCGGCCGTCATGGCCGGTCCGTCCGGATCGAAGGGGTGACGCGGCATGGCGACGCCCTCCAGCACCGGAGAGAACGACCCCGGGGCCTCGCCGCGCGAGCGGGCGCCGGCCTCGATGTCGGCCTGGGCGGCCAGCAGGTCGTAAAAGGGAATGGCCTGGAGCTTGCGGACGTCCGAGCCGCTCATCGAGAGGGCCTTGAGCAGGGTGTCGCTGGAGACCTTGGCGTCGGCCGGGGTGGTGGCCCGAAGCCGCGCGCCGCTCATCTGCACCGCCCGATGGAAGAGGCCCTTGGCGGACGGCATAGCCATCAGGGTCGAGACCTTCGCGCCCCCGCCGGACTGGCCAAAGATCATGACCTTGCCGGGATCGCCCCCGAAGGCCTCGATGTTGTCGCCGATCCACTTCAGGCAGGCCGAGAGGTCGAGCATCCCCGCCATCCCCGACTGACCAAAGGCCGCCGGGTCGCCGGAATCGGTCAGGTGCAGGAAGCCGAAGGCGCTCAGGCGATGGTTCACCGAGACCACCACGCAGTCCCCGAAGCGGGACATCATTTCGCCGTCCATGCCCGGCGAATTGCTCGAGCCGCCATAGAAGCCGCCGCCGTGGAAGCGAACCAGCACGGGCTTCCTCGCCGCCCGCGACAGGGACGGGGTCCAGATGTTGCAGTTGAGGCAGTTCTCACCCATGCCGCCCGGCTGGATGTCGTTGAAGATCAGGTTGGCGTAGTCGCGGCGGCGGTCGGCGGACACCTGCGGGCAGATGTTGCCGTAGTTCAGCGCATCGCGGACGCCGGACCACTTCTTCACCGGCTGGGGCGGCATGAAGCGGTTACGGCCGGAGGTGTCGGCCCCGTAATGGACGCCCTTGAAGACGTTGATCCCGCCGCTGACCAGACCGCGTAGCTTGCCGTTGGCGGTCTCGACAATGGGAAAGAGATCGGCGGTCGCGGCGCTCGCGACGCTGGCGAAAAAGGTCGCTCCGGCGCCGACGATCAGGGCGCGGCGGCTGGCGATGAGCGTGGTCATGGCGGGAGCTCCTTAAGAGGCGACGAGGCGGGCGAAGCCGCCGGCGTTTTTCATGGTGTCGATGGCCCAGACCTGGTCGATCAGCATCTGGGTGCGGGCGGCGCCGAGGATCGGCGTCATCAGGCCCCGCGCCTTGTCCTCGACTTCGGCTTTGGACATGGGATGTGACGGGAAACCAGTGACGTAGGGCACAAAGAGCTCGTGCCGCTTTCCGCCCGTCTCGACGATGATGATGCGGGCGCTTTCGACCCGTTCTTGGCCCGGAGGCGCTTCCTGTTTGGGATCGTGGACGACATCGACCTTGGTCATGAAGGCTTTGACCGCCGCGTCATTGGCCATGCGTTCCAGCGACTGGGCCGATACGAAATCAAGCCTGCGGTCGATGAGGATGATCGAGAACAGATAGCGCAGGTTCAGGGCAGGCATGGCCGCGTCGCGGAAGGCCTGCCAGCGGCCCGGCATCTCGATGCGGATGGACTGGATGGTGTCCTTGTTGAGCTGAGGCAGCAGCTTCAAAAGGCCGTCGACCGCCGGCTGGGCGGGGCCGCCGCTGGGATATTTCTTGTAGGCGGTCATGGGCATTTCCCAGCGCTTGCCCAGATCCTCGATCAGATAGCGGCGATTGAGGTCCCCGCCGGCCCGCGAGAACATCCCTTGGTTCATGAAACCGGTGGGCTGATCCATGTTGTCGCGCACGCCCCGGAAGCCGTGCTCGACGAAAAGAGCTGCCTGCAATCCAGCCCGCGCGCCCATGCCGGCGAAGACGAAGGACTTCTCCACGTGCTCGACGTCCATCAACCACTGCCAGGAGCCCGAGGCCTGCTGCGAGCAATAGGTCAGCAGATCGCTGATCCGGTCTTCCGGAAGGCCTATGAGCGAGGCTGCCGTGGCCGCCGCGCCGAAGGTCGGCGCGATGCCGTGGTTGGCCATGCCGGACTCACGCAGGTTGGCGTTGCCCAACGCCTTGGGAATTCGTCCGCACAGCTCGTAGCCGACGATGACGGCGTTGAGCACCGCCTTGCCGGAGAGCTTGCGCTTTTCGGCGAGCGCGATGGCGGTGCTGACCACCGCAGGGCCCGGCTGCACCAAGGCCGACGGAATGAAGTCGTTGATCTCGGCGCCGTGAGCGGTCATGGCCGAGGCGAAGACCGCGTCGATCATCGCCGCCTTCTTCTTGGTGGCCAGGATCGTCACCGCGCTCCTGCGCGCGTCCCCGGAGTGAGCATCGGCGAACCTGCGAGCCAGAACGGACGGCTCCAGGTCGCGGCAGGCGACGGCGGAGGCCAGGGTGTCGAGGATATGGCGACGTCCCAGGTCAAGGGTTTCCGCATCGATGGCCATGGCCTGGCTGTTTGCGATGAACTTGCTCAAGGGCCCCGTCACCGGCGGGGTCGGATTGCCGCTCGCCGCCGTCTGGGCCTGGGCGCCCGTCGCGGCCGCCGCCGGCGCGAAAAGGGCCAGCAGCGAAGCGCCCAGCGCCTGCCTGCGGTTGGCGGTCATACTTCGCTCCTTGGCAAGGCGGGGTTCAGGGCTGCAAAGGCCTGTTCCTGGGTCAGCTGCGCCTCGCCAAAGCCCATGGTCGAGATCACCATGTTCACCTCCGGCAGCACGAAGCAGAACTGCCCCCGCGCCCCCGCCGCCAGGTACATGGAGCGGGGCGCGTTGGGCGTGCGGCCCGAGCCGTTCAGCCACCAGAGGAACCCGTAGGCCGGGTTCAGGGGCGAGGGGCTGATCGCCTCGTTGATATAGCGCTCGTCGATCAGCTGACGGCCGGCCCAGCGGCCCTTGTTGAGGTAGAGCTGGCCTAGCCTGGCGAGATCGCGGCAGCTCATCAGGATCGAGCCGCCAAGGCGGATGTTGCCCTGCTTGTCGACGCCTTCCTTCTGATAGTCGAGGCCCTCGCAACCCATGGGAGCGACCACATGGGTCATCATGTAGCGGTAGCTGGTCATGCCGCTCGCCGCGGTGATTACATTGGCCAGGTGATCGGCGACCGCGCCGTCGTAATAGAAGGTGGTCCCCGGCTCGATCGATATGCCGTAGCCGGGCGGAGAGCCGCGCTCGCCCACCGTCTGCCACTCGTATTCCGCGCCAGGTCCCGGGGGGGTCGGATCATCCAGCCGCTTGGGCCGCACCGAGCTTGGTTTCACGTTCAGCGTACCCCCGGACGACATGGTCAGCATGTGGCGGAGGGTGACGCCGGGCTTCAGACCCGAGACCTTCGACGGATGATACTTCGACGCCAGGTCGTCGAGCTTCAGGAGCCCTTCAGTATAGGCCCGGCCCACCATGGTCGCGCCGAAGGACTTGCCCGAGGAGAAGGAGACATTGCGCCACTCCGGCGTCGCCTTGGCGTAGGCGTTGGCCCAATAGCGCTCGAAGACCAGGACGCCGTCGCGGATCACCACCAGACCCTGCCGCTCGCCCGGGGCGGCGAGTTTGGCGGCCGCGGTCTCCAGCGCCGGGGTGGAGAGGCCGTGGTCCTCGGCCCGCCCGTGCTTCCAGGGGCCAAGGCCCGGCCCCTGTTCGCGGGCCTTGGGCGTGGTCGCGCAACCGGCCAGGGCCGCGCCGGACGCCAGGAGGAGCCTGCGATCGATCATTTCATCGCCGCGATGACGTCGGCCGAGAACTTGGCGATGCGGAAGCCGGGTCCCGCATCCAGGCCCCGCCGGACCACCACCAGGTTCTGCGACGGCACGATCATGGCGAACTGGCCGTTGGCGCCGTTGGGCGAATAGGCGTCGGCCGCCAGGCCGTCATTGCCGCCGTAGACCCAGAACTGGCCGCCGTAGCGGGGGCCGCCGCTGGCCGCGCTGGCCGGTTGGGCGGGAGCGGGGGTGGCGACATATTTCGCCCAGCCGGCGGGAAGGATGCGCTCGCCCATCCACATGCCGTCGGCGAGGTAGAGCATCCCGAAGCGGCCGAAATCCCGCGCCGTCGACCAGCACTGGCCCGACGCCAGGAAATCGTTGTTCCAGTCGGTCTCCATGATGGTCCTGGTCATGCCGAGCTTCCACAGGAACTCACGGTGCGGATAGGTCATGAAGGCGACATCGTTGTTCACCGCCTGACGCAGGGCCCGGACCAGCAGGATGGTGTCCGAGCCGGCGTAGACGAACCGTGTCCCCGGCTTGCTGTCGACCATGTTGAGGGCGGAAACCTCGGCCGCCGCGGCGCCCGACTGATAGAGGTCGGACTGCGGATTGCCGCCCGCCTCGGTGTAGAGGCCGCTCCCCATATGCATGAGATGATCCAGCGTGATCTCGCCGCGCGGATCGCCGGGCCTGCGCCATTCCTTGAGCGGCGCCTTCGTGTGGACGTCGAGCAGGCCCTTGCGGACCCCGACGCCGACCAGGCTGCCGGCCACCGACTTGCACATGGAATTGGTCCGCGCGCCGATATGCGGGCCAAAACCGTTCTGGTAGCGCTCGGCGACGATCTTGCCGTCCTTGACGACGACGACGCCCCAGGTGTTGCCGCGATAGGTCCCGGCCTGGTTCTTGAAGGCTTCGTCGATGAGCTTTTCCACCGCCGCCTGCTGCGCCGCGGGAAGCGCCCGGGTCGCGTCAGCCTCGCCCATCGGCCAGGGACGGTCGTCGAGCTTCGGCGTCACGATCGAAGACGCCGGACGCGGCAGGGCGTCGGCCAGGACCTTGGTCGCCCCGATCGGCAGCTGGGTGCAGCCCAGCAGGGGCCGCCACACCGCCAGGCGCGGGGCCATGTCATCGCGGTAGTGGACGCTGACCGTCTTGGCCTTCTCGTCGATCTGGGTGCGCAGGGCCCGCGATCCCGCCGCAGAGGTGCGGTCTACCAGGTCGCGGGGCATCTCCGAGGCGAAAATCCCGGTGCACATATGGAGGGCGCGGGCCCCGGCGGCCTGGGCCGAGGCGTGCCTGGGCGAGGCGAGGCTAGGACCGTCCTCGGCCGCGGCGGCGGGACGGGCCGCCGGCGGGGGCTGAGGTGTCTGGGCGACAGCACTGGTGGCGATCGCGGCGGCGGCCAGTAATAGGGGGACAGGATTGCGCATGGATCGGGTCTTTCTTAAGCGGCGTCGCGGGCGGTGGCGCGGACCGGCTGGTAGCGCTCCATGAACACCCGCTCGGTGCGGTAGGGGTCGTTGGCGAGCTTGGGCGGCGACTCCCACTGCATCACCGCGCGGGTCGCGGGATCGTAGGCCGGCCAGCGGGGAATGCCCGAGTGGTTCGGATTGCCGGTCCGGGCGAAGGCGATCCAGGCGTTGGCCATGGCGTTGGCCATGATCTTGGTCGCTTCGCTGGGCGGGCCGGTGTAGCGGGCGCCGCGGGCGACATTGTCGAACATGAAGGGCAGGTCCGACGAGTGCTGGGCGAAGCGCCGGCCGCCCTCCACCGGCGAGCGCCAGGTCACTTGATACATCCAGGTCGGGTTGTTGGCGCCGTTCAGGGCCGCGCGCTTCTCGGCCATGATGGTGGCGTTGCGGATGTAGGACCGCCACGAGGCGATCTTGAAGAACATTTCCGAATAGGAGCCGCTGGGCGTTGAGCCGCGGAAAACCCGGATCGCCTCGGCCCGGTCCTCCGGGGGCAGCATGGTGATGCGCGCTTGAAGGCCGGCCAGGTCAAGCTGATGCACCGCCGGATCGTTGCCCATCTGGTTGGCCAGTTCATGCTGGGCGGTGCCGACCATCATCGGGACCTTGGCGGTCTGGGCAGGCGCATTGGGGATGAAGGGGTGGGCGGTGAAGGCGATGCCGTCCATCACCGGCTCGAAGCGGTAGCCGGCCGCGCCGATCACGGCGCGCTGGACCTCCGACAGGCGGGTCTGCGGGACCTGCTGCAGGGCGCGGGCGTTGGCCGGCGCGATGTCGAGGCGCTTGAGGAGGTCGGCGGTCAGGGCGCGGGCCTGGTCCTTGGTCTGGATCATCAGGTGGGAGCCGGACTGAACGACCCCCTTGGCGAACAGGCCGCTGGCTTCCTTGCCCGCGAAGCAGACGGTGACCTTCCGGCCGCCGCCCGATTGGCCGTAGATCATGATGTTGTTGGGGTCGCCGCCGAAGGCCGCGATGTTCTGTTTCACCCACTTCATCGACTGGACGAGATCGAGGTAGCCGCAGTTGCCTGACTGGGCGAAGTCCGCACCCAGGTAGCTTGACAGATCGCAGAAGCCGAAAACGTTCAGCCGGCTGTTGATGGTGCAGAGGACGACATCGCCCCGCTTGCACATATTGGTCCCGTCGTAGAGCGGGCTGGCGCCCGAGCCGCTTTCGAAACCACCGCCGTGGAACCACAGCATCACCGGCCGCTTCTTGCCGTCGCCGACCGCGGGGCTCCAGATATTGATCCGCAGGCAGTCCTCGCTCATCGGCTGAGGGCCGGCCAGACCCCCCTGCGCCTGCGGGGTCTGGTCGCCGTAGTCGAAGGCGTCACGCACCCCGGCGAAGGTTTCCGGCGCCCTGGGCGGCATGAACCGGCCCGCGCCCGCGGTGGAGGCGCCGTAACGCATGCCCTTGAAGACATGGACGCCGTCGATGAGGCGGCCGCGGTACCGGCCCTGGGCTGTCTCGATGACGCGGCCTTCTTGAGACCAGGAGACGGCGGGGGCCGCCAGCAGGACACCGGTGGCGCCCATGAGCACGCGCCGTGACAGACCGAGCATTCCATTTTCTCCCTGAAGACGCGGCTCTAACGGCAGCGCTTGGTTGAATTTGCCCATGCCGCCCCATCAGCCGTCAAGGCATACTGTATACGATCGGCTCGACCACGGGCTGACTCGACTTCAACGAGCGGCGTCACCGGAGGTTTGAAGTCCGCATTGACCGCAAATCTAGTCCGTCTTACCGATGACACCGGTGACAAGGGGGACAAGGCCGTGAAGCAGTTTCATCTATCGCGCCGGGACCTGGGCCTCGCCTCGCTCGCCGCCGCCCTGCCCCTGCCGGCCCTCGCCCAAGGGCTTCGTCTCTGGCCAGCCAATGGGGCGAAGAACGTCAATCCCGACACCCCGCTGGCCCTCGCCTTTCCGAGCGCGCCGGCGCTTGGAAAATCAGGCCGCATCCGCATCATCGATACCGCCGATAACAGCCTCGTCGACACCCTCGACATGAGCATTCCGCCCGGTCCCGACTGGCGCCGCCGCCGCCCGGACGGCTCGCCGCCGGACACCACGGTCTATCAGGTCAAGACCATCGGCGGCATGGAAGGCCTGCACTTCCAGCCCGTGATCATCCACGGGGCGGTCGCGAGGATCTATCTCCACAAGCAGCTGGGTTATGGCCGCACCTATCGGGTCAGCCTCGATCCCGGCGTGCTCTCCGGCTATCCGGCGGGTACGGAATGGTCCTTCACCACCAAGGCCGCCCCGCCGCCGGCCAGCGCCACGCGTCTGGTGGTCGCCGCCGACGGCGGCGGGGATTTCTCGACCGTTCAGGGCGCCGTCGATTTCGTGCCCGGCAAACCCGCGCGGCGGGTGACGATCTTCATCAAGAACGGCGTCTACGAAGAGCAGGTCTATGCCGCCAACAAGTCCAACCTGACCCTCCGCGGCGAGAGCCGAAACGGCGTGACGGTCCACTGTGGCAACAACTCCGCCTTCAATCCCGCCAAGCCGCGCTACGCCTTCAGTCTGGCCGGTTGCGAGGACGTACAGCTTTCGACGTTCACCATCGAGAACGACTATTTCGGCCAGGCCGAGGCCCTGATGACGCGGGGATCGAAGATCATCATCGACCGCATGACCCTCAACGGCTCGGGCGACGCTTTGCAGCTGCACGGTTCGGCATATCTCAAGGACATCAAGCTCTACGGCCATGGCGACACCATCCTGACCGACGCGGCGGCCTTCTTCGACGGCGGGGAGATCAAGTCGCTCGGCCCGGTCGTGTGGCCCCGCAACACCGACGCGAGCCACGGCAGCGTGTTCAAGGACGTGACCTTCTTAGGCGTCAAGGAGCCCGCTCCCTGGACGCGCGAACCGGACGGGAGCGGCGTCATTTCCAAGAATGTGCTGGCCCGCATCCCGGACAACGGCGGCCGCAACTATCCCTATGCGGAGATGGTGCTCATCAACTGCCGCATCGACGGTATCGAGCCCGACGCCTGGACGGTGCAGCCGCTGCCCTGGGACTCATCGAAGGTCAAGTTCTGGGAATTCAATTCGAAGGACCTGAAGGGCCGGCCGGTGGATGTGAGCAAGCGTCATCCGGTGTCCAAACAGTTGACCCTGCCCAAGGACGCGAAGCTTATCGCTGACTATTCCAATCCCGAGTTCGTGCTCGGCTGGAAGCCGGTGGTGCACCCGGCCTAAGGACCGGACGCGGCACGGGAAATTGATCGAAAAACGATAGCTGAATTTAAAGTCACGTTTGACTGCAAATCGCATTTGGGTTGTAACTCGACAATAGGCCGGCGTGACCAATAGCCAGCCCAAGAAAAACTTGGGGAGTTCGATTTTGCGACGAGCAGCAGCACTGATGTGCGCGGCGGTTTTCGGCGTCGGAACGGTGGGCGCCGTGGCAGTGACCCTGCAATCCCCGGCCATCGCCCAGGCGCGCCAGGCGACCGCCGCCGAGCCCTTCGCCGTGGCGGTGCGGCGTCTGACCGAGAGCCAGTACCGGAACATCGTGGCCGACCTTTTCGGCGCCGACATCACCATGAACGCCCGCTTCGAGCCGGAGATGCGCGAGGAAGGCCTGCAGGCCATCGGCGCGGCCCAGCTGTCGGTGACGACGTCCGGCTTTGAGCAGTATTTCGCCCTGGCCAATTCGGTCTCCGCCCAAGTCATCGACGCCAAGCGGCGCGAAAAACTGGTGGGATGCCAACCGGCCGATCCCAAGAAGGTGGACGAGGCCTGCACCCGCGCCGTCGTCACCCGCTACGGCAAGGGCCTGTTCCGCCGGCCGCTGACCGAGGCCGAAATCGCCACCCGCCTTTCCATCGCGGCCAAGGGAACGGCGGGGGTAGGCGACTACTACGAGGGGCTGCGCCTGGCGCTTGCCAGCCTGCTCATGGACCCCGAGTTCCTGTTCCGGGTCGAGTCGGCGGAGCCCGATCCCGCCCGCCGCGGCCAATACCGCCTGGACGCCTACACCAAGGCTTCGCGCCTCTCGTTCCTGCTGTGGAACTCGGCGCCGGACGCCGAGCTGCTGTCCGTCGCGGAAAAGGGCGATATCCACAAGGATGCGGTGCTCAAGGCCCAGGTCGCCCGCATGGTTGCCTCGCCGAAGGTCAGGGACGGCGCCAGCGCCTTCTTCACCGACATGCTGCAGTTTGACCACTTCGACAATCTGACCAAGGACGCCGCCACCTATCCGAAGTACAGCCAGAAGGTCGCCGACAGCGCCCGCGAGCAGACGCTGCGCACCGTCCTTGACCTGACCGTCGATCAGAACCGCGACTATCGCGACGTGTTCACCTCCAACGAGACCTTTATCAACCGGGCGCTGGCGGCCGTCTACAAGGTCTCCTATCCCTCCAAGGACCCCTGGACCAAATATACCTTCCCCGCCTCGTCGGAGCGTTCGGGGATCCTGACCCAGGTGACCTTCCTGTCGCTGTTCTCGCACCCGGCGGCCTCGTCGCCGACCAAGCGCGGGGTGAAGATCCACGAGATCTTCATGTGCGAACCAACGCCCGAGCCGCCGGCCGACGTAGACTTCTCCAAGGTCCAGGCCCTGGACAAGGGCACCGTGCGGGTCCGCCTCCTGGACCACATGCAGAACGAGGGCTGCGCCTCCTGCCATCGCCGCAGCGATCCGCCGGGCCTGGCGCTCGAGCGCTTCGACGGCCTTGGCCAACTCCGCACCCTGGAGAACGGGGCGCCGATCGACGTCTCTGCCGATTTCGAAGGTGTGAAGTTCACCGGCGCGACCGGCCTTGGCAAATATCTGCGCGACGACAAGCGCATCCCTGCCTGCCTGGTGCGCAACGTCTATGCCTACGGCGTCGGCAAGGCTCCGGACGAGCGCGACGAGGACTATCTGGACGACCAGACCAAGGCCTTCGCCAAATCCGGCTACCGCTTCAAGGCCCTGCTTGCCGGCATCGCGTCGAGCGCGGGCTTCTTCAAGGTTGAACAGCCCAAGGGCCTCGGCCCCGCAAACCCGCCCAAAGCCGTCGCCACGGCGCGTCTTTCCCAAGGAGGCCCTCAGTGACCTTTTCCCGTCGTTCAATGATGCGCGGCATGGTGGGCGGCGCGGCCGTCTGCGTCGGCATTCCCACCCTGGACATGTTCCTGGACGTCAACGGCCAGACCTTCGCCGACACCGGCGCCAAGGTCCCCGTACGGTTCGGGACCTACTTCTGGGGCCTGGGTCTCACCGACACGCCAGACGGCGGTTCGCGCTGGGTGCCCAAGACCAAGGGCAAGGGCTGGGAGATCACCCCTGAGCTGGAATCGCTCAAGCCCGTGAAGGACAAGGTGTCGGTTTTCTCCGGCTTTCGCGTCAACGGCGACGGCCGTCCCAACGCCGTCCACTGGAGCGGTCACGCCGCCATCCTGTCGGGCGTCGCGCCGAGCCGCGGCGGCCAGATGGACGCGCCTTCCTTCGATACCCAGATTGCCGACGCCCTGGGCGTGGGGACCCGTTTCCGCTCCATCGAATGCTCGGCCAACGGCAAGACGGTCAGCTATTCGACCCGCACCGGCAAGAGCTTCGCGACGCCCGAGGCCTCGCCGATCGCCCTCTACACCCGCCTGTTCGGCCAGGGCTTCCAGGACCCGAACAGCCCCAACTGGTCGCCTGACGCCAGCATCATGCTCAAGCAGAGCGTGCTCTCCGGCGTCGCCGAACAGCGCCGGGCCCTGCTGGCCCGCGTCGGATCGACAGACCGGGTGAAACTCGACCAATACTTCACCTCCCTGCGGGAGATGGAGAACCAGCTCGACATCCAGCTGCAGCGTCCGGCCAAGGCCGAAGCCTGCCTCATTCCCACCCGGCCTGATGAAAAGCCGCGGGCCCATTCGGTCGACGTGATCAACGCCAACAGCAAGGCGATGGCCAGACTCCTGGCCATGGGCATGGCCTGCAACCAGACCAAGGTCTTCAACTTCGTGCACACGCCCGGACAGTCGGAGACCTACATCGCCGGCGATTCCAAAATCTATCACCAGTACACCCACGACGAGCCGACCGATCCCAAGCTTGGCTATCAGCCGAACAGCAGCAAGCTTGCGGGCCTGGTCATGCAGGCCTTTGGCGACTTCCTGGTGGAGATGGACTCGATCAAGGAGGGCGACGGCACCCTGCTGGACAACATGGCCGTGCTGGCCTTCTCCGATACCGGCTACGCCAAGATCCACAGCCTTGAGAACATTCCCATGCTCATCGCTGGCGGAGCGGGCGGCAGGCACAAGGGCGGCTACCACATCGCCAGCGCCGGCGAGCCGGTGACGCGGGTCTCGCTCACCGCCCAGCAGCTGGCCGGCGCGCCGGTCGGCGAATTCGGAGCCGGGGCCATGAAGACCTCACGGCCCATCACCGAAATCATGGCCTAGGAGACGCCCTCATGAAACGCGCGTTGATGAATACCGCCCCGATCGCCGCGGTGGTCATGCTCCTGGCCCCGCAGGCGGCCCACGCCGCCTGGACCAAGACCTACGTCATCGAGTGGATCGAGCACGCCAGCTACTACGGCGCCAAGGGCGGCATGATCGACCCAGGCACCGACTGCTCCAAGGGCACCAATCCTGAGCCCAACTGGGTGCAGATGCTGATCAACGCCGGCTACACCAAGGAAGAGGCCGAGTGGATCAGGAACCCGGCCAATCCCGAGCGCAGCGCCGTCTCCGGCAATCCCAAGATGGCCTTCCGCGGCAAGAACCGCGCGAGCGTGTACAAGGACCCCGAAACCTATCCCGATCCCGGCATCCTGGAAGTCGACGGGGACAAGGCCGAGGGCATCAACCTCGACGGCGACGCCACCAACGGCTTCATCAATGCGATCACCGGAGAGCCGGGCGTCGACAACAAGTTCTACAAGGCGCTGGGCTGCTGGAAGACCTTCCGCGGTCCCAAGCGGATGTCGAGCGGCGCCCAGACGGTCAACGACCCGATGCGCGAAGGCTCATGGACCATGGTCATCGTCGTACGCGGCGAGGGCAATGATCCGATGAACGACGACAAGGTCCAGGTCGGCGTCTATCAGAGCGGCGACCCGATGATCAAAACCGGCGACGGCAAGATCGTCGAGGACTTCACCTTCACCATCCAGCCGCACGCCAGGAACGAAGGCGTCTTCCCCGCCAGGGTGAAGAACGGCCGGATCACCTCCACCGCCCCGGTCGACTGGATGATGCGCGACCCCTCCCCCGGCGCGGTGCGCTCGGGCCTGGAAATTCTCAAAGGTCAGATTGATCTGACCATGCAGCCGGATGGCTCGCTGAAGGGCTATTTCGGCGGCTACCGTCCCTGGGCTCCGGTCTATTTCGGCTGGGCCGGATTTGGCCAGGTCAACGAGGTCCTCACCTGGATCGACCTTCCGGCCGCCTGGTACGCCATGAAGCGGCACGCGGACTATGCGCCCACTCCGGGCGGGGAGAAGACTCACATCTCCTTCGCGCTTCGCGTCGATGCGGTGCCCGCCTTCGTGCGGACCCCCGACGCCAAGCAGGAGATCGCCGAGGTGCGCTCCTACAAGGCCGAAGCTCCGGCCACCCCGCCGGCGGCGGCGCCCAGGCCTCTGGCCGCAGCAACACCTGCCGCGCGCTAAAGACTGGCGTAGGCGCTGTTCACCGCATTCTTGAACCGCTCATCGGCGGCGAGGGCGGGCGGAAACACCGCCTCAAGCGCCAGGAAGGCGTCGACGCCGGTCGCCTTGGACAGCTCGGCCGCCAGCGGATCTATGATCTCGATCCCTGCCTGAGCGCGGCCTTCGATGAACCTCATCCAGGCGGCGACCGGCGTCGCCAGGCGCTCGATGGACCGGCCGGCGGAGAGCCCATCGGCGATGGTCCCAAGCAGGCGGACCGGCAGTTTCTTTGAACCGTCCCAGGCGATCTGGCTGAGCAGGTGGCGGATGGCCGGATTGCGGAAACGTTCCAGAATCGCGGCGATGTAGCCGGGAGCATCCATCCCCGGCGGCGCCTTGACCGAGGGCAGGATGTCATCCCGCATCAGGGCTTCCACGAAGCTTGAAAGCTCAGCATCGCCCATGGCGTCCGCCACGGTCTCATGGCCCTTGAGCAGACCCAAATAGGCCAGCGTCGAATGAGCGCCGTTCAGCAGACGAAGCTTCGCGGCCTCATAACCCGCCACGTCGCTGGTCAGCTCCACCCCCACGCTGGCCAGGTCCGGCGCGCCTTTGGGCAGGACATCCTCGATCACCCACTGGCAGAACCGCTCGCGCTGCACCGGCCAGGCGTCATGGGCGCCGATGGCCGTCTCCACCCGCGCCGGCAGGGCGTCGTCCGTGGCCGGCGTGATGCTGTCGACCATGGTGCGCGGGAAGCGGGCCTCCGCTTCGATCCAGTCAGCAAGGTGGGGGTCGGTTTGCGCTGCCAGGCGCACCACCGCCGCTTTGAACAGGGCGCCGTTGTCCGCGAGGTTGTCGCATGACACCACGGCAAAGGGCGCGAGGCCCGCATCCCGGCGGCGGCGCTGACCCTCGGCCACATAGCCGATGACGCTGGTGGGATGGCCTGCGAGATCTCTGGCAATGTCGGGGTGCGTCAGATCGAGGCGGCCCTCGCCGTCGAGGCAGTAGCCCTTCTCCGTCACGGTGGCGGTGACCATCGCGATGCCGGACGAAGCCAGCAGGCTCAACACCGCCTCCGGGTCCTCCGGCGCGACCAGCAGGCGCAGGATCGAACCGACCACATGGAAGGCTTCCTCGCGGTCCAGCTGCGCGATTGTGAAGAGGCCGTCCTGGGGGGCCAGGGCGTCACGGACAGAGGGGCTTTTCAGCGAAACGGCGGCGATGCCAAAGCGCGGGTCACGCTCCATCAGCCGGTCGAAATACCAGGCCTGATGCGCCCGGTGGAAAGCGCCGGGACCGAAGTGGACGACGCCGACCTTGGCGCCTGCGCGCCGCCGCTCGGCCTCGGCTGCCGCGGAACTCGCGGGCGTTAGGCGGCCCGTCAAAGGGTGACGCCGTTCTTCCAGATGGCGATTTCGCGCTCGCCATTTTCCTCCGCGCGGGTTTGTCTTCCGGACGCGGTTTCAATGATGAGGTCGAGAAGATCGTCCGCCGCTGCTTCCATGCTTTGCCCCGTCAGCACGACCCCCGCATCGAAATCGATCCAGTTGGGCTTGCGGGCCGCCAGGTCGCTGTTGGAAGCGATCTTCAAGGTCGGAGCGGGAAAGCCGAGCGGCGTGCCTCGGCCCGTGGTGAACAACAATACCGTCGCGCCCGCCGCCGTCAGCGCTGTGGAGGAAACCCCGTCCGCGCCGGGGGCCTCGAGCAGGGCAAGCCCCTTCTTGGCGACCTGGTCGCCGTAGCGCAGCACCTGGGTCAGCGGCGCGTGACCCGCCTTCTGCACCGCGCCCAGGGACTTTTCCTCCAGCGTGGTGATGCCGCCTTCGACATTGCCGGGCGAAGGGTTCTCATAGATCGGCTGGCCGTGGTCGATGAAGTAGCGCTTGAAGTCGTTGACCACCGAGACGACGTCGGCGAACACGCCCTGATCGGCGGCGCGCTCCATCAGCAGGCGCTCGGCCCCGAAGATCTCGGGGATTTCGGTCAGCACCGGGGTGCCGCCCGCGTCCGACAGCCGGTCGGCCATGGCCCCGACCAGGGGATTGGCGGTGATCCCGGAAAAGCCGTCCGAGCCGCCGCACTTGAGGCCCAGCACCAGGTCCGACAGGGGGCAGGGCTCGCGCCGGTCCTGCGAGGCGATGGCTGCCAGTTCGGCGACGGCGTCGAGCCCCGCCTCGACCTCGTCCTCGACCCCCTGGGCGGAGAAGCTGCGCAGGCGTTCCTGGTCGAGATTGGGCGCGCTCTCCAGCAGTTTGGACAGCTGGTTGTTCTCGCAGCCCAGGCCCAGGATCAGCACGCCGCCCGCGTTGGGGTGGGCCGCCAGGGCCGCGATGATCTTGCGGGTCATGGCCAGGTCGTCGCCCAGCTGCGAGCAGCCGAAGGGGTGGGTGAAGGCGAAGACCCCGTCGACCTGGCCGGCGAAGCGTTTGCCCGCCGCCTCCGCGATCTTCTGCGAGGCCCGCGCCACGCACCCCACGGTGCAGAGGATCCAGATCTCGTTGCGCGTCCCGACCCGGCCATCCTTGCGCCGATAGCCCATGAAGGTCCGCGGATCGCCGGGGTGCGGCTGTGGCGCCACCGGCTGGTACTGATAGCGGTCGAGGTCGGAAAGCTTGGTCGACACATTGTGGGTGTGGACATGATCGCCCGCCCGGATCGCCACCCTGGCCGCCCCGATGGGAAAGCCGTATTTGCGGACGTCCGCCCCGGCGGCGATGTCGCGCAGCGCCACCTTGTGCCCCTTGGGGATGTCGGCGCGGATAAGAACCCCGGCCGCGACCTCCCCCGTCTTCAGCGGCGATACGGCCACCGCGACATCGTCATCTGCGTGCACGCGGTGGAGGGGATCGGACATCGCTCGAATTTAGCTTAGGAAACCGGTATCAGTCCATCTATGCCAAGGCCTCTCACCCTTTCGCCAGATCGCCTCTTCCCCCGGGAGCCCTTCGCGCTGGGCGCCGCCCGCGAGCTCTACGCCGGGGTGAAGGACCTGCCGATCATCTCGCCGCACGGCCACACCGACCCGCAGTGGTTCGCCGACGACGAGGCCTTTCCCAACGCCGCCGACCTGCTGCTCTCGCCGGACCACTATCTGTACCGCATGCTCTACAGCCAGGGGATCTCGATGGAGTCCCTGGGCGTCCCCAACCGGGCGGGCGCGAGGACCGCCGAACCCCGCGAAGCCTGGCGCCTGCTTGCCGCCAACTATCACCTGTTCCGGGGGACGCCCTCGGACCTTTGGCTCAAGCACGTCTTCCTCGAGGTGTTCGGCATCAAGGTCGCCCTCGAAGCCGAAACGGCCGACCACTATTTCGACGCCATCGGCGAGGCCTTGCAGACCCCCGCCTTTCGGCCGCGCGCCCTCCTCGACCGCTTCAACATCGAGGTCATCGCCACCACCGAGAGCCCGCACGAGGATCTCGTCCACCATCGCAAGATCATCGCCGACGGCTGGGGCGGCCGGGTGATCACCGCCTATCGTCCCGACCCCGTGGTCGATCCCGAGCACGAAGCCTTCCGCGAAGCGCTGCCGGTGTTCGCGGAACTGTCAGGCCAGGACATCGGCGGTTGGCAGGGCTATCTCGAAGCCCACCGGATCCGCCGCGCCGCCTTCGCCGCCGTGGGCGCGACCTCCACCGACCACGGCCATCCCACCGCCCAGACGGCGGACCTGTCTCCGGTCGAGGCCGAGCGGCTGTTCGGCGAGGTGATGAAGGGGCCGGTCGCGCCTGAGACCGCCGAGCTGTTCCGCGCCCAGATGCTGACCGAGATGGCGAGGATGAGCGTCGATGACGGCCTGGTCATGCAGATCCACCCGGGCTCGCACCGTAACCATAACCGGCAGGTGTTCGAGACCTTCGGCCGGGACAAGGGCGCCGATATTCCGACCCGCACCGACTATGTGCGCGCCCTGAAGCCCCTGCTGGACCGGTTGGGCAATGAGCCGCGCCTGTCCATCATTCTCTTCACCCTCGACGAGACCAGCTACGCGCGGGAGCTCGCGCCGCTGGCCGGCCATTATCCGGTCCTGAAACTGGGCCCCTCCTGGTGGTTCCACGACAGCCCCGAGGGCATGCGCCGGTTCCGCGAACAGACCACCGAGACGGCAGGGTTCTACAACACCGTCGGCTTCAACGACGACACGCGCGCCTTCCTGTCGATCCCGGCCAGGCACGATGTGGCGAGGCGCTCAGACTGCGCGTTCCTGGCAAGGCTCGTCGCCGAACACCGCCTCGAACTCGAGGACGCGCACCAAGTCGCGGGCGACCTCGCCTACCGCCTGCCTAAGAAAGCCTACAAGCTTCCTTAGACCTTCACCGGCTCCATCTTGGGCGAGAGCAGGTGCACCGCGGCGATGGCGGCGAGGTAGATGAAGGCGCAGACCGCGAAGATGGCTTCATAGCCAAGGGTCGTGCTCAGCGCCTTGCCGACGCCCTTGGCCATGATCATGCCGCCGATGCCGCCAACCATGCCGCCGATGCCGATCACCGAACCCACCGCCTTACGCGGGAAGACATCGCCGGGCAGGGTGTAGAGGTTCGCCGAAAAGGCTTGGTGCACGGCCGCCAGCCAGCCGACGATCAGGATCGAGGCCCACAGATTGTGGATCTGGGTGATGAGCAGGTACGGCAGGGCCGCGACAGCGAGCACCAGCATGGTCATCTTGCGGGCCCGGTTCAGGCTCCAGCCGATCTTCATGAACCGCGATGACATCCAGCCGCCGCCGACGCTGCCCACATCCGAGATCAGATACACAATGGCCAGCGCCGCCGCGTACATGAAGTCGGTGGTCTTCAGCTCGTAGGTTTTGTTGAAGAAGTCCGGCAGCCAGAACAGCAGCATCCACCACACCGGGTCGATCAGGAATTTGCCGATCGCATAGGCCCAGGTCTCTTTCTTGCCCAGGACCGAGAACCAGCCGACCTTCTTCTCGGTATCGGCCGGGTCCTGCTCGATGTGGGCCAGTTCGGCGGCGTTGACCTTCTTGTCGTCGCGCGGGTTCCTGTACATCACCAGCCAGGCGATCAGCCAAAGGAAGCCGACGACGCCGGTAATGATGAAGGCCGCCTGCCAGCCCCAGAGCAGCATGATGGCCGGCGCGAGGATCGGCGTGATGATCGCCCCGATGTTGGAGCCGGCGTTGAAGATGCCTGTGGCCAGGGCGCGCTCCTTCTTGGGGAACCACTCGGTTACGGCCTTGATGCCGGCCGGGAAGTTGCCCCCTTCGCCGACGCCCAGGGCGACCCGCACCGCGAAGAAGGAGCCCAGGCCCGAGGCCGCGCCGTGGGCGATGTGGGCCAGCTGCCAGATCACGAAGGCGCCGGCGTAGCCCGCCTTGGCGCCGATCCGGTCGACGATGGCGCCAAACGCCAGGTAGCTCAGCGCATAGGCGGCCTGGAAATAGAAGACGATGTCGGCGTAGTTCTGCTGGGTCCAGCCCAACTCCTTCTCCATCGCCGGCTTGAGCACGCCCAGCATCTGGCGGTCGACGTAGTTGATGACCACGGCCATGAACAACAGGCCGCAGATCACCCAGCGCCGCCGCGTCATGGTTCCTTCCGCTGAAGGCATGGTGATCGGCGGAATGGTTTTTTCCACGGCCATGGTCGCGCTCCCAAAATCAAGGCCTTGGTCTTGCGCCGAGGCTCAGGCGAAATTGGTATGGGAAACCGGTGTCATTGGCAATCGCGCACCGTCCGATGGGGGCCGCCCCTCGCAGATCCTCCCCCGTTGGAGATCTTTGCATAATCCCTCGGGAGAAGAGGCAGGCGGTGGAGCGAAGCTTCCCTCTCCCCCAGTTCCGGGCTTGCCCCGGAGACCGGGGGGAGAGGTTAGGAGAGGGGGAGCCGCGCGTCGGCGCGGCGGGAAATCCTTGCAGGCGCCCAGATTGGCTCGAGCTCCCATCCTAGCGCTCGCCCGGGTCGCTTTGCGACCCGCCCCCCTCGCTTCGCGATCCACCCCCAGCGGGGGTGGATGGCTCGCCCCCCTCTCCTAGCCTCTCCCCCCAGGCGCTTCGCTTTGGGGGAGAGGAAAAGAGAGGCGGAGTTCAAGCAAAGGTCTCCGCTGGGGGAGGATCAGCCGTTGTCGGCGACGTTGACGGGCGGCGGGCGGCGGAACTCGGCGGTGAAGTCGATGCTCAACCACTTCTCATCGCCCTTGGCGCAGTGCGCCTTGTAAACCTGGGGCCCGATCTGGGCCATTCCGATGACGCCTGTCTCGGTGAAGAAGGTGGTCGGGTCGCCCGGCCAATAGCCGAACCTGGTCCAGCCGGTCCGCTCGCCCTTGGGGCCTTTGACGTCGATCTCCCCGCAGAAGATCACCAGGTCCTTGAACATGTCGCTTCGCCGGTAGTGGGCGCGCACATTGCGGAACTGCGCCGTCTCGTAGTTGGGCACGGCGGTCATGCCGAGGCCGTGGCGGCTCAGCGCGCCCGGCGCGGCCTTGGCGTTGCGCAGGGCAAGTTCAAGCATATCGGCGGGATCGTCCGCGGCGAACACGGCGCCGCCGAGCAGGGCGGCGGCGGTGGCGGCAATGACAGCGCCGCGCATTACGCCATGACCTCGGTGATGCTCTTCGAGGTCATCATCGAGCCGACACCGAAGTTGCCCACCGGCACGCCGGCCAGCTGCTGCATGGTCAGGGACACCCGGGTCACCGGCTCGGCGGCGACCTTGACGTGCTGGCCGGTCCTGTGGCGGCCATTGGCCCCGCCGGCGAGCAGCATGGGGATGTTGTCGATCGAGTGGATCTTGGCCCAGCCGGTGTCGGAGAAGCCCAGCACCAGGGAGTGGTCGAGCAGGGTGCCGTCGCCTTCCTTGACCTCGTCCATGGCCTTCAACAGATCGCCATAGGCGTTGACGCTCACTTGGGCGAGTTCGGCCGAGATCGGCTGGTAGCCCAGCTTGCCGTCCACCGGCTCCTCGTGGGTGTGGCCGTGATAGACCGGCAGATCGCCAGGACGGTAGATTTCCGAGGTGGCGGTGGTGAAGACGTAGTTGAAGACATTGGTCTGGTTGCAGGCGAGCGCCATGGTCATCAGCTTCACCATGTCCTTGTTCTTGCGGACGATGGTGGGCACGTCGCCCTTGCGCGCGATCTCTTCGGGCTGGGTAGGCACCACGCAGCTTTCGCATTTGGGCGGGGGCAGCAGCTCGTTCTGCAGGCGCTGCTCCAGTTCACGCACCGAGGTGAAGTACTGGTCCAGGCGCGCCCGGTCCGTGGCGCCGGCCTCGGCCCACAGGGCGTCGCGCTGGTCCTTCACGGTGGAGAGCACGCTCTGTTTGACCATGACCCGGGGGTCCGGTTTCCACTCGCCCGAATTGGGGTCGCTGAAGCCTTCGCCGAAGATCCGCGAATAGAGGGCGACCGGGCTGTCGGCCGCCATCTTGTAGTTGTCGCCGCCGGTGGAGGAATAGCTGGTCGTGGTGGCGTTATAGGGGGTGGCGTCCAGGGTCTTGAACCGCGTGCCGTTGCCGATGGTGTTGGCGACCGCGGTGTCGAAGCTGGGCATGCCGTCGAAGGTGTTGATCCGGGCGGGCGCCGTACCAGCCAGGATGGCGGCCAGGCCCGTCCAGTGGGCGTGGCTGGGACGCCCGTCCAGTTTCACCGTGAAGCCGGTGAAGATGCTGGTCTTCTTGTCGAGGCCACCCTTGAGGAACTCGAGGTTCCGCTTGATGTCGTAGTTGGCGCCGACCTTGGTGGGCTCCCACTGGCCGGGGGTCAGGCCCAGGCCCCAGAAGAAGGTCCCGACCCGTGTGGGCAGGGGCGCGCCATTGGCCAGGGCCGCGCCGTTACCGTCCAGGAACAGGTCCAGCATGGGAATGCCCATGCCGACCGCGCCGCCGCCCAAAATGCCGCGAAGGATCGAACGTCTGTTGAAGCGGGAGTTCATGAACTGGCTCCATTGCGAGCGGCGACCTTGGTGGGCGCCGCGGGTTGCTGTTCCGCGGGCCTGGCCGCGGGGACTTTGTAAAGGCGGTCGTCGGCCGCCAGAACTTTCAGGAAAGCGGGGATGCGATAGCCGCCGCGGGTGAACTGGGCGGTCAGGTCCTTAAGCGCCGGATCATCTTCATGGATCACCCGGCCCGCGGCGCTGGCGTAGAGCTTCTTGGTGATGCACTGCGGCGCGCGGGCGTCATCGTGCAGCAGCCGGCCAAGGCCGACGGCGCCGCTGAATTTCTTGCCCTGCCATTCGGAGGTGACGTCGATCAGTTCGCCGTTATCGTAGCTTCGCCGCTCGCCGAGGCTGTCGAAGCCTTCCAGGGCCAGACCCGGCGGATCGACCAGGGTGTGGCAGCCGGCGCAGCTCGGCTCGGTCGCATGGGCGGTGAGCTTGGAGCGCAGGGTCTTTAAAAGCGGGTTCGGCTCATTGATCAGGGAGAAGTCGACGTCCCCCGGCGGGGAGGGCGTGGTCTGACAGAGGAAGACCTCATTCAAAGCAACGCCCCGCTTGGTCGGCGAGGACCTGGCCGGATGCGAGAACAGGGAGAGGAAGCTGATCTGGGTCAGAACGCCCGAGCGCCCCTCGGACTCGGCAAAGGTATAGGGCGCCCAGCCGCGCCCAACCCCGAAGGGCACCTTGTAGACCATGGCCAGTTCGCGGGTCAGGAAGGTGTCGTTGCTGGTGAAGATGTCCCGGTAGTCTCCGTTCTTGGTGACCAGCAGGTCGACGATGGTCTTCAGCGTCTGTTCGCGGGCCGCCGCGGCCAGGGCGCCGGAATACTTCGGGAAGGTCAGCGGGTCCTTCGACTGCGAGGCGAACATATCCAGCATCATCGCGTCGTCGAAGAAGTCTGCGACGCCGTCGGCGATCCGTGGCGAGGCCGCCAGCCGGTCGACCTGCGCCTGAAGACCGGCCTTGGTCATCAGGGCGCCGCTTTCCGCCGCGGTGAGCAGTTCATCGTCCGGCGTCGAGTTCCAGAACATGAAAGACAGGCGCGAGGCGCGGGCGTAGGCGTCCAGCGGACGGTCGCCCCTGTGCTTGCCCGGCAGGGCGCGTTCCACCCGGAACAGGAAGTTCGGCGAGGCCAGCACGCTGGTCAGGGCTTCCTGCAGGCCGGAATAGAAATCGCTCCGCTGCTCGGCCACCCTGCGGGCCAGGGCGACGCGGCTGGAAAGCTCTTCGGCGGTCAGTGGCCGCCGGAAGGCCAGACGCCCGTATTTGGTGAGGAAGGCGGTGGCGCAGGCATCGTCCGGCGCCTTCGCCGAGGCGGGCTTGCACGGCATGGTCTTGTCGCGAGCCTTGGGGGCAAGCGCCTGTTCACCGATGCTCGCGGCCATGGCGTAGTACTGCTCCAGGCCGCCCGCCGAGATCGAGGCGTTGGCCGCCCCTACGGTGTTGAGTCCCTCAACTCGCACCTCGGTCTCAAAGCGCCCGGTCAGGTCGATATCCTTGCCGAAGATGTCGGCGACGGAACGCTCGTATTGAGCGGCGGTCAGCCGGCGCATGCTGACCAGCTCACCTCTCGCCGAGGGAGCCTCAGCGCTGGCCGTTTGTTTGCCGTCGGTGGCGCAAGAGGTCAGGACCACGGTGGAGGCCGAGGTCAGAAGCACCGCCGCGGCGGCAATTAGGCTACGCTTGAAGTTCATTGGCCGGCCGCCATCCGGGTTGCGCCGTCTCTGTCGAACAGTTCGGGCGCGGTGACGACTCGCTTGCCCGTCGGGTCCATTACAAAGCTGGGCGTCGCCCGCAGACTGTAGACGGTGGAGATGCGGCGGTTCTCGCCGGTCACGGGATCGGGGTCGGCGTCGGCGTTGCGCTTAAGCGAGTAGTAAAAGCTCGGCATGTCGATGCCCTGGTTGGTCTCGCCGTCGCGGGCGTTGATCGCCTGGTTCTGATAGAGCCGCTTCCATTCGCGATAGCCGCCGAAATAGCCTTCCAGTTGGCCGTTCGGCAGCAGGGCGAGGCGCAGCTTGCCGCCCGTCATCTGCATCTGGGAGGGCGTGCCGCCATTCCAGGCTTCGTCGCGCAGCTTGATCTCGGCGGCGCCCCGGCTCTCGATGACGCCGTCCTTGATGGTCACCGGGATCAGGCTCTGGGTCTTGATGTCCGGCTTAACGGTGAAGGTGGCGTCGGACGCGGCCTGGCCTAGCGCATCCTTCACGATCCGGTCCTGGGCCTCATAGAAGGCCAGGGTGGCCTTGCTGTCGTTCATCGGGTCTTCGTTGCCGGAGACGACGATGACGATCGTATAGAGGCCATTGGTCATGTAGCCGTTGATGCCGATGCCGCGCTGCGACGTCCTCGGCTGGCCGCGGAACGACACCCAGCAGCCGCCGACCTTGTAGTAGCCGTTGTCTATCCCCTTCACCTTGCCATCGGGACTGGTGAAGCCGCCGGTGTTGGGGTTGTCGTCCAGGTCAAAACCGTAGGCGACCTTGCTCTGCACCTCCGGCATGCCGAAATCGGGCGCGAGCCATGGCTGGGCCCAGACGTCCTCATAATTGGGGCCGCGGAACCGCAGGGCGCGCTGCAGCTCAGGGCGCTTTTCCGGGTCCAGATAGAACTTTACGTCGGCTTCGCTGCGCCAAGGGGTCTTGAAGACCTTTTGCCAGCCCACCGGCTTGGTGGTGCCGTCCGGGCAATCGGCACCCGGACCGTTGTTGTCCATCTTGTCGCCGCCGTGGAAATAGGCCGGCTCCATCCAGTCGACCACATAGGCCTTGGACCAGGCGCCCGCGTGGGCGGCGGGCGCGACCGCCGCGGCCATCACCGATCCTAGCGCCAGCCCCTGAAACCATGACTTGGTCATGCGGCCTTCTCCCTGTCTCGCCGTGGTCTTCGCCCGGCCTTTTCGTTCCCTAGCCGCAAGGCTAGCCCATTTACGTGCAGATGTGAACGGATATACGTGTTTTTTGGACTGTAGATTTCTAACATTCCCGCGAGCGTCCCACGAGGGATCGAACCGCCGCGGACATTGGGGAGAGACCACCATGAAACGCCTCATTCCGGCCGCCGCCGCGGCCCTCCTCCTGGCCGCCCCCCTGGCGGCCTTCAGCCAGGCGCCCGTCGCCGTGCGCAGCGTCCGCGTAGGGGCCGCCGATGTGTTCAAGACCGCAGCCTTCTACGAGACGGTTTTCGGCCTCAAGGAGATCCGCCGGGTCGAGCGTCCTGACCTGCAGGAATCGATCCTCAACTTCGGCAAGACCACCGCCGAGGCCACCGCCAACGCCGGGCCCAAGGTGGTGGTGATCTCCAAGCCCAAAGGAGCCGGCGCCGACCCGGTCTCGCACCTCATTTTCCAGGTGACCAACGCCGCCGATATCGTCGCCAAGGCCAAGGCGGCCGGCGGAACGGTGGAGCGCGAGCCAACCCGCTCGGCCACGAGCGGCAGCCTGGTCGCCTTCGTGGTCGATCCGGCCGGAAATCGCATCGAACTGATTCAACCCGCGCCTTAGAAAAGATGGGGCGCCCCGGCTTCGGGACGCCCCAGTTTCTACCGTTCGAGAGATGAAGCCTGGTTCTGGAGAGAAACCCGGCGCTGGGTCTAACGGTAGGATTTCTTGACGCCGATCTTCAGCATCCTGCCGAAAGGATTGGCCGTGTAGGTGTTGTAGGCGAGCGCCTGGCGCTGGGGCGGCGGATCCCGGTCGAAGGCGTTGATCACCGCGGCCGTGAAGGTCAGATCCTCGCGCCAGTCATAGCGGTAGACGAAATCCACCGGGACCCAGTCTTCCATGTACTTGCCGAAGAGGTTGGTGGCCGTCGGCGGGAAGATGGCCGCCGAAATGTTCTCCATCCCCTCGACATAGTGGACGGTGGCGCGGAGGTTGTGCGGTCCGCGCGCGTACTCGGCGAAGACGTTGCCCTTGGAGCGTGGCAGGGCCGCGAAACCGCCGCCGCCGAGCG
Source organism: Caulobacteraceae bacterium UBA5005 (assembly GCA_002398405.1). Lineage (GTDB taxonomy): Bacteria > Pseudomonadota > Alphaproteobacteria > Caulobacterales > Caulobacteraceae > UBA5005. The sequence continues at coordinate 27,496 of DGYN01000021.1, forward strand.
TGCCGGCATAGTCGCGGCCGGTGCTGATCTGGATGCCCTCGACGGAACTGCCGGAACCTTCGAACTCGAAGACATAGTTGTAGTCGGCGCCGATTCTCCAATTGCCGCCCAGGTGTTCGCCCAGTCGCCATTCCACCAGGAAATCGAGGCCGGAGATGTCATAGTCCTGGCTGTTGGACACCCCGATGTTGATCGCCGTGACATTGGCGATGCCGCAGGTGGCCGGATCGCCGACACCGCCGGAGAACACGAACCTCTGCTGCAGGCGGTAGTATTCGCTGGTCGTGTTGGAGGTGCAGTTGGCGTTGCTGGTGGCGCCGGCCGCGCCGAAGAAGGCGGTCAGGATATTGGCGGCGCCGTCGCCTTCGATAATGCCCTTCTGCTTGATGCCATAGTAGTCGATCGTTGCGGTGACCGGGCCGGCGGTGAGCACAGCGCCGACGCTGTAGTTGTCAGCCTTCTCCGGCGCCAGCGGCTGATTGCGGATCGGCAGAGTGGTGATGAAGGTGCCGGTTTGGGCCGCCACGAAGCCGCTGGCGATGCCGCCTACGAAGAGGGTCGGATAGGGCGCCTTGAAGGTCGAGCTCGCCGAGCCGCGGAAGGCCAGCCAGTCCAGGGCCTGCCAGCGGACGTTGATCTTCGGATCGGTGGTGGTGCCGAACTGGTCGCCCAAGTCCTCGTAACGGAGCGCAAGCGTGGCCTCGAGACTCTCGGTGATCGGCAGCCGCACCTCGCCGAAGATCCCGTAGCGGCTGGTCGTGGTATCGTACGGCGGGATCGATCCGAAGAAGGTCAGCGGACCGGTCTTGTTGATGCAGGTGGTGATCCCCTTGGTCGGGCAGGGCGCCGACTCGAAGGCGGTGGCCGGCGGCACGTCCTTGACGTCCTGGGTCCAGACGTACTGGGCGCCCAGGCCCCACTGGATCTGCTCATCGCCCCAAAGCTTGAAGGGCAGCTCGCCGCGGATCGAGGCGTCGACGGCGGCGGTGCGGTTTTCATCGCGGAAGGCGTACGGCAGTTCCTGGATGAATTCGGCGACCTCGCGCGTGTTCTTGACCAGGGGGTTGAGGGCCACCGCCTGGGTGAATTGAGGGTTGGGCGTATGGGTCTGCCGGTTGGCCGCGATGCCGGTCGAGAAGGGGTTGAACCACAAGCAGGGACCGACCCCCGGCGTGCTGGTGGCGGGGTTGGTTCCCGTCGGCGTGCAGCCTTTGCCGCCTAAGCCCCGCAGCGCCCACTGCAGATTGTCGGTGGTGAACTCCATGGTGTTACGATCGAAGATGATCTCGCCGAAGGTCGCGGCGATGTCGTAGTCCATGCCGAAAGGCAGGGGGCCATTGAAGCCGCCGGAAACCCGCCACTCGCGGCCCTCGCGGGACGAGCGCTGCGGGCCGTCGGTCAGCTCGTTGCCGCCGTAGCCGTAGGGGCCCCAGGCGCCGTTGGCGGTGATCACGCCGTTGGCGTTGATGTTCGCGATCTGAGCCGCGGTAAAGGCCGTGGGATTGAGCGCGATCAGGGTCTGGAGACCCGGGTGGTTGGCCGGGATGTAAAAGCCTGGGACGGTGTCGAGGCCGGGCCTCGCGGTCACCGGGTTGCTACCGCCAAAGGCGGTGGTCAGCGGATAGCGGCTGGAGGGCTGATAGCTCGGATCCTGCACGTCGTGAGGCACACTGTGGGCCGCGTACAGGGTCTCGAAATGGAAGCGGTGATCGGCCGCCAGCTTGGCGTTGACCTCGCCGTACAGCGAATATCCGTGCTGGTCGTCGCCCAGGTTGTTGAAACCCGCGCCGTGATAGCGGCAAAGCGTCGTGGTCAGGATACCGCCGAGCGGCACGCAGCCGGGGTCGATGAAGCGCGAGGTCATGGCCGCCGCCGTGCGAGAGGCGCCGGTGAAGTAGGCGCCGGGGCTCAGCGCCGACCAGCCGTTCTGCGGGTCCTGCTCGAAGGAGCGGTCGGTCCAGTCGCGTTCGCGCATCTTCAGTTCGGTCTTGCTGTAGTAGCCGGCCGAAAGCAGCACATTGCCCCATTCCCCAGCCCGGCCGAACAGGGCGTTGGCGGTGTATTCGCCCCCGGTGTCGGTGATGGCGGTGTGCGAGGCGTCCAGGACGATGCCGTCGAAGTCCCGTTTGGTGATGAAGTTCACCACCCCGGCCATGGCGTCCGAGCCGTAGGTCGTGGAGGCGCCGTCCAGCAGCACCTCGATCCGGCCGATGGCGGCCATTGGCAGGTAGGCGACGTCGACGCCGCCGGTCTCGATCAGCTGCACGGTGGGCAGGCGCCGGCCATTCATCAGAACGAGCGTGCGGCTGGCGCCGAGGTTGCGAAGGTTGACGCTGACCCCGCCGGCGTTCTGGCCGGCGAAACGGTTGGTGTCGCCGAGCGTCGCGCCGACGGCCGGGATTTGTTTTACGATGTCGAGGATCGAGGGGTCGCCGCGCTTTTCCAGTTCGGGTTCGGCGATAACCTGAACCGGCAGGGCCCCGGTCTTCATCGAACGTCCGAGCAGCGAGCCGGTGACCACCAGGTCATCGACCGCAGTGTCCTCCTCGGCCGGCGGCTGCGGCGCCGGGTCCTGGGCGAAGGCCGGCTGGGCGGCCAACAGGGCCGCGCCGAGCGCCACCAAAGACGCGCTCGCGGAATAGCTTTTCTTGATCAAGGTCCCCTCCCTAGACGGCCGGAAAGGCCGGTGCGTTCCATCCCAAGGCGCCGATTTTGCTAAGCGCTCTTTGCAGGATGGTTGTCCGGCAGATCGGTTCAGTCAAGCATCAACATGCAGACCTGAATGTATTTGCCGCCGCAGTGTCACGCAAAAGCCGTCGCCTTCCACGGGACTGGCGCGGCGGGCGCGGCCGTGAGGTTGAGGGACTAGATGATCGCCGGTTTCGGCTTGGCCGGGGCCGGAGCGGCGGGGCTTGGGCCGCCATCGGCGTGTTCGATCAGATAGTCGGCCAGCATCCGCTTGTACCACTTGAGCACGTTGAGCGCGGGCTCCAGGCTCTTTGGGTCGGTGGCGAACATCATCTGCACGGAAAGGCCCTGCATGGCGGCGCGGTGCAGCTGCGACATGGCCTCCACCGCCGCGCGGTCCGTGATTCCGGCGCGCTTGGCAATGGCCCAGGCGCCCTCCATCTGAGACTTGGCGAGATCGGCGGCGAGCGCTGGGAAGCGGGCGCCCAGCTCATCGTCGCTGCGCGAGGCCATCATGATTTCCAGGAGCGCGATGGCTCCCGGCTGGCTCAGCGCCTCCCAGGTGGCGTCAGTCAGGCCGATGAACCGCTCCTTGCCACGGGGAAAATCGCGCAGGGCCTCGGCGAAGAAGTTGTTCTGCTGTTCGACGACGTATTTCGAAACCGCCAGCATCAGATCAACCTTGGTGCCGAACTGATGCAGGATCGCGCCGCGGCTCAGTTCCGCCACCTCCGACACCAGGGTCGTCGAGGTCGCGGCGTAGCCGTAGGTGCGCAGGCAGTGGATCGCGGCCTCGATCAGCTTTTGCTGGGTGGCGGCGCTGCGCTCCTCGTGCGTGCGGTGCGTCCGTCCCCGGCGCCGTACAGCCGGCGGCTGTTTCACGTCCATGCTCGATCCCTTGAGGCTCTCGTTAAAGGCTAGCGCCCGCGACCGTTGCGTCAAGCAGAGTTGGACCGCGCTGACCAGGGCGGGAGTCATCTGCGCTTCAAAGGGCGCCGCTTGACCGGGCGGCGGGGCCACGCGAGCCTTGGGCAAAGTTGGGGGACACAGATGCCGGTCGAAATCCTGAGCCTTGCCGTGCTCGTCGCCATGTTCGCTATTGCGACACTGACTCCCATCAACATGGGCCTGCTGGGTTTCATCGCCGCCTATGTCATCGGCGTCTTCGTCGGCGGCATGGAGCCCAGGGAGATCGCACGCAATATCCCCGCCGACCTCTTCGTCACCCTGGTGGGGGTGACCTACCTCTTCGGCGTCGCGCAGACCAACGGCGCCATCGGCCGGCTGATCGGCGGCGCGACCAAGGCGGTGGGGCCGAGAAAGGGTCTCCTCCCCTGGCTGCTCTTCGCCCTGGCGGCCCTGCTCACCGGCATCGGCGCCCTCTCCCCCGCGGCGGTGGCGATCCTCGCGCCGCTTGCCATGAGCTTCGCTAGGCGGAACGGGATCAATCCCCTGCTGGCCGGCCTGCTGGTGGTGCACGGCGCCCAGGCGGGAGGCTTTTCGCCCCTGAGCGTCTATGGCGGCATCACCCGTGACGCGGTGGAAAAGGGCGGTGTTCCCTTCGACGCCCTGGGCCCCTTCCTCTTCAGCCTGGCGGCGAACACCGCCGCGGCCCTGATCCTCTATGTGATCCTGGCACGCCTTAAGCCCCCCGCCGCCGCCGAGGAGGCGGTCGAAAGCACCGGGCCCTCCGGCAGCGTCCTGACCACCGCCCTCACCTTCGCCGCCCTTGCGGCCCTCGCCGTCCTCACCCTGGCCTTCAAGCTGGAGATCGGTTTTGTCGCCATCGCCCTTGGGCTGCTGCTCTCGTTCCTGTCCCTGAAATCCCATCGTCAGGTGCTGAAGAACCTGCCCTGGTCAGAGATCGTCCTGATCCTGGGGGTCGCCACCTATGTCGCCGTGCTGCAGAAGATGGGCGTCGTCGACTACGTCTCCGATCAGGTGGCGGCGCTCGGCAGCCCCGCGCTCGCCGCCCTGCTGGTGCTCTACATCGGGGCCATCGTCTCGGCCTTCGCCTCCTCGACGGCGGTGTTGGGCTCGCTCCTGCCGCTCGCCATCCCGATCCTGGCCGGCCAATCGCCGCTCGCTGTCGCGGCCTTCGTCGGGGCCATGGCGGTCGCCTCGACCATCGTCGATGTCAGCCCGTTTTCGACCAACGGCGCGCTGGTGCTCGCCAGCGCCGAAGAGAAGGACCGCCAGGCCCTGTTCCGCAAGCTGGTGCTTTACGGAACCCTCGTCACCTTGGCGGCGCCCCTGGTGCTATGGGGCGTCTATCTGGCTCTGCGGGGCTAGAGCGGGATCACTGTTTACCGGTTGAGTAATCCGCGTTAGCGTCCCCAAGTTGAGGGGAATTCGCCATGAATGTCGCCGATCTTAAGGGCGCGAAGAGCGACGCGGCGGGCGCCGCCGTCCAGACCATCTACGCGTTCAACCCGCCCGGTTACGCGGTCTACCGCACCTATGAGCGGGTGATGATCCACTACGCCGATGACAGCGAAGAGGCCAAGAAGCAGCGCGCCGTCATCGCCCGTCTCAATCCCCTGCGCGGCGAGATCAACAGCCTGGTGGACAACTGGCGGGTCAAGGAGACCGCGGAGGCCGAGGCGACCTCGCGCGAAAGCGGCCCCAAGGCGTGGCTGCGCGCCTACCGGGCGGACGCGCGGCGCAACCGCATCCGCAAAACCGAGGTCTATGACCGGCGCGTCGGCGATTCTCTCGTCGTGGCGCTGGAGGGCGACGCCACCGGCGCCGAAGGCCTGTTGGCCGAGGTCAAGCGTGACGTGCTTGGCGAGCGCACCGCCCAGGCGCGGCTGGTCTATGTGACCGTGGCCTTCTTCGCCTTCGTTTTCGCGGTGGCCGCCATCTGGTGGTTCATCGACTATTCGCCCTGGGCCGAGGCCTGGCCCAAGAAGGGCCTTCAGAAGAAACTGGATGTCCGCGACCAGTGGGCCGCCGCCGCCGCGGGCGCGGCCGGCGCCTTTTTCTCGGTGGCGGTCGGGGTGCGCGGGCGCACCATCCTGCCGGACCTGATCAGCTATTCAGCCTGGCTCGACGCCCTGTTGCGGATTGTCGTCGGAACCATCGCCGGCTCCATGCTGGTCGCCCTCCTGCAGCTGGGCACGGTTCAGATCGCGCTCGGGGAAGTCACCCTGGGCGACGGCGACGCCCTGGAATGGCTCTACATCCTGGTGGCCGGCTTCATCGGCGGCTTCTCCGAGCGGATGGTCCCGGACCTGTTGGCCAAGGCCGCCGCCGCCCCGGCGCCCAGCCCCAACACCCCGTCCACGGACCTCAAGGGCAAGGACAAGGACAGGGAGAAGGACGCCGCGACGGCTGCCGCGGCCGCCCCGGGCGCGGCGGCGCAGCCTGAAGCTGAAGCCCATGACCACGAGGGCGGCGTTGACGGCTGCCTGCACGACCATCCGCTCGAAGCGGCTGAGGCCACGCCCGATGACCGGCTTCCCGCCGCCACCGGAGGCGTCGCCGCGCCGGCCGCCCCCGGACAAGGAGGCTGACCATGACCTTTTCGCTCACCTGGCTTCCGGAAGTGCTCGAACAGGCCGGCCTCAAGGTCGCCGAGGTTCCCGGCTGGCGCACCCGCGGGCGGGGCGAGATGGGAACCGTGCGCGGCGTCATGTGCCATCACACCGGAACCCCTGACAGCCGGACCGGCAACCTGCCGACCATGGACACCCTGGTCAACGGCCGCCATCCCAAGCCCCCGGCTGACCCCCTTCCGGGCCCCCTGTGCCAGCTCGGCCTTGGCCGCGACGGGACCTTCTATGTGATCGCGGCGGGCAAGGCGAACCACGCCGGCGGCGGCAAATGGGAGGGCCTCACCGCCGGCAACACCAGCTTCATCGGCATCGAGGCCGAGCACAGCGGCGTTGGCGACTGGCCCGAGGTGCAGATGGACGCCTATGTCCGGGGCGTCGCCGCCATCCTCAAGAAGATCGGCGCGCGCGAGAACATGTGCTGCGGCCACAAGGAATACGCCCTGCCCAAGGGGCGCAAACCCGATCCCAATTTCGACATGGCGCATTTCAGGAGCGAGGTCTCGGACCTGCTCAACGGCAAGACTCCAAAGCCGCCGATCCCGGCTGAGGAAGAGGCGGCTGCGGCGGGCGCGCCCGCTCCCAGGGCGACCATCCGGCGCGGCGACCGCGGCGACCTGGTCGTTACCCTGCAGAAGAAACTCAAGCTCACCGCCGACGGCATCTTCGGGCCCGGCACCGAGGCCAAGGTCCGCGCCTTCCAGCGGGACCACAAGATCGTTCCGGACGGCATCGTCGGCCCCAAGAGCTGGGCGCAGATCGATACCCTTTAGGCCGTTGCCAAGCACCGGAGGCTCGGCGAAGGTCGCGCCGCAGTGGCGTGGGACGGCGAGGGCATGCGGATCGATTGGAAGGCGTTGTTTCTGTCCACCCGGGGGCGGGTCGGGCGGCAGGCGTTCTGGATCGCCTTTGCTGTCCTGATCGTCGTGGGGATCGTGCTGAACCTCATCCCCATCATCGGCCAACTGCTCGCCCTGCTGCTGGTCTGGCCCTATGTCGCCGTGGGGGCCAAGCGCCTGCACGATGTCGGCCGCACGGCCTGGTGGATGCTGGCGCCGCTGCTTCTCTCCATCGGTTGCTTCGTTGCGGCGGCGGTCGCCGGCGGAGCGTCGTTCCTGGCGGCCTTCCAACAGAACGACAACCAAGCCATCGGCCAGGCGGTGGGCGGCCTGGGGGTGCTCCTGCTGCTGGTCTGCCTTGCCATCCTGATCCCGCCGGGCTTTCTGCTGTGGCTGGGCCTGGACAAGGGCGACGAGGGAACCAACCGCTACGGCCCGCCGCCTGAGGCGCTGCGCTAGAGGTCGAAGGCCAGCTGCGACGCCTCCTCGGCGACGCCGGGCTGCGGCTCGGCCAGGTTCGACAGCGTCACCCCCAAGAGCCTGACCCCCTTCTCCAGCGGGAAGATCCCCCGCGCCAGTTCCAGGCTCGTCGCTTCCAGCAGGTCGCGGTCGGCCACCGGCGCGGCGTAGGACTTCGAGCGGGTAATCTGGCGAAAGTCCGCGTACTTGATCTTGAGCGTCACCGTGCGGCCAAAGGCCCGCGCCTTTTCCAGCCTCGGCCAGACGTGCTCGACCACATCCCGCACCCCGCCCTCCACAGCCTCGGACGTCACCAGGTCCTCGAAGAAGGTGGTCTCCGAACCGGCCGACTTCCTCTCGCGGTTCGGCTTGACCGTGCGGTGGCAGACGCCGCGCGCCACCTGATAATAATAGGGGCCCGACTTGCCGAAGTGGCGGGTGAGGAAGGCTTCAGTCTGGTTGCGCAGGTCCTCGCCGGTCTCGATGCCCAGGCGGCGCATCTTGTCCGCCGTCACCGGCCCCACGCCAAAGAACTTGCCGATCGGCAGGGCGGCGATGAAGGCCAGCCCCTTCTCCGGCGGGATCACCGTCTGGCCGTTGGGCTTGCGGAAGTCCGACGCCACCTTGGCCAGGAACTTGTTGTAGGAAATCCCCGCCGACGCGGTGAGCCCGGTCTCCGCGAAGATCGCGGCGCGGATTTCGGCGGCGATCTCGCTGGCCAGCGCCATGCCCTTGAAGTTCTGCGTGACGTCGAGATAGGCCTCGTCGAGGGAGAGCGGCTCCACCAGGTCGGTGTAGCGGCCGAAGATCTCGCGGATCTGGCGCGAGACCTCCTTGTAGACCTCGAACCTCGGCTTGACGAAGATCAGCTCCGGGCACTGGCGGACCGCCGTCATCGAGGGCATGGCCGACCGCACCCCGAACTTGCGCGCCTCGTAGGAGGCCGCCGCCACCACCCCGCGCGTCATGCCCCCGACCGCCACGGGCTTGCCGCGCAGCTGCGGATTATCCCGCTGTTCCACCGACGCGTAGAAGGCGTCCATGTCCACATGGATGATCTTGCGGATCAGCGGTGGGGCTGCGTCCTCCATGGGAACGTATTAGGAACGATTTGGGATGAGAGTCTACCTCCCTCCCCTTTATGGGGAGGGACAGACCGCGCAGCGGTCAGGGTGGGGGAGTCTTGGCCTTCACACTTCCCCACCCGGCTTCGCTTCGCTCAACCACCCTCCCCATGAAGGGGAGGGAAAGGGATCACAGCCCAGCCATGGTCTTCGAAACCCTGTAGGCCGCCGGCAGGATGAGCACCGACAGCAGGCACGGGAAGATGAACAGGATCATCGGCACGGTCAGCTTGGCCGGCAGGGCCATGGCCTTTTCCTCGGCCCGCAGCATGCGTTTGGTGCGCATCTCGGCGGCAAAGACGGTGAGGGTTTCGCCGATGCTTGAGCCCATGGTCTCGGCCTGGCGCAGCATGGTGGCGAAGGAGCGGGCTTCGTCGATGCCGAGACGGTCGGCGAGGTTGGCCCAGGCTTCCTTGCGCTCGCGCCCGGCCCGCAGTTCCAGGGTCAGGAACCGCAGGTGGTCGCCGAGCCGCGGGTGACGGCGGCTCATCTCGTCGGCGACGCGGCTGACAGCGGCGTCCAGGCTAAGGCCCGCCTCCACCGAGGCGACCAGCAGGTCGAGGACGTCGGGGAAGCCCTCGCGGTATTCGATCTCCCGCTGGCGGCGGAAGGAGTTGAGCACCTGGTTGGGGCCCATCACGGCCCCCAGGGCCAGGACCCCGACCGCGACAGTCGAGAACATCTTGCCGCCGTTCAGCATCAGCCAGGGGAGCAGGATCACCGCCCCGAGCGTCGCGACCACCAGGGCCGCGAACCGGCAGCCGAGGAAGATGGCGACAGCCTCCCGCTGGTTGAAGCCGGCCTGGATCAGCTTCTGGCGCAAAACCGAAAGCTGCGCCGGATCGCGGGTCGCCATCTTGGAGCCGAGGCGGCCGGCCCCCTGGGCCATCTGGCTGGCGGCGGCGCCCAGCAAATTCCCCTGCTTGCGCTCCATCTGTTCGCCGCGCAGGCGCGCATTGCGCCGGTGGGCCATGGAGGCCTCGCGGGTCAGCAGGAAAAGACCCGCCAGGAGGCCGCCGCCGAGCAGTAGGCCTGCTATGGAATTGAGGATCAGGGCGGGATCGCTGAGGAGCTGGCTCATCAGATCCTCATGTCGATCATGCGGCGCATGACGAGGTTCCCGATCCCCATCCACACCCCGATGACGCCCAGCGCAATCTGCACCGGCTGTTCGCCGATGACGCCGGAATAATAGTCGGGGGAGGAGACCATCAGGATGGTCGCCGCACCGAAGGGGGCCGCCGTGAGGATAAGCGCGCTGGCCCGGCCCTCCGAGGACGCGGCCTGGATCTTCAGCCTCATGCGCGAGCGCTCGCGCACCGTGCTGGCGTTCATCTTCAGAAGACCCACCAGGTTGCCGCCGGTCTTTTCCTGCAGGCGCACCGTCGCGGCGAAAAGGTCCACGTCGGGATGGCGGCAACGGTCGGCCATGCGGCCGATGGCCTGCTCCAGGGTCGAGCCGAAGGCGATCTCGTCGGCGGCCATGCCGAACTCCGAGCCGATCGGATCGGGCATCTCCTTGCCCACCAGATCGACGGCGGTGGGCACCGGGTGGCCGGCCTCCAGACTGCGCACCACCACTTCCAGGGCGTTGGGAAGCTGATTGCCCAGCGCCTTGGCCCGGCGCTTGGCCATGAACTGCAGATAGAGGATCGGGCCGGCGATCCCGGCCACGGGCACGGCCAGCCCGGCCAGCAGGATCGATTTGACGAAGACGAAGACCGCGACCCCGGCCGCCAGCCCGGTCATCACCGGGACCGTGACCCAGCGCTTGGGGTGATAGGGAACGCCGGACCGGACCACCAGGTCGTTGAACCAGGCCCAGCCGGTCTTGCGCTCGCCCTTTTCGTTGAGACCCCGGCGCTTGCGCAGTTCCACCACCAGGTCCGGCAGGGATTTGGTCTCCTGGGCGATGGCAAGACGCTTGTTCACCTGCCGCTTCACCGAGCCGACCTTGACCAGGCTGAACACCGCCTGGAACGCCGTCGCCGCCGCGGCGAAGACGAGGATCAGGAAGATGATGGTTGGGGTCTCGAGGGAGGAGAGCATGCCCATGGCGGCCTACTTCAGCGGCCGGTGGGGGTCGAAATTGGCGACATCGTAGGGGATGCCGCGCCTAAGCATCTCGTCCAGGCATTTGGGACGCAGGCCCGTGGCGTGGAACTCGCCGACCACGGTTCCGTCGGCCTCGGTGCCGGTGCGGCGGAAGGCGAAGACCTCCTGCATCTGCACCACCTGGCCTTCCATGCCGGTGATCTCTGTGATCGAGACGACCTTCCGCTTGCCGTCCGACAGACGCATGACCTGGACGATCAGGCCGATGGCGTTGGCGATCTGCGAGCGGACGCTTTCCGGCGGAATGCGCATCCCCGACATGGCGACCATCTGCTCCAGGCGGCTGATGGCGTCGCGCGGGTTGTTGGCGTGGATGGTGGCCATGGAGCCTTCGTGGCCGGTGTTCATGGCCTGCAGCATGTCGAAGGCTTCCTCGCCCCGGACTTCCCCCAGGATCACCCGGTCAGGGCGCATGCGCAGGGCGTTCTTGACCAGCTCCCGCTGACGGATCTCGCCCTTGCCCTCGAGGTTGGGCGGCCGGGTTTCCATGCGCACCACGTGCGGCTGCTGCAGCTGCAGCTCGGCCGCGTCCTCGATGGTGATCAGGCGCTCCTTGATGCTGATGGCGGCCGAAAGCGCATTGAGCATGGTGGTCTTGCCCGAGCCCGTGCCGCCCGACACCACCATGGAAACCCGCGCCCGCGCCGCTCCGTAGAGGAAGTCGGCCATGGCCTGGGGCATGGCGCCGATACTGACCAGGCGCTCGAAGCTGAGCGGCTTTTTCGAAAACTTGCGGATCGAGACCACCGCCCCGTCCAGGGTGATCGGCGCGATGGCGGCGTTGACGCGGGAGCCATCCGGCAGACGGGCGTCGACCATGGGGGAAGATTCGTCGATCCTGCGCCCCACCCCGACCACGATGCGGTTGACGATGCGAAGCAGGTGATCGTTGTCCTTGAAGTGGACGGGGGTCAGCTCCAGCTCGCCGCCCCGCTCGATATAGACCTGGTAGGGTCCATTGATCAGGATGTCGGCGATGGTGTCGTCCTTGAGCAGGGGCTCGATCGGGCCAAGCCCCACCATCTCGTCGATGATCGAGGCCGAAAGCTCGTCGAGTTCCGCCGTATTAAAGGCCAGGCGGTCGGCCTTAGCCATCTCGCCGATCAGGCCGCGCACCTGACGGCGCATCTGTTCGCCGTCCATGCTCTCGAGCTTGGAAAGATCGAGTTCGTCGATCAGCTTGGCGTGGAGCTTGAGCTTCACATCCAGCATGTGCTGGCCGGGCCGCTCAAGCGGCGGCGGCTCATCGAGGATGTAGCGCGGTTCGACCGGCTCCTCAGCGGGCGCCGGGGCCGGCGCCGTAACCTCCGGTTTCGGATTGAAGCTGAAACGGCCCATGCTCTTTAAGCGACCTCGCGGCCGGCGGCGTAGCGCGGCTGTTCGCACATCAGGCGGCCGGCCAGGGCTTCGATATCGCGGACGATCTTGGACTTGGGCCGGTGCTGGCTGACTGGGCCGCCGAGGTTGACGCTGGCCGCCGCCGCTTCCCAGTCGGAGGCGACGCCGCCGTCCGCGGCGCGGCCGAGCGCCCGCTCGGCTTCGGACAGCGAGGGCGCGGGTCCGAACAGGCGGGTGGCGATGCGGTTGAGCACGATCCTGGGGGCCGGGCCGTCGGGGATGTCGCGCTCGATCTCTTCGGCCAGCGCCCGGGCGGCCAGCAGCGCCGGCACGGTCAGCTCCGAGACGATGATGATCTCGTCGCAACCGCCCAGGGCGGCGATGGTCCAGGCCTCGCGGCGGCGCGGCATGTCGACGATCACCGTCTCATAGGCGTGGCAGGCGACGTCGAGGATGCGAAGGATGGTCTGCGGCGCGATCTGCTCAAAGGCCCTGGCGTCGCGCGGCGCGGCCAGCAAATCGAGCTGCGGCGCGGGCTTGGCGACCAGGACGTCCAGGAGGTCGGCGTCGATCCGGTCCGGGGCCAGCGCCGCGCTGCCGATGATCATATTGGGCGCGATCCCGAGATAGGCGGCGGTCGCTCCGTCGGCGAGGTTGAGGTCGACCAGGGCCACCCGGGGCCGATTGGCGGCCAGGCGCCCGACGGCGGTGGCGAGCTCGATGGCAACCGTGGTCGCCCCGGCTCCGCCGACGGCGGAGAGCACCGCCCAGCAGCGGTGCGGGGTCTGGGGCTCGGCGCCCATGACCTGGCTTCCGGCCAGCAGGCAGGCGGCGGCGAAGGAGAAGTCGGCGGCGGTGTGCGGCGGCTCCAGCACGTCGGACTTGGAAAGGCGCAGCAAGGCGCGGATCACCGCCGTCGACGGCGCGGCGCTGGAGAGGATCAGGGCCGGGACCATGGGCTCCTGCGCCAATTCCTCGATGGCGCGGGCCAGGACTGCTGGCTCGGCCGCGTCGCCGGAAAGAACCACGAGGTCCGGCACCGGACCGGTCGCCGAAAGCGCGCCCAGGCGGTTCACCTCGCCCATCTCCACGGCGGAGTTGATGAAGGCCTCGCGCGCGACCCCTTCCAGCTCAGGGCCGATCACCAGAACCCGGCGGGCGGGCGGCAGGGACCCGTTCATGGCGACACCATCGAATACACGCATTGCTCCCTAAATCCCCGGCTCTTCCTCGACCCTGACGTCCATGGCCGGCAGGGGAACCTGGTCGGTCAGACGCTGCAGCAACAGGTCGATGCCGCCGGGGTCGGGGATCGCCGCGGCGATCTGGGCAGGGGCCTTGCCGCTGTCGGCGAGGCGCGGGGTGACGACGATCAGAAGTTCGGTCTCCTGGCGGCGCCAGCGCTGCGATTTGAAGAGGGCGCCGAGAATGGGGATATTGCCCAGACCCGGGACCTGCCGCACCGCATTGACGTAGTCCTCCTGGAACAGGCCGGCGATGACGAAGCTCTTGCCCTCGTGCAGTTCCACCGTGGTCGAGGCGCGGCGAACCGTGAGGCTTGGAACATCGACGGCGTTGATGCGCAGCGGATTGCGGGTGTCGAGCTGGCTGACTTCGGGGGCGACCTTCATGCGGATCAGGCCGTTGGCCTGGATCTCCGGCGTGAACTTCAGCTGCACGCCGAACTTCTTGAACTCGATCGCGATCATGTCGCGGCCCTGGGGCACGGGGAAAGGAAACTCGCCCCCAGCCAGGAATTCCGCTTCCTGACCCGACACCGCCACCAGATTGGGCCTGGCCAGGGTGCGCAGCAGGCCCTGTTCCTCCAGGGCGCGCAGGGTGATGTCCACCGTGGCGTTGCCGATCAGCCGCCGGCCGCCGGTGACCAGGGCCGGCGGGGTGTTGCCGAGCAAGCCCGCGCCGGTCAGGACGCCGAAGTCCTGGCCGAGGATGGAAAGGTCGATGCCGAAGTCCTCAAGCGCCGTGCGGCTGGCCTCGATGATGCGGACCTCCAGCATGACCTGCTGGGTCTCGCGCACGTTCATGGCCGAGGTGACGCCCTTGGGGGCGTAGCGCTCGGCGAGGGTGACGGCCCGCTGGGCGACAGCGCTGGTCGAGACATTGCCCGAAAGATGGAAGCCGTCGGCCATGGGCGAGACGCGGATGTCCTCGCCGGGGATCGAGAGCGCGATGTCGCCCTCCAGGGCATGGGCGTCGGGGCCGACGCGCACGTCGATGACCTCGATCAGGTTGTGGCCCGGGTCATAGACCAGGATGTTGGTGATGCCGTTGGCCTTGCCGCGCACATAGAAGCTGCGGTCGGTCTTGGCGACGATCTCGGCGATGTTGGGCTGGGCGACCACCAGTTCCCCGACCGGCCGCTCGAGGCGGAAGGCGGCGGACTTGTCCTTGGGCACATCGATCGAGCGGACCCGCTCGGCGTCGAAGGCGAGCGGCAGGGGATCGCCGGCGAGCGCGGGGGACGCGCACAGCGTCAGGGCCGCGCAGGCGGCCAGGGCGGCTTTGCGGATGCTCATCGATTGGCTCCCCGGTCGGCGGGGACGAGGACGCGGGTGGGCTGGCCTCCCGCGACGATCATGATCGGACGGCCCGTGGGCGCGGCAGGCGCGGCTGCCGGTTGGACGGGGCCCCTAGGCCTGGGCGCGGCGGGCGCGCCGCCGGCCGCGACGATGGCCGAGACGTCGTTCACGCGGACAGTGCGGACAGACTGCACCTCGACCGCGCCGGTCTTGCGCAGCGCAAGCGACAGGTCGCCGAGTTTGCTGGCGACCGCGAGCTTCTGAACGTCCTGGATCCGGACCTCCAGGGTCGCGGTATCGGGCGAGGTGGTCTCCGTCGAGGTCGGGTCGGCGTTGCGGTCGATGCCGAGGACGCGGACGTTCTGGATCACCACCTCGGAAATCAGGCCCTTGTCCTTGCGCTCATCGCTGGTCTCGCGGGCCATGACCACATCGACCCAGTCGCCGGGCAGGATATTGCCGCCGACGCTGCTCTCGTCGGAGACGCTGACCGAATAGGCGCGCATGCCCTCGGTGAGCTGGGTGGCGACCGAGGGGCGCGAGCCCGCGCCGCTGATCTTGTTGGGCAGCACCGGTTCCCGTTGGGCGATGGGGGTCAGGACCAATGGCGCGCCCTCGTCCTGGGCCAGGACTTCCTCAACGGTGGAAAAGGCGCCCTCGGGGATGGCGTCTGCGGGGAGACGGCGGATCGTCAGGTTGCCGGCCTCAAGCTTGGCCCCGTAGGCGAGCGCCGAGGACGCCACGACCACGGGCTTGAGACTGGTGTCGGCCACGGCGGCCTGAGCCGTCTGCGGCTCGTCGTCCTGCGACGGCAGCCAGAACTTCGCGACAAGCAGGGCGGCGAGCCCGAGGATCAAGGATCCCGCAATGCTGGCAATGACTGATAATTTCAACGCATCCCCCGACAGATGCCCACTAACTGAGCCTGAAGGATGCGCCGCGGCTTTTATGATCTGATTAAGCGATATGGAAAACTTGTGTAAACCAAACTATTGCTTTCCTATAACTCAATATAGAGCTGATACTTGATGGATATTTCTTCGTGGTGAATGCGTTATTTACCTTAAATACTTGAAACGGTAAGCGCCTATCTACGAAGGCTTTCCAGCAGCTTCTGCGCTTCCGCCGCCCGCCGCGGCCAGCAGCAGTCATGGCGCTCGGGCCGGACCACGACGATCCCCCGTCCGCCGCTCAGCCGTTCAGCCGCCCCGCGCATCACCGCCGGCGGCACATTGCCGTCGAGGCTGCCAAACAGATGAACCTGGGCGATGGGCGCGGCGAAACTTGCCTTTGCGGGATCCAGGGAGCCGGTCAGGGGACTGATACGGTGACGCCCCGTCCAGGCGGCGAGATCCAGCGGGCTGGCGAAGGTGACAATTCCGGCAACGTCGGTCCTTGCCTGCGCCGCCAGGACGGCCATAGTTCCGCCCCCCGACCATCCGGCCAGGACGACGCGCCTCGCGCCTGCCCGCGCCTTCAGGGTGTCAATCGCCGCATTGGTCGCGGCCACGGCTTCGGCCGAGAACCGCGCCACGGTCCAGTCCCGCGCCTGGCACCGGGAGTCGGCGGTCAGCACATATTGGCAGGGACGGCCAAGCCAGGCGACCGGGCGCGAGGGCCAGGCGCGGGCGATCTCCAGGCCGACGGGCTTGCGGGGTGTGGGGTCCCGTGTGGGACGGCCGCGGTGATCGTGGCTCAGCCCATCGCCCTCGATGACGATGGTCAGCACCTCGCCCGGCCCCTGGGCGGGCGCGGCGGCGGCTAGCAGACGATCGCCGGCTTTCAGGGTCTCCCTCGGCCAGGGCGGATCAGCCGCCTGGCCGGCGGGGGCGAAAAAAATCGCCAGGCCGAGAAGGAAAGGGGCAATCCTCCTCAAAGCCTGGCGATCCCCCTCTAGTTCTAAAAGCCCTTGCGCAGCGTCAGGCTGAACGTCGTCCCTTCTTCGAATTCCTTGCCGATCAGGTGCTGGACCGAACCGACCAGGTTGACCCCGTCAGCGATGGTCATCACCAGACCCGCGCCCACCGTTCCATAGGTGCGGTCCAGCCCCGGAATATCATCGTTGAGTTGACGGGTGGCGGCCAGGGAGACGAAGGGCAGGACGCCGCCGCCGGTCAGGTACCAGGTGGCCCCCAGCGTCGCCAGGGTGGTGTCGCTTTCCACCCCGCCGATCGGGAAGCCGTTGCTGTCGGTATAGGCGTCGGTCTCGCTCTTGACGTAGCTGACGCCCAGGCTCGGGACCATGAGGATGCTCTCCGTCATGGCCACCTGGCCGTCGACCGACAGCAGGCCGAAGACCGTGTCGCGCTCGGTGTCGCCGGACGATACCAGGGTCCCGGCGGTGCGGCGGAAATAGACGTCATCCTTGCCCAGGCCCGCGCTCGCCGTGAAGTTCAGCTGCGGGCTGGCCGAGAGGCGGCCGTAGAGGCCAAAGCCGTAGCCGTCGCTTTCATTGATCGCGTCGGACCCCGACAGGTCCAGGGTGGTGTAGGTCGCGAAGGCGCCGACGTTATAGGAGCCGCCCGTCAGATCGACGCCCAGGGCCAGGGCCTTGGTGTCGCCGTCGACGCCCGAACCGATCAGCTCGTTCTCGATGCTGCCGAAGGCCGCGTCGACCCAGATGCCGGAGCTGACGCCCGTCTCACCGGCCGAGACGCCGATGTATCCGTCCTTGTTGCGGGTCAGGGAGAGCCCGCCGGGCGCGAGGCCCGCCGCCTGGAGTTGCGAGAGACGCTGGGTGACGAAACTTTGGACGTTGTTGATGGTCAGGCGCTCGGCGGCGAGGTTCAGCAGGAACTGCTCGGCCTCGACGTTGCGGATCAGGGAGAGCTGCGGCGCGGTGACCTGGATCTTGGTGCCGTCCGGAGCGGTGATCGTGATGATGGTCGTGCCGTTGGGACCGGGGGTGGTCACCACCGTGCCGCCGCCGGTGGTCGGAGGCGTGGTCACCGGCGGGGTGGTCGCCGGCGGCGTCGAGCCGCCACTGCCGCCGCCAAAGGCCGTCGAGCAGTACTGCGATCCGCTGATCGCGCCTGTGGCGGTGTTGACCGTGCAGTTAAAGGCGCTGCTCGCTCCACCCACGACCACGGTGCCGACGTAGTTGATCGCCGAGCCGCTGATCGTGAAATTGGTGATGTTGACCCTGATCGGCGGATTGGGCCCGCCCGTGGTCTCGATGGTCAGGGTGGTGGCCCCGGTGATGGTGGTTGTGACCCGGGTGCCGTCGGGAAGGGTGACGGTCGTCGCGGTCCCGCCCGGCAGGGTGACGCCCGGCGGCAGGGTCTGGGCCTGGGCGGCGCCGGCGCCGGTGATCAGGGCCGCGGCGGCGGCCGTGGCGGCGAGAAATTTGAGCTTCATCTGGTGTATCCCCAACAGTGAGTAATGGGCCGATAGCGACAGCTCAAAGGGGGGCAAACCCTCGAACGCGGGGGTAACGGCGTTATTTTGTGCGTTGCAAAAAACTACGCAAACCGGTGTGGGAATTGGGTCACGGCGAATAGGGGGTAGGCTGGTTGTGCGCCGCGCCAGCGGTCTGCCCTTTCAGCCTGGGCTGAAAAAAACCCCGCGCCGTCAAGGCGCGGGGTTTGGAAAGTTGGAGGAGTGTTACCGTCTCTCAGGTTTCACCCCTGCAACATATCGGCAAAGAGATACCGGGCGCAATGCTGTTTGTTGCAATAACTAAACTTTCTAGCACCGGGTACGACCCGGCCACAGCGTTGTCCTCCATGCCCCGCATGGGCCATAAGCAGGAAAAACAACGGGTCTAAGGAGTGCGGTCTTGAGCGAGGATCTGGTCTTCCCGGTGCGTCCCGAATGGGCGGCCAAGGCCCACATGGACAGGGCCGGCTACGAGGCCGCCTGGCGGGCGGTCGAGGCCGATCCCGACGGTTTCTGGAGCAAGGTCGCCTCCCGGCTCGACTGGATCAAACCGTTCACGACGGTAAAGGACGTTTCCTACGCCAGGGACGATTTCCGCATCCGCTGGTTTTCCGACGGCGTCCTAAACGTCTCGGTCAATTGCCTGGACCGTCACCTGCCGCACCGCGCCAACGATACCGCCTTCATCTGGGAGGGGGACGATCCCAAGGACTCCAAGAAGATCACCTATGCGCAGGCCCATGCCGAGGTCTGCCGCATGGCCAATGTGCTCAAGGCCCAGGGCGTCGAAAAGGGCGACCGGGTGACCATCTATCTGCCGATGATCCCGGAGGCCGCCTACGCCATGCTGGCCTGCGCGCGGATCGGGGCCATCCATTCGGTGGTGTTCGGCGGCTTTTCTCCCGACTCCATCGCCGGCCGGGTGCAGGACTGCGATTCCAAGGTGGTCATCACCGCCGACGAAGGTCTGCGCGGCGGCAAGATCGTGCCCCTCAAGGCCAATGTCGACGAGGCCATGAAGTCCTGCCCCGGCGTCAAATCGGTCATTGTGGTCAAGCGCACCGGCGCCGCCGTGCCGATGATCGCCGGCCGCGACATCCCCTATGACGAGGCCCGCGCCCAGGCCTCCACCGACTGTCCGCCCGAACCCATGGGGGCGGAAGACCCGCTGTTCATCCTCTACAC